>JAFIGC010000089.1 GCA_020831635.1 Verrucomicrobiota bacterium | reverse complement strand
CTTCCCAAAACTTCAGCCGCCCGTTCACGGTCCGGGTTTTCGGAGGCCGAGGTCTTTTCGGTGAGTCATTTCGGCCGCTTCCGTCGCGTATCGCACCCTAAAGGGCGCTCGTGGACTTCCGACTAAAGTCGGGACTATGGCCCTATTTCCTCATCCCATCCCTTTCCCATGTCCAGGATTGGGAATTCGTCCCACATGCGGCGGGCGTAGGCATGGCCCACGGCATCCAGATAGGCGTGGGCGCTTGTGTAGGGCCAATCCTGCCATCGTTCCACATAGCCGTGTTTAACGGGATTGTGATGGATGTAGTTCAATGTGGCCCAACGGTGGGACAGGCTTTTTACGGGTTTCGGCAGACAGCCATGAAAACAAGTACGCCCCTGTTTGTCCTCCTCGACATTCCATTGGTGGGATGTGCGGCCATGGAGCCTTCCGATGTTTTGTGTCAGAATCCCCACATCCGCCACCCGGGTCAGCACGTGATAGTGGTTGGGCAACACGCACCATGCCGATATTTCCATTGCAACCTTGGAGATGGTGTCCAGAAGTTCGTCACTGAAGGATCCCAACCGAAGTGGATCACGCCCAATGAGGCAGCGGTGTTCGTAGCAGGCTGCGGTCAAATGCACCCATTTTCCCTCGAACTTCACGGAGGGACGATGCCAAGCGGATTTTCGTTCTTGGCGTTCCCGCAGAATTTCGATCCGCTCTTCCTGTGTCATTTTTCGCCAATCATACATATATATCCGTATGGGAAACAACCGTCTTTCTCTCAAGAAAAAAATGAAAAAAAATAAAGCGTCGAAGTCCCGACTTCAGTCGGAAGTCCAGAGGACCGTTTACGGTCCGGGATTTCAGTGCCTGAGGTCTACACCTGCATGGCTTTCCATTCTAATTTCCCAAAGCTTCAGCCGCCCGTTCACGGTCCGGGATTCCAGAGCCTGAGGCCTTCACCAGCATGGCTTTTCATTCTAATTTCCCAAAACTTCAGCCGCCCGTTTACGGTCCGGATTTTCAGAGCATGAGGTCTTTTCGGTGAGTCGTTTTGGCCGCTTCCGATGCGTATCGCACCCTAAAGGGTGCTCGTGGACTTCCGACTAAAGTCGGGACTGGGGCCTTTCACCCCACCCGCGCGCCGCTGTCCATTTCGCCGGCGGTGGTGATGAGGGTGAGGCGTTTGCCTTGGGTGGCGGCCAGCAACATGCCTTGGCTCTCCACGCCTCGGATGACGGCGGGTTTGAGGTTGGCGACGATGACGATGGTTTTTCCGATTACGTCTTCGGGCGCGTAGTGTTGGGCGATGCCGGCTACGATCTGACGGGGTGCGCCGCCGACGTCCAGTTGCAGGCGCAGCAGCTTGTCCGCTCCTTCCACTTTTTCGGCGGCGGTGATGGTGGCGGTGCGTAGATCCAACTTGCCAAAGTCTTCAAACCCGATTTCGGAAATTTCTTTCACGTTTTCGGCTTTTTTCGTGGCTTTGGGGGCGGGTGCCTGGGGCTCGGTCTTTTTGACCTGGACCCGAGGGAACAAGCCCTCGCCCTCGATCAGGGGCGTGCCCGCGGGCAAGACGCCAAAGGTCCGCAGATGTTCCGGTCCGGGCTCGCCTTCCCCGGCGCCGATCATGTGACGCAGGGCTTTCATTTTCGCGGGCATCACCGGATACAGCAGGGCGGAACAGACCCGCAGGGCTTCGAGGGCCATGTACAGGGTATCGAACAGGGTCTGTTTGTCTTCTTCCTTGGCCTGTTTCCAGGGGGCGCGAAGTCCGATGTACTTGTTGGCTTCGCGCACGGCGGTCATGACGTCCGCCAGGCCGAGATCGGGGCGCATGGCTTCGATCTGTGCGGTCATGCCTTCCACGGCGGCATTGACCACTTTCCACAGGTTGGCCGCGTCGGGGTCCTGCAAAATTCCGTCCGAAGGCGCGGGCACGGCGGCTTCGCTGTGGGTATGCACCATTTTCAGCACCCGGCTGGTGAGGTTGCCGAGGTCGTTGGCCAAATCGGAATTGTAGCGCTTGACGAACACGTCTTCGGTGAAAGCGGCGTCCTGTCCCAGGGTCATTTCCGCCATCAGGAAATAGCGCAGGGCATCGACCCCGAAACGGTCGGCGTATTCGAGGGGGTTGACCACGTTGCCGCTGGATTTGCTCATCTTGTCGCGACCGCTCAGCCACCAGCCGTGCGCGAAAATGCACTTGGGCATTTCCACGCCCATGGCTTTGAGCATGGTGGGCCAGTACACGGTGTGGGTGGTGAGAATGTCTTTGCCGATGAGGTGCACCTGGCAGGGCCAACGGCGCGCGAATTGGGTTTCGTCGGATTGATACCCCACGGCGGAAATGTAGTT
Organism: Verrucomicrobiota bacterium; assembly: GCA_020831635.1. GTDB lineage: Bacteria > Verrucomicrobiota > Kiritimatiellia > SS1-B-03-39 > UBA6053 > PXAS01. The sequence goes on along the minus strand of JAFIGC010000089.1, from coordinate 21,235 downwards.
CACCAGGGCGTCGAACCATACGTAGGTCACGAAATTGGCGTCGAAGGGCAGCTCGATTCCCCAGGCGAGACGGGATTTGGGACGGCTGATGCAGAGATCTTCCAAGGGCTTGCGCAAGAAGCCCAGGGTTTCGTTGCGGCGGAAATCGGGCTGAATGAATCCGGGATTCTCCTGAATATAGTCAATCAGCCACTGCTGGTATTTGCCCATGCGAAAAAAATAGTTGGTTTCGCGGATGGGTTTGACGTGATCGGGCAGGTTGTCGAGGGTGCAGCCCTCGGGCAGATCCCTTTCGGTGATAAAGGTCTCGCTGCGCACGTCGTAGAGGCCGTCGTACTCATCCTGATAAATTTCGCCGCGATCATAGAGATCCTGCAAAATCGCCTGCACCACCCGGGTATGCCGGGGTTCGGTGGTGCGGATGAAGTCGTCGTGGGTGATTTCCAGGCGTTTCCAGAGTTCTTCGAAGCGCTGCACGAATTCATCCACGTGTTGCTGCGCGGGCACGCCCCGGGCTGCGGCGGCTTCCTGGACTTTCTGACCATGCTCGTCGGTCCCGGTCAAAAACCAGGTGTCGTGTCCCAACAACCGATGGGTGCGGGCCAGCATATCCGCCAGCATGGTGGTGTACGCGTGGCCGATGTGGGGCTTGTCGTTGACGTAATAAATGGGGGTGGTGACGTAAAAGGATTCGTTGCTCATGATCAGATTCTCCTCGTGAAAGCCGACGGAATGTGGGCGGGTACGTCTCCTTGCCAAAATTATCGAGGGATGCAAACAAGAATGTGGGGAGAGTTAGGGGAGGGAGTTGGGTGGTTGGGTTGTTGAGTGGTTGCCGGTTACGGGTTACAGGTTGCGGGTTGCTGGTTGTAGGTTCAAAATTCGATGTTGGACGGCTTGCCCGCCGTAGCAACGAGAGTTCGATGTTCGAAGTTCTCTCCTTCTCTCCTTCTCTCCTTCTTTAACTCTCTCTTACTTCCCACCTTATCATTCTCTCATCCAATCATTCTGTTATTTTCAGAGGTCAGAAATCGGAAAATGGACCGCTCGCGAGTTTGCGAGCGCATATCCAGCGAGCTTGTGAGCCTCCTTCACCTCCCACGCCGGCGAAACGGGCGTTCCGAACGGGTCCGCCCATACCGGACGCAGGTTTTCTTCCCGCAAGCGGGTCCGACTGCCTTCAATCGTCACTTCCTGGACCACCCAGTGGTTTTTCGCCATCTTTTCAGTTCGGAAAACGCGGGCGGTCAGCGGAAAACCGGCCTCCATCGGCAATCCCAGGGCCTTGACCGCATGGTCCGGGCCCAAATGCAGGTTGAGGATGAGGTCTTCCCCGGTTTTCAGGAAATAATGCATGCCGATATCCGATGGACCCGTGGTCTGTTCACAGGGGGCAAGTTTGACTTCAATCACCTCGCCCGCCACCGTATTTCGAGTCACGGGCGTCTGCTGACGCGCCAAACCTTCCGCGTCGCCGATTCCCCGTTGCGCCCCGACAAACGAGGTCATCCCCATCAAACCGATGAACAGTAATTTGATTCCAACTTTTGTTTTCATGGCTTCTTCCTTTCTGCGGGTGATCACGATGATCCCGCTTCACATATAACGAAAACCATTCGTAATTATTGGAAATAACTTGAAAAAAACGCCATTCAGGATCTTTTCAAACGCCATCGGCTTTTTCCGATGCGCTCACATCGCCGAAACCCATTCCGCATTGGTGGCAATATTTTGCCCGGGGGAGATGTTGGCCTTCGCCGCATTGGGGACACCGTGGCTGCTTGGATTCGGGCGGACCTTGGCGGATGAATTCCGCGGAGACGATGCCGGTGGGCACGGCGATGATCGCGTAGCCGAGAATCATGACCACCGAGGACAAAAATTGTCCCGCCGGGGTTTGCGGGCTGATGTCCCCGTATCCGACGGTGGTGAGGGTGACGATTGCCCAGTAAATGCTCACCGGAATGCTGGTGAAGCCGTTCTCGGGTCCTTCGATCAGGTACATCAGGCTGCCGAGAATCATCACCAGAGTCAACACCCCGCCTAGAAATATAAGAATTTTCCGGTGTCCGCTGCGCAGGGCGTTCATCAGCGACTCGGCTTCTTCGATATACGCCACCATTTTCAGAATTCGAAAAATCCGCAGCACCCGGATCACCCGGAAGGTGGTCAAAAAATGACTCCCCGGAATCAGCAGCCCCACCACCGTGGGCAGCCAGCCGATGAGATCCACCAGCCCGAAAAAGCTCAGCGCGTAGCCCTTGGGATGGCGGGCGCTGTAGAGTCGCAGTCCGTATTCCACCGCAAACAGGGCCGTGAAACCCCACTCCAAGACGAAGAGCAAAAGGCCATGGGACTCGCGAAAGGCGGGGACGCTGTCCAAAACCGTGACCAATACACTCACCACGATGGCCAGAATCAACAGCACATCGAAGCCTTTTCCCGCCGGCGTGTCGGATTCGAAAATCACCCGGTGAAGAACCGCCCGGGCATGGGCTCTTCGCGTGGATTTTTGAGCGGGTTTTTCATTCATGTTGCTTTTGTAACCCGACAGACCGACAAGGCAAGCGTTTACGGATGCTTTAGAACCACGAAAGGTTTCATAAGGCATCTGCGTTTGGGAAATCGTGAACGCCGAACATCGAACGTCCAACTTCGAACATTGATCGATTACCGACGGGGCGAAAAAGGGGACGGGAGCGCCGGTCTCCGCACCGGCAGGGGCGGAGGGGGTCTTCCCTGCAGGATATGCCCCCTTTCGCCCCGCCAATGCGGCGATTGGCGCTCCTGCCCCCCCGGATTCTTCTGCCTGTGGACAAAGTTTATGTTGAACCTTTCCCCGCTTTCTGGTTTCCATGAAGGTATGAAAACAGGTTTGCCCGTCTTTCTGATTTCCGTGACCCTTTTGGCCCTGCAAGTGGCTTTGATGCAAATGCTGGGCTATGCCCAGGGGCATCACCTCGCCTACGTGGTCCTGTCGGTGGCCCTGTTGGGGTTTGGCGCGGGCGGATCGGTACTGACTTTGTGGAAGACCCGGAAATCCGATGCGCAAACCCCGCGCGACCTGGAGGGGCTGTTTACGCCCGCTTTGTTGCTGTGCGCGGTGTTCACGGCCCTGCTTCCGCTGCCCGCGCGTCCGCTTTTGGCGGGCTTGGAGGTGGACCTCCTGCACGCGGAGCGGGGTCAATGGTTCCGGCTCGTGGGCCTGGGGGCGGTGTTTTTGCCCCCCTTTTTCTTCGGCGCCTCCGCTTTGTCCATCGCCTTTGCCACCGGGGCCAAGCACATCAACCGCCTCTACGCCGCCAACCTTTTCGGGTCCGCCGCCGGCTCCGCCCTCGCCCTGGCCAGTCTCCAACTGTGGCAACCCGAACAATTCACCACCCCTCTCGCGGTGCTGGCCCTCATCGCCGCCCTGGTCACCCGCCCCAAACCCATCGCCCCGGTCCTGACCGCCGCCGCCATTCTGATTGCGGCCCTGACCGCGCCGTCCCTGCCCCGCTCGCCCTACAAGGACCTCAGTTACGCCCTGCAACTGCCGGACGCGGTACGCGAGGGTCCTTTCCCCCACGCGCTCGGGCGAGTGGACGTGGTGACCGCGCCCGCGCTTCGCCACGCCCCCGATCTCAGCCTCCGCCACACCGGACCCGTCCCCGCCCCGCCCCATTTCCATGTGGACGGAGAAACCGCCGGGATTTTGTTGTCCCCCGACGACCCCGCCGCCGACATTCTCGCCCAAACCCCCAGAGCCCTGCCCTATGCGGCCGCCAAGCCCGAAAACGCCCTCTACCTGGCCCCCGGAGGTACGCCCGCGCTTTTTGCGTCCACCGCAACCCGCCTCACCGCCGTGGAGGCCCATCCCCTTCTTGTCGCGCGCATGAAACCGTTGTTGGACGCCGAACGCGTCACCCTCCACCGCGGCGATCCCCGTCTTTTCCTGGCCAACCCAAACCAAACGCCCCGCGACCTGATCGTCTTTCCCGAGCGCGGACATTTCGGCGGACCCGGTGGATTGCAAACCCTGGGCGAGGACACCCTTTTTACGGTTGAATCCGTACGCACGGCCCTGAACCGCCTCTCCTCCAACGGACGCCTCTCTTTCAACGTCTGGCTGGACGAACCTCTCCGCCACGCCCCCCGCATCGTCGATCTCGCCGCCACCGCCCTTCGTCTGGAGGGTCACGCCGCTCCCGGCGAACACATGCTCATCGTGCGCGGCTGGGGCTCGATGTCGGTTTTGACGGGGCCTGTCCCCGTTTCCGCCGAGGAAATCGAAGCCGTCCGGGCCTTCTGCGCGGAAAAGGGATTTGACCTGATCTGGCCGCCTTCGGATGCGCCCCGCAGTCACGGCGAGGCCGGGGGCGAATTGGACGAACTGATCGCAGCGCTGTTGGGGACAGACCCCGAAAGCGTGTACGCCCGGTACCGTTTCGATGTGCGCGCCCCCACCGATGACCGGCCCTTTTTCAATCAATTTCTGCACCCCTGGGACCGCAGTCCGGATTTGGATCAGCTTAGCGTCAGCGAACGGGGCCCCGTTTTTCTGAGGGCGTTGCTGATGTTGCTCGCCATTGGCGTGGCCGTCCTCGTGTTCGGTCCCCTCCTCCCCTTGCGGAAATCCCTGCGCGGTTCCGGTTTCACCCTGTTCACCTTTTCCGGGCTGGGCATGGGATTCATGATGTTTGAGGTGGCCCTCATGCAACGCCTCACCCTGCTCTGGGGACATCCGGTGATCAGCGCCGCCGTGGTCATCGCCACCCTGCTCTGCGGCATGGGACTGGGCAGCGCCTGGAGCCGGAAACTCCCCGCCGACCCCCGCTTGTTGACAAAACTCCTGTTGGCCATCGCCCTCGGCATGGTCCTCTCCGTTCCCTTGGTGAACGGAATGGTGAACGCGCTCCTCGGCACCGCCGCCGTGTTTCGCTTCGGACTGGGCGGCGGACTACTCCTGCTGTTGGCCATTCCCCTGGGCATGCCCTTTCCGCTGGGCATCCGCATTCTCGCGGACCGCGTCTCCCGACAAATCCCCTGGGCCTGCGGCATCGACAGTGCCGTCGCCGTCCTCACCGGACCCGCCGCCGCCCTGCTTGCCTTTCGCGGCGGATTTTCCAACCTTTTTTTTCTCGCCGCCGCCGCCTATCTCCTCGCCGCCCTCGGGCTGAAATTCCACCAAGCCGAGGGTTCTTGAGGGAGATTCACACCGGATATTTTGTTACCGCTCCCAATAGGGCTCAAAATTGGCGGCTTCTTCACTTAAGTGGACAGTTTTATGGAATGGACGCCGGTCAACGGGAAACCTCCCATGCTCCCCCCGGTCAAAGACGATTGAATCTTTAAAAATTTCCCCGAAATATTTGTGATACCGATCCCCGTAAATCGGAACAAACAATTCAACAACCAGCTTTTCATGATCCACGCTGTAGAAACCGATGCGCCCCCGTTGATGATCCGCTTCCACATTTCGTTCGCCAAACAGCCCGGATTCACTCTTGAAAAAAACGCGTCCACAATCAAAAAACACAAAACTGAACCAATGCGCCTCAGTTGAATTCGGGTAGATCGATCTTTCACCCTCGTAAACATAAAATCGGTTGAATTGCAAATGCCCGACAGCTTGATCCGGCCTCCATTCGAGCGTAAACCGCGGGCGAACGGGAATCACATTATGATTTTCATCCACAAACCCACGATTCGGCGTCATGCAAGCCGAAAGCGGCAGTAAAAGGAGCCAAAAGATAGTTTTCATGCGGTTTACCCGGAATTTCATGCGCCATGGTACACCTTGGCATCCGCACGGGTCAAGACTAGACCACAAAATGAGCGCGAATGATCCCATATTGGGACACGAAACAGGGCTGATTTTTTGAGGGTTGGAATATGGAAGAACCACGAAAGGTTTCATAAGGCATCTGCGTTTGGGAAATCTTGAGTTCGGGTCCCGAACTCAACGACAACCCTTTCATCTTTCATCCAGTATCCGTATCGGTCGAATCTCAAAAAATCAGCCGTGGAAACTCAAACTGAGATAAGTTTTTTCCTTTCTTTCTTTCTCGAAACTTGTTTCTTTGAAAGAGACCTGAATCAAGGTGATCCGAAGGAAAAGAAAATGACCTCAGCCCCAAAACTTGTCCGAAATAAATGATGGCCCCGGAAAATTTCTTTGATCAACAGGCGGACTCTCTGCGTCGCTCCCGTCAGGCGATCTGTCTGTTCTGGCTTTTTGCCGTCATCGTCAGCTTCTGTGTCGCCATCGCCACCGGGCTCCTCCTGCGGTTGATTGCCAACGCATATGACATTGAGGCCCTGCGGAATCCCGCGGGGGCCATGGTTGCGGCGGCGGGGCTGACCTTTCTGATTCTGCTGTTCGGCTGCTGGCGGCGTCATCGGCAGATTCAGGCGGGGGTGGCCAATTTTTTGCGGCTGTATGACATCCGGGAGGTGGATCCCGACAGCGGGGACGAGGAGGAAAGGCGCTACTACAACCTCAGTTGCGAGATGGCCTTGGCCTCCGGGATCCCGGTCCCCCAACTCTACCTGCTGGAGAATCAGGCCATCAACTCTTTTTGTATTGGCTGGGAGGTGGATCAGGCGTCGTTGGTGCTGAGCCGCGGGGCGCTGGAGCGCCTGACCCGGGAGGAATTGCAGGGGGTCATCGCCCATGAATACAGCCATGTTCTCTATGGTGACATGCGCGTGAATACCCGGATGCTGGTTTGGCTGTCCGGCCTTTTCATGATCTATCAGGCAGGCGCGGTTCTCTGCGTCGGGGTCTCGGTCGAAGGGGGCGGCCGCACCGGCCCCATGGCCCGCCATCCGCTGGTCATGGCCTTGGGCGTGGTCCTGATGGGCATCGGTTACATCGGTAATTTTTTCGGAAAAATTTTGCAAACTTTCGTCTGCCGAAATCGCGAAAAACTGGCCGACGCCTCGGCCGTGCAGTTCACCCGCAATCCCGCCGGCATTTCGGGAGCGCTGAAAAAGCTGGGCAAAGACAACCTGCGCGCCAGACTCGGCCACCGCATTTTCGAGGAATTCGGCCACATGCTTTTTGCCGACACGAAACTGCACTTTGTTTCCCGGGCCCTGGCCTCGCATCCGCCCCTGGAGGAGCGGATCCGTTGGTTGGATCCGGGTTGGGACGGGGTTTTTCCGGCGGTTCCCCGCCGGGCGGGCGAATTTTCCGAGGACATCTACACCGGCAACCATCCGCTGCCTCCCCTGCGGAAGGTTCGCGAAGTGTATGAGCATGTCGGCACTCCGGATGCCGGTGAAGTGGACCACATGCATCTCTGGCTGGGCGCGCTTCCACAGGATATCCTGACCCTCAGCCGCAATCGGGACGGCGCGGCGGCCATCGTGCTCCGTCTCTTCCTACAGGACAAGGACGAGATCCTCCAAAAGCAGATGGAACGGCTCGAGGCCTTCGGCGACGAAGAACTCCTGGAAGCGGTCGAACAAGCTCGGGAACGGCTGCCGGAAGTCCGCCCGACGGATCTGATCCCCCTTTTCGACCTCTGCGCCCCGGCCCTGCGAAAAATGTATCGGGAGAAACGCGAACCCTATCTCGACCTCGTCGAACGGATTTTGGAAGCGGACGGACAGGTCACGCTCCAAGAATATGCCCTGCAAATGCTGGTGGAACATACCTTGGCATCGGAGGCGGAAATTCGGAAACTTTGCCAGCCCCGTTGCACGGTCGGAGAATGCGAGGAGGCCCTCAACCTCTTTCTTTCCCTGTTGGCCTGGGACGGCGCCCGCACCCCGGCGGAGGCCGAGGAAAGTTTCCAGGCCGCCGTCAATCGCTTTCGCGGATACCAGGGACCGACCCAACTCAAATTGCTCGGTTCGGCACAAGATCACTTCGCCGAGTTGGATCAAACCCTGCGGCAACTGATGCGACTCACCCCCGGTGTGCAAAAACAACTCATCGCCGCCGCGCAGGAGGCCGTGAAAGTGAATGGTCGGATCGACGGCAATCAGTTGCTCACCTTCCGGGCCGCGGCCGCCGCCATGCGCGTGCCCGTCTCTCCGCTGCTGATGTTGGAGGGGAGAAAATCGGAGGATTGAAGCGGTTTCCGACGTTCGGAAAGCCTCGCAAATTCTCTTCCGAACGTCGGAAAACGAAAGCCGATCATTTTTTGCGCGACATCCTGCGGACGCTTCGATAGATTACGCGCATGTTCAACACCAACAGTTATTATGAAGGCAAAGTCGTTTCCCTGGGGTTTGATACGCCGGAGGCCACGGCCACCGTGGGCGTCATGGCTCCCGGCACTTACGAATTCTCCACCTCCGCCCGCGAGGTGATGACGGTTGTCACCGGAGAATTGATTGTCAAACTTCCGGGGGCATCCGACTGGAACACTTATGGTCCCGGCATGTCCTTTGAGGTCGCGGCGGACCAACGGTTCGGGGTCCGGGTGACCACCAACACCGCTTACTTATGCCTCTATGGCGGATGAAGGATCGGCTCCGAAAGGCACCTGCGGCAGCCCGCCGACCCCGACATCCTTGACGACGAACACTTTGCCGGCCTGTGCCTCGGTTTTGTTCGCGTGAATGCCGGTGGTGACATACAGGTCGCGTAAATCGGGTCCGCCGAAACAGCAGGAAGTGGTCTCGACGCAGGGAAATTCAATGCGTTGGAGTTCGCGTCCGCTGACGTGATCAAACCGAATCACGCATCCGCCATGACAGAAGGCGATCCACAAATGACCCTCGGCATCGACGCACATGCCGTCGGGCGAGGCGTCGATGACCGGATCCGTGTCAAGGAGCACTTGCGGGTCCTCGAGGGCGCCGGTGGTGCCGCGATACTGGAAACGCAAGACCTTGCGGGTGGGGGTGTCGATGTAATAACAGACGCGCCCATCCGGGGACCAGGCGATGCCGTTGGAATTGGTGACCTGCGGATAGGCCACTTCACAGCGCAGGTTTTGATCCACCCGATACAGGTTCGCGGCCCCGGTGGTTTTGTCCATGGCGATTGTCCCGGCGAAAAGACGACCGTCGGGAGAGACCCCGGCATCGTTAAAGCGGTTGTTCGGCTTGTCGGCCTCGGGACTGGCAATGAGGGTGGATGCCCGGGTTTGCGAATCGAGCAGATACAACCCCTTTTCGCCCCCCCAAACCCATGCGCCGGAGCCGCAGGGCAGCAGAAAGCCGACCTCTTGGCCAACCTCAAACACTTCCTCGGCGTCGGTTTGGGGATTCCACGAAATCAAAGCGCCGCCCTTGATATCGACGTAATGCAGACAATCCCGCCACCAAACCGGACCTTCGCCCCAAGCGGAAACGCGGGACCCGACGTGTTCAGGGACAGTTGATTTTTTCATCGGGGTCAAATACCACTCGGGGATGCGGAAAAAAAGAAAATTCCTGAATCCCTGAGATATTTGCAAAGAAGGCGTGCAAGGTCATAGAGCGAAATTATCGTCATGCCACCGCCAAGACACGAACCTCATCGTTGAGGCGGTCGCCGAGCTTGTCTTGTACTGTCAGCCTGTCGGACTTTGGGAGCTTCGGCTGCAAATCCGCCCGATTTGGCCAGGCTTTCGGCGAATTTTTGTCAAATAGCGATGCTATTCTCCGCAAATTCGACGAAATCCTGGCTCAAACGGCTCGAATTTTCGCTTCGAAGCCCAAAGTCCGACAGGCTGATTGGGCCAGATCAAAATGTGCCTGAAGATTCAACCAAAACTGCGGGGAGACACCGAAAAACCGTCCAAGTCGCAAGGCGGTGTCAGCGGTGATGCATCTCTTTCCGTGGACAATTTCATTGATCCTCCGGGGCGGGACGCTGATATCCTTGGCAATGCGGTACTTTGAAATCCCCATGGGCTTCAGGAATTCCTCCAAGAGGACCTCTCCCGGATGGATGGGTACCATATCTTTCTTGTTGCTCATGTCTGTAATCCTATGGGTATTCTTTGAAAAAGCTCGCAAAAAATAAGCAGAAACCCCGCCTGTTACCGAAAAAGAGCAAAACCAACGGATGGCTCCGCCGGACAACGGATCAAGACAGACTGGATTTTTAAACCTGCGGATGCCAAGACACGGCCTGCGGATGCTCTGAAACCTACAGACCTTTCAATGAAAAAAAGAGGCTTTCCATTGCGTCAACCCCACTGAAATTCTTTGCTTCCTTCGCGTCCTTCTGTTCAAAAAACGAAGTTCTCATGGTTTCCATGCGGGGATTCTTTCACGCGGAAATTTTTTTCATCCGCACCTCATCTTTTTACTTTACAATGCAAAGTTAAAAGATATTCTTCCCGTATGAGCAGCCCCAAATGGTTCGTCCCGAGGTTCACATGTCGGATTTCCGACGTGCGGCAGCTTTGTCGGGGCGAGGCGGAGGTTCTGGAAACGATCATCCGGGAACGAAAGGACTGGACGCAGGTTTGTCTGCTCTGGATTTTCCTGGGCGGCGCGGCCTACGGTTGCACGCTGGGACTTTGGCAATGGGGCACGCAGCAGCCGGCCTACGTGGCCCTGAAAATTCCGCTGCTGTTTGTGCTCACCGCCGTGGGCAATGGCATTCTCAACGGCATGCTCGCGCAATTGTTGGGCCTTCCCCTGAGTTTCCGCGAGTCTTTCGCGGCCATCCTCACCAGCTTCGCCATCATGGCCCTGATTCTGGGGTCCCTTTTTCCGGTCATCAGTTTTCTGGTGTTCAACACGCCCTCACCGGATGAGGCGGACGGACGCATGGGATACAGCTTCACGATGGTGTTTCACGTGGTGCTCATCGCCTTTGCGGGCCTCATGGCCAATCTCCGGCTCTACGGTCTGCTTTGTCGGATGGCCCCCAAACCGGGCGCGGCCTTGCGCGGCCTGCTGGCCTGGTTGTCCGGCAACCTGTTGTTGGGCAGCCAATTGTCCTGGTTTCTTCGCCCGTACATCGGCAGCCCCAACCTCCAAGTACAATTTTTACGACCCGATGCCTTTCGAGGCAGTTTTCTCGAGGCCCTCTGGGCTTCGTTGCGTGTGCTCATTCAAACCCTGGAGTAAATCATGACCCCCGAAGACACCCCCACCCCGCGTCCGCAATTCGGAGCCGCTTCCACGAAAGATCCCCGCCCTCCCGTCGATCCCGTACCCGGTCCCCGGAAGCCCAACATGCCGCCCGAACCCCCGCCCCGCACCCCGCCCAAAGGCGTGCCCATGGAGAATCTTGCCTTCGGCACCCTGGTGGAAACCATGCTGAAGCATCCGGAAAACCTCTACGAGGAAATGAAAGGCAAACGCATCGCCCCCGCCTCCCTCCGCCTGCTGATTCTCGGACTGGGATGCTACCTCCTTTACGGCATCCTCCTCGGTTCCTTTTCCGGCGGCATGCAGTGGTGGGCCTCTCCGTTGAAAGCGGCGGGCGGCATCATCTTCAGCAGCCTGATTTGTCTGCCGAGTCTGTACATCTTCGGATGTCTGGCCCGCTCCAACTGCACGCTGCGCCAATGTCTGGCCCTACAGGCGGGACTTCTCGCGCTCAGCGGAGTGTTGCTGATCGGATTCCTCCCCGTCGCCTGGGTGTTCAGCACCTCCATCGAATCCATTGGATTCATGGGCTCCCTGCACCTGGTATTCTGGGGCGCATCCCTGTATTTCGGAGTCAAATTGCTGCTTGGCGGCATGGAATCCTTTCAAGCCGATTCCGACGCGCCCGTGCGCCTCTGGATTTGCATTTTCGTACTTGTCTGCCTGCAAATGACCACCACCTTGCGTCCCCTGCTCGGTCCGGGGGAAACCCTCTTCTCGGAAGGAAAACAGTTCTTTCTCTTGCATTGGGGTAAAAATATGTAGTACAGCTATCCATATGAAATATCGAAATCGCATTTTGTCCCCTGCCAAGCCCCGGTATCCCCTGTCCGGTAAGCTCCCGGCCCTCACAGTCGCCCTGTTGCTTTCCGGGTCCATTCCCGCCCACGCGGGAGGACGCTACGAAAGTTTCCTGCGGAAAGCCGCGGGTCACGAAGCCTATCTCAATCCGGTGGCGGCCACGTTTTTCGGGTCGGAATCCCATGAGGAGTTTGTGGATGTGGGGGCCATGCCCGACGGGTCGATCCTGGCCTTCGGCAATGCCTGGGGCCCGGAATTTCCGGATCAACCCACGCCGCATGTGATCGGCCAAGGAACGCACCGGGGGCTGGATCCCTCCGGCGGGGGCAGAATGCGCGAAGACATTGCGGAGCCGGATGCCCTCCCCCGCCACAATCCCGATGTGGCGGGCATGTTCGTACGCTACAACGATGACTTGACCGAAATTCTTTCGGTAACGCGTTTCGACTGGGGACTGGCCAGTCTGGAAAGCGGACGGGTCACCCCGGAGGGCAAGCTGGTCGTGACCGGTCGCGCCACGTCCGCTTTTCGGGAACTGGCCGCCAGCAGCCCCCATTTTCATGAACACGATCCCGCCCAAGGAGGCAATACCGGGGCGTTGACCTTTGAAGGCGAACGGGTCCCGGGGGATGTGTTCATCGCCCAATTGGATCCGGAAACCTGGTCGATGGATTGGGTTTGGATCTTTCCGGGATACCGGAATCCCCCGGAATTGCATGTGGATCACGAGGGAAATTACGTGTTTTCCGCACGGGGCTGGTGGCGCTTGGGCGCGGAAGGACGTCCGTTGTCGGAAATCGAACGCACCGGCGGCTCCAACCGCTTGCTGGGCGTTTCTCCCAAAGACGGCAGCCTGCTGGCGGGGGGACACAACAATCCCGGCACCGGGCGGGAACCCTGGTGGCGTCCGTATCTGCACGGCTTTTCCCCGGACGGCGAATTTTTGTGGGAGGTCTACGGCTGGGACGGGGGCGTGGTGGGACACGACGATTTTCGATTGGTGTCCGATTCCTATGTGCGCAACGGCGGGTTTGACGCCGAAGGCAACATCATCGTCATTGGCAGTTCCGACGGCGGAAACTCGGTGTATCAGCGCAGTCCCATTGATTTGTGGCGCGGACACGGCGGCAGCGAAGGCTACGGCATGTCGGTTTGGGGCATGCAGGTCGGTCAGGCTACCTACATCGTGCGCATGGAGCCGGAGAATTTCGATGTCGAGGTGTCGAGCCGATGGCTCAGCTACGTGCCCAACAACTTCGAAGCCGCGGGCGCGCGAAACCGGCCCAACACCATCGGGATTTCCAAATTCCGCGCCTTGGAGGCGGGCGGCATGATCTTCACGGGCCGCTCGGCCACGGGCTTGATCGAAACCCCCAATGCCCTGTATCGCTATCCCGGAGACGGCAGTCGGTTTGGCGGACATTATGTCGCCGCCTTCAACCGGGATTTCACCGAACTCCGCTATTCGAGCTTCAAGCCGGGGGTCCGCATTGAAAGCCTCGAAAAGACGCCCCGCGGATTCAGTGCCGTCGGCGCCGCTTTCGCCTCCCGCAACAACGAAGGGGAAATCCCGACCCCATTGCTCCATCCCGTGCAACCACGGTTCGGCGGCGGCTACAAAGACGCCTGGATCATGCTGCTGGAAGGTCCGCAGGACTGATTCGCCACCGCTCAACGCTCTCACCGCTCACTCCCCCATTGCCCATGAAAAATCGCATTCCTTTCCTTCTGACCCTTTTCCTCCTCACCCCGGGGGCGTGGCTGCATGCCGATTCTCCGGTGAAAACCTACAACTTTCCGGCCAATGCACCGAGATTCATGACCACCCTGGTGCGCATTGAAAACGCGGAAAAACTCCGTCCCATCGTCATTTACGGACGCGGGCACGAAGGCGCCTTCAAGGCGGACCCCGCCCACCCCGCGGACAACGAGGCGGACTTCACCCTGCGGGCAAACCGCTACAATGAAAGCCGGGTGGACACCGAACGCATGGCGGCGGGCGCCTGGGTGGCCCGCGCGGACGACCGACGTCCCGACATCCTCATCCGAATTACCCGGGTGGAGGTCCAAGAGCGGGAAAATGACCACCGGTATCGCGTACGTTTCACCGGCACTCTGACCGCGGACGGACACGAGGTTCCCATACAATCCGCCGGCAGCATCCGATTTGCCGCCGCCGGCCGCGTGCAGGGTCACCGCGCCTCCGACCGGGTCTACCTCAGCACCGAATTCACCATCGCGGGCGAAGACCTCGGCCTGGAGGGGGACGACGCGGGCGAAATTAAATTTCGAGTGCAAGCCATCGGATATACGAGGGCGTAATTTGGGGTCCACGCAAAAATAAATTCTTAGATTTGAAGATATTTTTGCGTGGGCCCTTAGTGGGCCTTGCTGCGGAAGGCGCCAGGAGAGAGGCCAAGCGCTTTTTTGAAAGAACGTGAAAAATGGGGGGCGTTGGCAAAGCCACACTTTTCGGCGACCTCCTCCACGCTTAAGCGCGTGTTCATTAGCATTTCGCGGGCAAATTCAATGCGCTGTCGGCGAATCTCCTCTTCGATGCTGCGCCCCAGCAGCGTGCGGAATTTTCTTTCGAGGGTGCGCCGGGCCCCATCGCTGGGTCGCAGAACGTCGGCGGTGCGGACGTGATCGGTCGCCATGGTGCGAATGCGGCGCAGGACCGTTATGACCGCAGGGTCGGAAATGGCAAACAAGTCGCTGGACTGTCGGGTGATGATTCCCCCCGGTGACACCGTCACGGTTTCGGGACGCGGACGGCCTTCCAAGAGGTCGTGCAGGGTTTCGGCCGCGATGCGTCCGATCTCCCGGGGGCGAATGTCCATGCTCGTGAGCGGCACCGGGCTGAGACCGATTTGAATGGGATCATCATCCACTCCGATCACCGCGAATTCCTCCGGCACGTGGCGTCCCAATCGAATCAGAGAGGTGACGACGTAGCGGGCGATGGTATCCGTGGGGCAAAAAATACCAGTGAGAAGGGGCAGGTCCTTGAGAAACCGACCCATTTCTTCGAGGAAAGACCAGGCATGTTCCCGCACGGGGCTCCGGGTGGAAACCATTTCTTTAAAACTGTTTCCGCGGTGGGTGGCCGCGGGAATGGCCGGGTCGGTCACCAACCCAAAAGATTGGAAACCCCGTTCCAGCAAATTATCCGCGGCCATACGGCCAATCACGAGATTATCGGCGGTGACCGTGTGCACCCGGGGGTGCTCAAACCTCAAGTCGGAGACATTCACAATGGGGATGTCCCACTTGAGCCATTCCCGTATTTTGGCAGGATGATTAAACGAACCAATTACGCCTTGGGGTTCCTGATCCGGGGGGAGGGACCAGACTTCATCAATTTTCCACAAGTCACAGGTCATTCCCCAGTTCCAGCGGCCGACCTGCCGGGCTTCAAGAATGCCGTTGAACACGTCGCGGCCAAAGCGCCAGCCCAATTTCAGATCACAATGAATGCGGATGGATTGCATGCTCATGCGGGTATCCTTCCTTAAATGGCGCGTTTGTGCAAGTTAAATACGCTTATAGGCATTCACAAACAAAGGGAAATGTGTTTCACTACGAATCACGCAAATGCTGCAAAAGCAGAAACCCGCCCTGTCCAAGGCACAATCCCCAACAGTCAAGTTCAACCCCAATCGAGGATATATCTGATGAAGACAAAAACCCCACTCGTCCTTTTCGCCGCAGTTTCATGGCTCGCAACCTTCTCCCATGCGACCCTGATCGCATCCGATGGCTTTCTTACCCCCGGAAATTACAATGATACCAGCGATATTCATACCCAGAACCCCACCCTTGCCGGTTTCGATGGCGCATGGGTACAAGGCGGTTCTTTCTTCAATCGAATTCGCCCCTCCTCCACGGGAATCAGCGGTTTTTTTCACAATGAACAGGCCGGGGGGCTCGTGGAAAACGCGGCAGGCAATACCAGCCGACTATACACCCGTGATCTTTCGGAGTCTTCCAGCAATCCGTTGATCACCACCGGTGAATACTGGGCCGCGCACCTCATGCGAGTGTCGGATTTGAGTAGCGCCGGTGCCAGAGCGGGATACACCATCCTCGGCGGCGACCAAGATGGTCCCTTGAGGACATATGGCATCGTGCAAGGCGCCTTTAGCGTATCCACGGTTGGAAATCCCGACTTGTCGAATATCTCGCAAACCGTGAACCTAGCGCCACAGGCGGACACGGACTACATCTTCCTCAGTCAGGTGGCGTTTACAAGCACAGGTCCGGGTGTTGCCGAAACTTTCAACATCTGGGCGCTGACCCGTGACCAGTTTGAGGATTGGGACCAAAGCGTCGGGTCGTTGGACACGGCTTCCAGCTGGCATTGGACCGACACGAACAACAGCATCATTTTTAATGAAGGAGATCCGATTCGCTTGGCGAGTGCCAACATCGAATATCTTTCCAGCAGTGCGGGCAGTGGTCGTTTTCAAGTGGACGAGCTTCGATACGCCACCTCTCTTGAAGGTCTGGCGCTCATTCCCGAGCCCTCCACCCTCGTCTTGTTGGGGGTTGCGTTGGGAACGCTGCTCGTCATCCGCCGCCGATCATAAGCACCCCGCGCGAATTCTCCCTGAAAAGGATGTCCATCCGTTTGACAAAAAGAAAATTTACGGATTTTGCCATTGACGAACGCGGGTTTATGGGTTTATATGCGCGGCCCACATTGAAACCCATTTATTTTCAGGAACAATTTCATGGCACGCAAAGGCTGGATCGAAAAAGAAAAACGTAAACAGAAAACCGTCGCGAAGTACGCGGAGTTACGGAAAGAGCTGAAGGAAAAAGGCGATTACATCGCTTTGTCCCAGCTTCCCCGTGACGCCAGTCCCACGCGTCTGGTCAACCGTTGCCAAGTAACGGGCCGTCGTCGCGCGTATATTCGCCGTTTCAAACTCTCACGTATCACCTTCCGCGAACTCGCCTCCAAGGGCGAAATTCCCGGTGTGACCAAAGCCAGTTGGTAACCCCAACCCGCTTTTGAACAAAAGCCCCGCATCGCGGGGCTTTTTTTTTTGCCCCCATCATTCTGCCATTCCGAGTGTCGAATTTTGAATGTCGAGTGACGAATGAGTGCGGAGTGAGCAAGTTGCCGGTTACGGGTTACAGGTTGCGGGTTGCCAGTTGAAGTTTGTCGGTTCAAAATTCGATGTTGGACGTTCGATGTTCGAAGTTCTCTACTTCCCTCCTTCTTTCCCTCTCTCCTTCTACAACCCTTTCATCAATCTGACCCCATTCTCTCTTCATCATTCTGTCATCCCATCATTCTGTCCTGACCCATCCCTTCATCATTCTGTCATCCCATCATTCTGTCCTGACCCATCCATCAATCTGACCCCATTCTCTCTTCATCATTCTGTCATCCCATCATTCTGTCCTGACCCATCCCCTCATCATTCTGCCAGCATGCGGTTCATCCCCGGCGTCATGCGCACATCGAAGTCCCCATCCTTGCGGCCAATCAGCAGCGCTTCGATTCCCGGACGGTTTTCCACCCATTCCATCCCCTTGTCCATGCCCATCACAAACAGCCCCGTGGCGATCGCGTCCGCGGTCATGCAGTCGTGGGCGTAAATGGTGACCGACGTGAGGTCGGTTCGGGCGGGGCGTCCGGTGGACGGATCCAGGATATGATGGGTCATTTCCCCGTCCACTTCGCGAAAGTTCCGATAATCTCCCGATGTCGCAACCCCTCCCCTTTGCATGACAAATATAAATTGGGGATCTTCGGGGGCGTCGAGCCCCGGACGTTGAATGCCGATTCGCCAGGGCACGCCCCGGGCATTTAGACCCCGCACCACCAAATCGCCCCCGATTTCCACATAGAGATCCAGAAATCCCGCCTCCAACAACAACGAAGCCACCCGATCCACCGCATATCCCTTGGCAATGGCCGACAAATTGATCTCCAGTTCGGGCACCGCCTTGCTCACGCCCTCTTCGCTCAGTTCCAAATGTGCCATGCCCGTTTTGGCCAGCAACTCCGCCAGAACTTCCTCGGAAGGGGTGGTTTCCGGAACCGCCCCCCGGTCAAACCCCCACAAATCGATCAAAGGCCCAATGGTCGGATCAAAGGCCCCCTCCATGGCTTCATACATTTCGATGGACTTGGCCAACACTTCCCGAAACCGCGCACTGATCTCAAACGGCGTGGTTTCCCTAAACGCGTTGAATCGCGAAATCTCACTCCCCGGAATGTAGGTGGACATCGCTTGGTTGATCGCCTCCAATTCCGCCTCCACCAAGTCCCGCAATCGCGTTTGCTCCGCAGCGGACAACTCGTGCCCAACCAACTGAATCAGGTAATGCGTACCCATCGTCCGCCCCTCCCAACGCACCAAAGGCCGAACCTCCGGGTCTACCGAACGGTGAAACGTTAATACGACCCCCAAAATCGCCAAGGCGCCCAGGAGCATGAAAAATATACGGTGTTCGATTCTTTGCATGATTCAACTCTACCCATGAACCAAATAAAGGCAACCCGAAAAGGCAAAATGGACATCTTACAATTGAATACTAGAACCCGCCCCGACGTGCCCGCTGACGCTGTATTTTCGGTTTGGGCGCCGCTTCAAGATACAGGGCAAACCACTCATCTCCGAGCCCGGCGTTGGAGAATTTCTTGATCCGTTCGTTGGCCAAATGCTCCCAATTGCGGGCAAGGGTTTCATTTTCGGTTTTTTCTTTGGCCGTGGCCAAGAGTTGGAAGGCTTTTTCGGTTTCACCTTTTTTCACCCATGCCCAGGACATGAGCCCGTACAGCAGCGCCCCGCGATCTCCCCGCATCCAGCGGACCTGCTTGTGGAAAAGCTTTTCCATCCCCTCCAGGTCCCCGCGTTTGTAGACCCGGGCCATTTTCATCGCCACCAGCGTGGGTTCCATCATGATGGGCTTTTTGAGCGGGTGTCGGAGGGCAAGGATCTCGTCCGCCTCGTCGAAGCGTTTCAGTTGATAGAGCAACTGAAAGCGCTGCGTATTGATTTGGCGGCCCAAGGTAATGGCCCATTTTTGAAAAGGTTTCAGGCGTTCGAGTTCTTGCAAAGCCTGCGTCAGGGCCTTGTTCTGTTGCAACTCCACCTGTTTTTGCAGAACCGCGGGATTGGCGCCCGGGTTCTGCTGCGCCTGCTGAATGGTCCGCTGAATACGTGCCTGGGAAACCAGCATGGTTGCCTGCATTTCGTTCTGCAGGGCCGACATCCTGCGTCGGACAATGAACCCGATGAGCAGCGTGCCGGCGAGATAACCGCCAATCCCGCAAAGCACCACCCAAAAGGTGGCAAATTCCAAATGAATGGCGGAAAAAATGGCGGCGAGGGCAATGGAAATTGAAATGAGTAAAGAGATCACAATGAAAAGGGGGAGAGCGTTTGGGGAAAGAAGGGCCATACAGTGACGAAAATCTGAAATTTATCAACCGCTAAACGTGATGGATTTTTTTCTTAATGCCTCCAGCCCGCTTCCCCTGGCCTTTACACACAAATGGCATGCAGCCATACATTTGATCGAAGGAAATTCCATTGAAGCCACGGATGGCTTCGACCAACCACCGGGCCTCAAATGAGGGAAGAACCACGAAAGGCACGAAAGGGCACGAAAAAGGTTCTCAAGATGTGGGAGCTTTATTCATTTCGTGAAATTTCGTGCTTTTCGTGGTTGAAAAAGGAACCACGAAAGGTTTCATAAGAGCAGACCTCAAATGAAACTGACAGCCAATTCCTCAATCATGGGTGTTGTCCAGTATGATTTGTGCGTAAAAGGCAGCGCTTGTCGGGTCGGAGTCAAGGGGGGACACGAAGCGTTTTGGCGCGCCCGCCGTAGCAGCGCGACGCGTAGGCGGGAGTGCGTGTAGCGAGTGTAACGAAGCTACCGCTTTGGGGCGTAGGGGGCGGAAATCCAGAAGGCCGAACATCGAACAAAGGTCACGGGGAAAGGCGTGCCGGTCCACACACTGGCAGGGGCATAGGGGAAAATCCACCAAAGGTATCAAAGCTAATTTTTTCAAAGACGGTTTGAACTTGCGATCAAACTACGTCAAGATTTCACGGATTCAGGAACCTTGATTTGACACCATGAAAGAAAAAACCGAACGCAAAGCCTTCAAAGACTGGTTCGACGGGGACGCCGCCCGCCGACTGGGCACGCAAATGCAATCCGCCTGGCCCGATTTTCCCGTGCAAACCTTCGAGAAATTGGCCACCCGCAACCTGTCCACCTTGGAATTCCATGGACGGGTCGGCCAATTCTCCGACGCTCTGGCCGCGACATTGCCCGACGATCGTGTCCAAGCCCTTGAGATCCTGACACGCAGCCTTCCCCCCATTTTGCCCGATGCCGAAGCCGTCACCGACGGATGGCTGCAATGGCCGCTCGGCCAATTCATCGCCGATCACGGTCTGCCTGAGTTTGACGCCTCCATGCGCGCCATGATCGAACTCACCCAACGATTTTCCTCCGAATTCGCGGTGCGTCCCTTCGTCGAACAACAACCCGAATCCACTTTTGCCCGACTACGCGAGTTGGCGACACATCCCAGCCCGCACGTACGGCGCTGGTGTTCCGAAGGCGTGCGCCCCCGCCTGCCCTGGGGCAAAAAACTCCACGCCCTCGTCAAAGACCCCTCCCCCATCTGGCCCATCCTCGAAATCCTCAAAGACGACCCCGAAACCTACGTGCAACGCTCCGTGGCCAACTGCCTCAATGACATCGCCAAAGATCATCCAGAAGCCGTCCTCGAACGATGCCGAACCTGGCAAACCAATGCCGGACCCGAACGCACCTGGATCATTCGCCACGCCCTGCGCAGTCTCATCAAATCCGCCCACCCCGAAGCCTTGGACCTCATGGGCTATCCCCCCAATGCCCGCATCGAAACCCATCTGAGCGCGGACCGCAAGACCCTCCGCATCGGCGAATCCGTGCAGCTGGAAGCCACGGTGCATCACCCCGGAAAAAAATCCGTCAACCTGATGATCGACTTCGTGGTCAGCTACGTCGGCAAACAAGGCGGACAACGGGAAAAAGTGTTTAAATGGACGACCCTCGTCTTAAAGCCCGGCGAAACCCGCATCCTACAAAAGAAAGTCCCCTTTCGCCCCGCCACCGTCCGCGCCCTTTACCCCGGACCCCACGCCATCCAACTGCAAATCAACGGCACCCGACAAAGCCGGGTTGAGTTGCTGCTGACCTCGAGAACTCAAATTAAGACCTGAATCCGTGAGCTATTTGCAAAGAAGGCGTGCAAGATCATGGAGCGAAAGGAATTGTCGGGAATCGAGGCATACCCATGCGGTCTGTCGAGTATTCCCGACAATTCCTTGCAGCCCATGAGATTGTGCGGATTCACAGCAAAGATCTCACGGTTTCAGGT
>JAFIGC010000088.1 GCA_020831635.1 Verrucomicrobiota bacterium | reverse complement strand
GCGAGCGCATATCCAGCGAGCCCGCGAGCGCATATCCAGCGAGCCTGCGAGCGCATATCCAGCGAGCCCGCGAGCGCATATCCAGCGAGCCTCAGGCGAGCTTTATTCGAGAGGGCTGTTGCGGTTGATATAGAGTTCCACGCGGCGGTTGCGCTGCATGTTTTCTTCGGTGTCGTTGGGGGCGCGGGGCATGTCGAAGCCGAAGCCGCGGGCCTGAATGCGTCTGGGATCCATGTCGCTGTTATCCAAGAGATACTTCCGGACGGCCTCGGCCCGACGTTGGGAGAGGCGGATGTTGTAATTCCGGTCGGATGTGGGACGGCGATCGGCGTGTCCTTCCACCAAAGCGGTGGAGGTGGGCACGCTGCGCATCATGTTGATGACTTCGGCCAATTGTTCGAAGTCCGCGCTGCGGATGGTGGCTTTGTCGACATCGAACTCAATTCGCAATTCGAAACGGATGAAGTCATCGCGGGGATCCAGCGGATCGGTGCCATCGACCAAGACTTCCCGCCCATCGGGAACGCCGCCATCATCGGTATCCGGGTCGAGGGGGTCGGTGCCGAACACGCGCACTTCCTCATAATCCGAGAGGGCATCGCCATCGGTGTCGGGATTCAACGGATCGGAGCCGTAGCGGTTGACTTCCTCGCCATCCGTGAGCCCGTCGCCATCGGTGTCGGGGTTCAGGGGATCGGTGCCGTAGACGAAGATTTCCTCCCAATCGGTGAGGCCATCGCCATCGGTGTCGGGGTTGAGCGGATCGGTGCCGTAAATGCGGATTTCTTCCCAGTCGGTGAGCCCATCGCCATCGGTGTCGGGGTTGAGCGGATCCGTGCCGTAAATGCGGACTTCTTCATAATCGGTCAGCCCGTCGCCGTCGGTGTCGGGATTAAAGGGATCGGTGCCATAGACATGAATTTCTTCCCAGTCGGTCAAGCCGTCCCCGTCGGAATCCAAGGTCCGGGACATGCCCGTGAGTCGGTACTCGGGCAACCGTTCGGTGCCGGGACGGTAATTGACCCCGACGCTGGTAAAGAGATTGAAATCGGTATGGGTGCCGGCAATTTGGAGTTGTGAATCGGCGCGGATGGCCCAAGAATCTCCGAAGTGATACATCATGCCGCCCCCGGCATACACCAGCAAGTCATTGCGCCCCACTTGGACTTGCTCGGAAATGTAGGAATAGCCCAAGCCCAAGCTCAGATAGGGGTCCCAACGCAGGTTCTCGACGGTGCGCAGGTGATAATTCAAATCGTAACCCAGACGAAAGCCCCAGGCGGAATCCGCCGCCGGTTCCGTACCGATATTTCCGCCCATGCGGCGACGAGTGGGGTTTTCCCCGGAACTGCCCTTGATATCGGGCATGATATCCAAAATCCCTTCCCATCCCCAGCGCTTGTCAATGTTGTACATGGCCCGGAAGGTGAAGTACGTCGTGTCTTCCATTTCCTGGTCCCCTTCGAAATTGATGCGCCCCACCCCGAAACTGTAGCTCCAAGGTGCGCGGGTGAACAGGTTGTCCTCGGCATGAAGTGAAGGAATGGCAGTCAGCAGTGCGAGTGTGAAAAAAGGGATAAAACGGGAACGCATGGATTTTTCTCCGGGATTCGGTTCAACAAAGTCTATGGGGGTATTCAATCGTTGATTTGCACCCTATGCAAGACTTTTTCAATGACAATCACAAAAGATCTCACGGATTCAGATGTACCTGAATCCGTGAGATATTTGCAAAGAAGGCGTACAAGATCATGGAGCGAAAGGGATTGTCGGGAATCGAGGCATACCCGTGCGGTCTGTTGAGCATTCCCGACAATTCCTTGCAGCCCATGAGATTGTGCGGATTCACAGCAAAGATCTCACGGATTCAGGATGTAATTAAATTTGAAAGCCGCCCGTGAGAAACACCCCGAATAAAAACAGATACATCCACAGCAGGCCCAAAGACAGTCGGGGGAGCGCGTTTTTTCCGTTTTGCCGCTCTTTGAGGGACAATCGCCATCCCCACGCGGAAACCAAACCGCCCGTCAACAGCACGGCCAGAAAGGTGAGCACGTTTTGTGGCCAATAATGGGCCGTTTGGCGACCCGCCGGACCCACCAAGGGCAAAATCACACAAACGATCATCAAGAGACAGCCGCCACAGAGGCTCACGACCTTGGAAGGGGTCCACTGAACCGCGTATTCGTCTGTTTGGGGTTTGTCCGGCATTCCATACCTTATGCCGGGGAAACTGCTGGCTGTCAAGGAATTCGGGTTCGTAGATCGGCAGTCCCTTGCCGATAACCCTGCCGTTAAAGCGAAATCATTTCCCTGAAACCAACCCGGTTTTGGCACGCAAGTCGTTCAGTTCAGCCGGGGTCAATTCGCGGGATTCGCCCACGGGCAGAGACTGAATGTCCAAACCGGCCAGACGGATGCGTTTGATCCGGGCCACGGAAATCTCGAGGGCATCGCACATGCGGCGGATGTGCCGGTTGCGCCCCTCCCCCAACACCATGCTGTAGCAATGGAAACGCCCCTTGCTGGGCACTGCGGTCAAACGCAGGGCGCCCAAACGTTCTCCCTGATCCTGTACGCCCCGCAAAATCTCTTTTTTCTGGGCGTCATTGATCGGCAGGCGCACCCAGACGAGGTATTCTTTTTCGACATGATAACGCGGATGGGTCAGCCGATTGGCCAATTCGCCGTCATTGGTCACCAGAATCAGCCCTTCGCTGTTCCGGTCCAGACGCCCCACCGGATACAGGCGCTCGCGCCGCCATTCCGGCGGCAACAAGTCCAGGACGGTGCGACGCCCTTCCGGGTCGCTCACCGTACACACGATGTTGCGCGGTTTGTGTACCAGCAATACGCGGGTGGTTTCCTGGCGCACCGGACGCCCCGAGACCGTCACCTTCTGGGCAAAAGGAAACACCCGCACCCCCATGGAGGTGACGGGTGTGCCGTCGATGGCCACTTCGCCGCTTTCGATCAAGCGGTCGCAGGCGCGCCGCGATCCCACCCCACATTGGGCGAGATAGCGGTTCAGACGGATGGCTTCGTTAGATGTTGGGCTTGGTTTTCCGTAATCCGAACGCACGATCGCCATCCTTCCACTCTCCGCGGGATTTGAGAATATCCACACGTTCGAAACGCTTGAGTACGTTCCGCCGTTTGGCGATCTTGCTGGATCCTTTTAAGCTGCGATGCATTGACATGGGAAATCTCCAATGAATAGGGTTGAAATTCTTTTCGAATGAAAACGGTGATGAAGTCGAAAGACCTCAAAAATGAGCCCGTGACTATAATACGATTCATTTGCCTTTGTCAATCAGGAAGCGCCACTTGCGAAAAAAAGTCGGGTTCCCATCTTCATACGACCCGCTTTACCATTGCAATTCATAACGAGTGGCATAGAGGATCAAGCCCGATTTTCAACCACACAACCTTTTATCCCCTCATGAAAACTGAAATCCTGCAAGCTTTTGAAAAAGCCACACAATCGCGACCGGTGCAAACCTGGATCGATTCCTACACTCCACCCGCCAACCCCAATGAACATCAGTTCGTGCTTTTCCTGAAACCGGAAGCCACGGCGGTGCACGACGGCGTGAATCTGGGGGCGGTGCTGGATCTGGTACTGGACCATCTCAAGGATTTCGGCGTTTCCATCCATGCGGCCCGGGCCCTGCCAGCGGCGTATTTGGACCATCACGCCATTCTGGATCAACATTACGGCGTCATCAACCGCATCAGCAAATTGGGCGTGGAAGCTTTGACCGATGACGCCCTGAACAAGCTCAACGAGGTGTTTGCCAAGGAATTGTCCGAAGGGGCACTCATCATGGGCGGACATCAATTTTTGAAAGCCCAACCGGAAATCAGCCCTCTGGCGCTCTCCACCATGAACGACAACATCGGCACCACCAAACTCGCGGGCGGCAGTTACGCCATGCGCCTGAACGTGCTGGGGCAAACTTACATTCTCCTCAATCCCTTTCATGCCTACCAATTGGTGCCCTTCACCACGCCCGGACGGGCGATACTGGTGTTCGAATGCCGTTCGACGCGCGACTGGTCCGATCTCCGCGTGAAACTCACCGGGGCCACCAACCCCGCCAAGGCCGAGCCGGGCAGCATCCGCGCCGCCCTCCGGAAAAACAAGGACGCCCTGGGTATGAAGGAAGTCAACCAGGGCGCGAATGGCGTGCACCTCTCCGCCGGTCCCCTGGAAGGCATGGTCGAATTGCAACGCTTCTTCACCGACCACGACAGTGGCAAGGCCATGGCATGGGATGAAACCGCTTTCGGAACCTTGCTGCTCCGCAAATTGAACCGGGATGACGTGGCCCGACTGGCGCAAAACCCCAATATCGAGGTGGACGGCAAAATGGTGAGCGCCTTTGATTTGACCGAAGAAATCAACGCCCCCCAGGCGATGGAGCGTCTCGTATGAGTGAAGTCGAACTCCCCAAGTGGGCCAATCGCCAGGCCGCCCTCGCCCTCGGCATGTTGCAAAAAGTGGCCGACAAAGCCACGGAAGGCGAACCCGCCGACCGAACCCTGCGCCTGATTCTGGGGGACAAGAAAAAATACGGAAGCCGGGACCGCCGCTTTTTCGGGGATGTGGTTTTCACCTGGTTCCGCTGGCACGGCGTTGTCGGCGAACTCCCCCTCCCCCAAGGCCTCTGCGTGGCATGGTACATGGATGGCACCCCCTGGCACGATGCCATCCGGGCCATCCTCCGCGACCTGAAATGGCCGGAACCCGAATCCCTTTCCCCGGATGCGCCGTTGCAAACCCGCAAGGAATCCGCGGAGTCCATTTTCTCCCTCACCTTGCCAGAAATTTCGGCATGGGTCCCGGATTGGGTGGAACCGGAAACCCGTCACCTGGGTCCACTGGAAGATCGCATTTGGGAACTCATTTCCCGCCCGCCCACTTGGTTGCGGGTGGATGAAAACCAACAAAAAGAATTGCACGAAGCCTTGCTCGCCGATGGCGCGGTGTGGGCCGGAGAACGCTCCCCCTGCGCGTACGCCTTTGAAAACCGGGGCAAGGTCAACGATTGGATGCAAAAACATCCGGATTCCCTGGAGATTCAGGATCTGGCCAGCCAACAGGTGGTTCGCATCTGTGCGCCGAAAAAAGGGTCCTCATGGTGGGACCCCTGTTGCGGCGCCGGTGGCAAATCCTTGCAAATGCTGGACATGGCCGAACGGGACATGGATCTCACCTGTACCGACCGCCGCGAGCACATCCTCCAGGAAATCAGCCGCCGGGGACGCAAACACGGTTTGGCAAGGGTACGACGCTATGCCCTGGATTTGCTGAAAGACCCCGAACTGCCCAACATCATGTTTGACGGCATTCTGATGGACGCCCCCTGCTCCGGCGCGGGCACCTGGGCCCGCAGCCCGGATACCCTTTGGCGCATGTCGGGCAAAGACGTGCAACAAATGTCCCGCCGTCAATTGAAATTGCTGGAAGCGGTACTCCCCACCCTGAAGTCCGGCGGGCATTTGGTCTACGCCGTCTGCTCCCTGCTGTACGCGGAAACCCATGCCGTCATCGACGCCTTCCTGCGCGAGCACCCCGAATTCAGCCTCGTCCCCACCCCGCATCCGCTCACCGGCGAAGCCACCGATGGAAAAATCACCATCACCCCCGCACAAAGCAACGGAGACGGTATGTTCGTGGCAAAATTGATGAAGACCTGAATCCGTGAGTTCAGGCCAGGAAATAAACCCCAGCCACGGTAATGAGGAGAGCGGCCACGGCGAGTACGATGAGTTTGAGTAGGATTTTCATGGGTCCTTCCTGATTATTGCGGCAGGCCGACGAAGGTGCCGCCGTTTCTGCGAGTCATTTCCCGCATGAGAATGGCATATCGTAAACCGGTGTTCCCAGACCCGATATGGCCGCGGATGACCACGGGAAAGCCGATGGCGTGAATGCGGGCGCGGAGAGTGCCGTCGGCTTTGCGGTTCAACCGGTCCACCCGGTCCAGCACCGTGTCCATGTTGCCGACCGAAAATTCGTCACCCATGACGTATATGCTCATTTTCTCCCCCTCTGTGGCGTGGCGCCGCAGGGCTTCCTGAATGCCTTCGACGGGAGAGCTGTTGCTGAAGGGAAACCAACTGCGCAATACGCCCATGACGGCGCGCCGGCGGGCGGGGGTGTCGGGAATCCACTGCCCCGCGTAGGCGGGAAACATGTATTGCCCCATGTCGTTCATGACCTGCATGCCTTTGAGGTCGGGATAGGCATCGAGAATTTCTTCCATTTTCCGGAGCATCTGCGACCAAGCGCCCTGCACCATACTTCCGGAAGTGTCGATGACAAAAATCACGTATTGGCTGTCCATGGGCACCCCGGCAATGGGCTGGTCCACCTGCTCGGGACGGTTCAGGCGGGCCAACAGGGCTTTCATGTCCTCGGTGAGGGTTTGACGGGCGGCGGCGAGCTGACCTTCGATGATGTTCTGCACCTGGGCCATGTCTTTGCTGGCGTCGAATTCCCCGCGCAAATCGGACAAATCGCCCTGCAAGCGGGCCAATTGTTCGGTTTCTTCGCTCAATTGCTCCCGTTTCCCTTCCAAATCCCGGTTGAGCACCGTCACTTCGCCCTGCAATTCGAACAGTTGTTCCTGCAACTCCCGAATCAAGCCGGACAAATCCTCGCGACTGGCTTCGATGACCATGGGTTCGGCGGCTTTGCTGAGCACAAACAAAAGAATCACGGCTCCGAATCCGCAACAGATGCTGTCGAGAAAGCTGAGGTTGAACACATCCCATTGGCGCGATTTTTTCCGGCGTCTCATGGCCAGTCCTCCGCGACGGTGACGAAACTGCCGTTCGTGTCCACGGTCAACCGCCAAAAGGCAATGGCGGCCATGGGGTCCCCCTCCAAGGGGAATAACAGGGTGTTCACGGGCACGCGGGGCGGCAATGCGGAGGTGGCTTCCTGAAACATCTCCATGCGGCGGCGTCCGGTCACGGTGCGGCGAATCAGGGGCGCCCCCCGCTCCATGGTGGGCAAGCTGTCGGTCAGCAAAATAATGTTGTCGGGCGGGGGCGACATGTTGGCGGCATACTCGAAGGCCAGCAACAAGCTGCTGCCGCTGGACGGCACCAGTTCCTTGAAAGCTTGGGCGATGTCTTCGCGCAGATCGGGATCGTTGGCGGGCCACCAGCCCGAATCCGAAAGCAAGGGGCGGACTTCATCGTGAAAAACGGCAAAATGATACCGACCTTCCGCCGACAGTTTGGCCAGCAGCCATTCCACGGTACGGCCCACCTGTACCCATTTGGGAGCCTCCTTCTGTTCCTCGCGGGGCAAGTTGCGGATGCGCAGCACATCAATGACGGTCTCCGCCAACATGCTGGCGCTGATGTCCACCAGCACCAGGGTTCGCTCGCCGCGCAATTGCAATCCGGTTAGATATTGCCGCCGGCCGTCCCCGGCAAAGGTCCGCAGGGCCTCGCCCGCCTCTTCGGAGTCGGCCACGGCCGCCTCCAGGCGTTTCAAACCTTCCTCCAGGCTCAACAAATCGGTTTTCAACTGGTTCACGTGCTCCACCGTGGCCAGGGTCTCTCCATCCTGACGGGCAAGTTCTTCCTCGATTTCCTCGATTTCCGCCATCACGTCCCGGCTCAGGCCTTGGGTTTCGACCAGTTCTTCGATCACTTCGTCCAAGGCATTGCGGGCCAGCACCTTTTCGCGTTCCATGTCGAGGATTTCCACTTCAATCCGGTCCACTTCCGATTGCAAATCTTCGGTTTGCTCCGTGCGGACTTGCGCGGCCCGGGCGCTCATGAGCACAAACAACAGAATCACGGCCCCGAACCCGCAACAAATGCAGTCGAGGAAACTCAGGCTGAACACATTGAATTGACGTCGGGCCATGATGCTCCTTATTCCACGAGAAGAACAATGGGGGCGGCGGGCGAGTCGTCATTCAACTCCGGCTTCCGAGGGTCTGCGGGCACGTGAATGGCCAATCCGGTTTCCCCGTCCGGCAGTTTCACCGTGTCGCCGGGACGTTCCGGTCCCGTCCAGGGGCCGTCGCAAGGGCGGGCAATGCCATGCACCACCACATGGGTCACGGGCTTGGACGCGGATTTGGATGCGGACTTGGGCAGGGGGGGCGGCCCCCGCTCCCCGGTATCCTCGGGCAGGGTTTCCCGCCAACGGGCGGAGGCTTGATCATGGTCCGGCACCTCGATTCGAATATCGCCGGGCACGATCCCCGCCTTGTCAAAGCCGAGCAAATGACGCAGGGGTGCGGGCAGCAGGTTGTCCTTCTCATCCCGAAGTCCATGTTTCTCGGCCCAGACCCGATGCGGTTTTTCAAACAAAGTCTTTTCCACATCCAAGCGCAACTCCGAACCGTCGGCGGTGATCAGCGACCAGTTTTGGGCCCCGTGCAGCCACGCCCACCAGGAATCAAACAGCGCCTCTTCGGTCACACCCGAATACAGGGGATCATAGCGGAGACGATCCAACGCCAAATCGCGGGCAATCACGGCATCCCGGCGAAACCAGGCGAAGATGCCGCCTTCCGGAACCGCGCGCACATCCCGCCGTTTCCAACGCCCCTCCTCCTTTTTCAGATGGACCTCATACAATTGATTCCAGGACCATTCCCAAATCGTGCCACGTTCGGTGTCCGGCGCGACTTGGCTCACGGCGGCCACCGCGCGCGGAAAAAGCCAGCGCACGTTCAAGGCGCATTCCTTGGCCACGCCGAGAAAAACGCGCAACGTCTCCTTGTCCCAAGCGGAAGGCACCAAGACGGCCAACGGGGTTTCAGGGGAAAGACCCTCCGCCTTCAAAGCGGCCACGGCCAGGTCGGCCCGATGCCGCATCCCGCCCCGCACCGGGATCAAGGGTTGCAGTGACAAAGACTCCCAATGATCGGGGCTGATTTTTTGCGGATCCAGCCGACACGCCCCCAGCGCTTCCCGGCCAAACCGCCACTCCACCCCGTTCCAAAGGCCGACGCCGCGCCGCACCGGATCCAGATCGAGCACTTGCATCAGGAAGCCTCCCGGGTGACATGAAGATGGCGAATCAAGTTGTGCTCCGCGTAGTCCTCCACGTCCAGCACATATCTTTCCTGTTGAAGTTGCAACTGATGCACCACGAACATCAGCAAAATGCTCAAACACAGGGCAATCAGAGTGGAGTTGAACGCCGTGCCCAGGCTTTCCGTCACCGGTCCGATTTCACCTTCCACGGCCGCATGGGCCTGGGAGAGCGCCTGCCCGATCCCGCGCACGGTGCCGATAAACCCAATGCTCGGAATCGCCCAGGCAATGTAGCGAATCATGCTCAATTCGGACTCCTGCCGTTCCCCCTCGGACATGCACAACTGGTTCACGGTTTCGGACACGTCCTGAATATTGCGGGTGGATTCAAAGCGATGCAAGGCCGCCAGCAGACTCCGCGGCAAAAGGGCGCTTCGCTGGGTCTCCGGCAGCGACTGCAATTCGCGACTCAAATCCCGGGCGTCTACCGGCAAAATCCGCTTTCCTTCCTCAACGGACACGAATTCACGATCCAAAAGCCGCAAATCCCGGCGCAACCCCACCGCTTTGTAGCCCATGGACGCCAGGGCCCAAAACAAAAGAATAAAACAGGCCTCCTGCTCATAATCCTTGAGAATCACCGCCAGGGACAAGGGCGCCTCCAATTCCGGCGACGTTTCCCGAATCTCCACCGCGGCCTCCATGGACGCCGCCGCCCGGGGACGGATGATCAATTCGTAGGCCGTGTGCACCAAAATGGCAATGACCAAGAGGGCCAACGCCTGAAAAACAAATTCCTTGCCGCCGTTTCGTGTTCTCATAAAATCTCGTGTCGTGGGTTGGGTGGACCGCGTAACCGGTTGAACACCAAACATGCACCCGCAAACCCCGAAATTCAAGCGCAATCCGTGAACCCATCGCCCGTTCATGACGTTAGCAGAGCATATGAACCCCAAAAATCCGATGCACCTGCTGTTTTGTCTCCCGGCATTTCTCCTCCCGTCCTTGATCAGGGCCGAAGCCGAAGACCTCTCCGCCAAAGACCTTCCTGCCAAAGCCCTGCCTGCCATGGTGGTGACCGCTGGCCGAACCGGCGACGACCCCGACACCGTCCCCCTGCGCACCGAAACCCGCGACGCCATGGACCTCAACCTGGGCCGCATGCCCCGAAGCGTTCCCGAAAGCTTCCGTGAAATCCCTTCGGTCATGATCCAAAAAACAGGACACGGCCAAGGCTCCCCTTACCTGCGGGGTTGGACCGGCTTCCGCACCCTCATGTTGGTGGACGGCGTCCGCATGAACAACAGCGTCTACCGCGACGGACCCAACCAATACTGGTCCACCATCGATCCCCTGTCCCTCGACCGGCTGGAACTGGTCATGGGACCGGGTTCGGTGATGCACGGCTCCGATGCCATTGGCGGCACCGCCCAGGCCTTTACCCCGGATCCGCTGGCCCGCCTGATGGCCGGGGACACCGGACGCGCCTACACCCGCGCGGGCTCCGCCGAACGCTCCCTGGCCGGACGGGTCGAACTCGTCGTACCCGCCGGAGAAAATTCCGCCATTCAGGCCGGTGTCACCTACAAAAGCTACGGCGATCTGCGCAGTGGCGACGGCAAACAACCCAACACCGGATATGAAGAATGGGCCGTGGACAGCAAAATCTCCGGCCTCACCCCCGACGAAAACCGTTGGACCCTGGCCTATCAGGAAGTGGAAATCCTCGACGCCCCCCGCACCCACCGCACCGTTCACGCCGTTCCCTTCCGGGGAACCGAAGTCGGCACCGATCTCAAACTGGACCTGTCCCAGTCCCGCCGTCTCTTTTACGCCGCTTGGGATCAACCCCACACCTCCGGACCCTGGCAAGATTTGCGGGCGATGATCAGTTGGCATCGTCAGGCCGAAACCCAGGATCGGCTGCGCGGGGACGGACGGCGGGACCTGCAGAGTTTCACCGTGCACACCCATGGACTCTCCCTGCAAGGGTCGCTGGGCGAAACCGAAAACTCGCTGACCGTGGGCGCGGACGCCTATTGGGACCGGGTCTCCAGCGACACCACCCGCTTTGCCGCCGGATCCACCGAACCCATGCGCGCCATTCAAGGTCCGGTGGGCGATGACGCAGACTACTACACCCTTGGCCTCTTTGCCAGCCACCGTCGTCGCCTGGCGGAAAATTGGGAGGCGATCCTCGGCCTGCGCGGAGAAACCACTGCCGCCAGCATCGGACGCTTCGAAAATCCGCAAACCGGCGAAGCCGACAGCATGGACGAAAACTGGCAGTCATTGGTCGGCAGCGCCCAGTTGCGCCACAGCCTCACGGAACACTGGCAGCTACACGGGGGCGTCTCCCAAGGATTCCGAGCCCCCAACCTCTCCGACCTCACCCGCCTTGGCGTCGCCAGAAGCGGCGAAGTGGAAATTCCCAGTCCCGACCTCGATCCCGAACGCTTTCTCAACTACGAAATGGGCCTCCGCCGGAGTCATTCGGAATTGTCCGGCGAACTCACCCTCTGGTACACGGATGTCCGCGATCTGATTGGACGGAAACCCACCGGCGCAAGCTTCCAAGGCGAACCCTCCGTCACCAAAACAAATGCCGCCAACGGACATTTGTGGGGCGTGGAAGCCAGCCTCAATTGGGATTTCCTTCCCGCATGGCGGCTTTGGAGCGCCATCAGTTGGCAGGACGGGACCGTGGACAGCTTTCTGGACGATGATGCCCAAACCACCCGCGAACCTTTCAGCCGCCTCATGCCCCTGACCAAGCATGTGGGACTTCGTCATCAGCTCAACCCCACCGTCTGGATGGAAGCCGTGGTCACCCGGGCCGAAACAGCCGACAAATTGTCCGCCGGGGACCGGCGCGACCGCCAACGCATTCCCGAAGGCGGCACCCCCGCCTACACCGTGTTCCACCTGCGCACCGGCTGGGAACTCGGCAACAACACCAGCCTCTCCCTGGCCTTGGAAAACGTCCTCGACGAAAATTACCGCGTACACGGCTCCGGCCTCAATGAACCCGGACGCAATCTCGTGGTGGCCCTCGAAAAACGTTTCTAAAGGCTTTCCGAACGGGCTCCGATTCGTTACAAAGCGCCCATGCCCAAAAAAATTACCGCGACCCAAGGCCTTCTCGCCATCAACGCAGGCGTATTTGTCCTGATGTACTTCATCATGCCCGGGCATCCGGGCCTGCGCAAAAACCTGCCCCTGTACTTTCCGCTCAACGCCGATTTTCAGATTTGGCAGTTCGTCACAAGCATCTTCACCCATGCCGACACCACCCACTTGCTGTTCAACATGTTCGGGCTGTTTTCCTTTGGCTCACTGCTGGAAAGGGTCTGGGGCAGCAAACGCTTTCTCATTTTCTACTTTGTCGTCGGCATCGGCGCCGGGGTCATTTATTCCACCGTCAACTACGTGCAATACGAATCCATCGCCTCCGAACTGCGCGAACACGGGGTCACCCAAGAAGTTTTCGACCTCATGGACGAAGATGACGATCTCCGCGCCTTCGCGTCTGCCCTCGAAACCCAACACGCCGAAGCCATTGACGAGGTGGGAGTTGAAAAAATCATCAAACTCATGACCACCTACCGAACCCCCGTGGTCGGGGCCTCCGGCGCCATTTACGGCATTCTCACCGCATTTGGACTGCTCTTTCCCAACGCCAAGCTCAGCCTGATTTTCCTCCCCATCCCCATCGCCGCGAAATTTTTCATTCCCGCCATCCTTCTGCTCGATCTCTTTTCCGGGGTCACCGGCTTCTCCATCTTCGGCGGTGGCATCGCCCACTTCGCCCATCTCGGCGGTGCCTTCATCGGCTTCCTGCTCATGATCATCTGGAGAAAACACCTCTCCCTTCCGCCGGAATTGCAGTATACTGAATGATTTACAAACCACAGACCCCTGCGGGCTTGCCCCGCATGGTGAATCAGTCTCATGACAACAACAAAAATTCATTTGGTTCCATGTTAAATATTGGCTCTCACAGAGGCGCCAAGGCACAGAGGAAATTGGTCAATGGGGGGGAAGGGACGGGACAGATTGCGAATCCGTTTTCCTCTCTGCGCTCTCCGCGTCCTCCTGTTCAGAAAATGCGGTGGATTGGAACGGGTGTTGCGATTAGAGAATTCCAGAAAGCTTGCAACAGGCAACCTTCAACCAGCAACCAGCAACCTTCTTCAACTACTCCTTGGCCTGTTGCCGCTGAATTTCCGCCGCCAGGGCCAAACGGCGATTGACCCGTCGTTCCCAGTCGGGACCGGGGACAAAACGCCAATCGTTGCCGCGGGAGCCGTTGAGATTCCATTCCGTGGTGTTGATTTCACGGATCTCTTCGGCAATCGCCTCGTCGAGGTCACCGGCGTTTAACGCCTGCTCCAGGAAAATGCGCACCTCGGTATCCTGCAACCCTTCGCGCATTTGCTCGAAACGAGCCGTGGGCAACGCCCCCTCGGGTCCGGGCGCGGCAATGGACCGCACCTTGTGACGGTACAAGTTCCCCCACCCTTGGGACCCATGCACCCGCCGACGCGCTTGTTCATCCGGATTGGCCGGATTCACCACCGGCCATTTGTCAATGCCCTGACGGGTGAACCCCCGGGAGAGACCGATCACTCCGGCGTTCGGGAACAGCCGGAAATCCCGTAGCGGACTGTTGTCGTTGAGCATCAGACGCCCGGCAAATATAATCATGCTCTCGTACCAATCGTTCACCTGCCCGCCGAACCGTCCATTGTTGAGGTGACCGCCCCGACCGCGGGCAAAATAAGGATACTCCTGCAGGCCCACTTCCATCCCGCCCATGTTCACCGCCCCGTCCCGAATCGGGGGATCGCCCCGACCATGGGTAAACAGCACCCAGCGCGCAAACGGCGCGATCTCATTGAAAAAAGTCACCGTGCGTTCCGGCGGACGACGGTCATGGCCGGTTCCCAGGCTGATGACCCGCTCATCCCAGCCGCGTTCCAGCACATCCCGCCGCACCTCTTCCATCAAAGTTTTCCAGGTTTCCCGGGTGGCGGCGTCCCCATAAGGGGCCAGTTCCCGATGCGTCAGCCTCCCATCCTCTCCCCGCACGCTTACGCGCACCCGGTCCACATGGGGTTCCCAAACATTGAGAATCACCCGGCGCGGCTCGCCTACATGGCGGGCATAGGCATCGAGATACGCCTTGAAATACGTGAGGTCCGGCACCAGCCGCCCCCCTTCCTCGCGAAACACCACCACCCCGTGCTCGGGCCCAAAAAAGCTCGGCGTGATCAAATCCGCGTACAGCACGTTGTTGCCCAGTTTCTTCATCATTTGCAGCGAAGGCCCCATCAATTCCAAATGGCGCGCCGACCACATCTCCACTCCATACCGCCAGGCCACCGAGTGGGGCGACTGCACCATATAGACCATGGAGCGCCATTCCTGCGGATCCGGCGCCTCCCAATCGTGCACCAACAACCGCACCGGCACCCGAACCGGGTCCAACCCATCCGCCGCCACGAAAAGCTCCGCTTCGTATGCGCCCGGACGCGCGTCCTGCGGAACCGTGACCGTTATCCAGATCGGCTGCACCGGCTCCTGACCCAGCGGTTCCGGCAACAATACGTCGGGCCGTTCCATCTCAAATCCCATCTCCGGATACGTGCGGGCCGGATAACGAAGCCGGACTGCGGATTCGGGAATGCCCCCCGCCCCATCCGGCCCTGAAAACGCACGAATCTCCGCGCGCAATCCGGTCACCTTGCCGGGGGCGCTGACCACCGCCTGACCGGAAACGGTCATGTTGCGTCCTGAAATCATTCGAATCGGCTGAATGCCCTCCAGCGGATCCCCGCGGCGGAGGTCCCCGCCCACATCCGCAACCATCGGCGCGGTCCAAACCTGGGGCGCGGCAAGGTCACCCGTGTGCCCCCGGGCCCCATCGGCGGGCCGCGCCCGAAAGGTAATTTCCTGAATCCCCGTGGTGGCCCAACGATTGCGGTGCGTGTGTTTGGCGTTGGCCTCAGTCGGGATCGACGCGCGCACCCCCAAAATGGCGATCACATTCACGCCCGGACGCAGGGCATCGGTGGGCAAACGCAACAGACCGGATTCCCGCAGGCGACGGCGCGCGGATTCGGCGGCCCGCTCATCGTTGTCCGGGTTGGGATCGGTCGCTTGCATGTCGTAAGGAGACGCCAGCGTTTCGCTGGTGAGTTCCCCATCAGGAACATGACTGCGGCCCACTTCCCGCCCATTCACATACACCACCACCCCGCCGCGATAGCGCAGGGCCAGCCCCAGATCCGTCACCGCCGACGGGTCCTCCACATGAAAACGCCCCCGCAAATAAATACGGGTAAGACGGGGCTCTTCGCCCTGGCCATGACCCGTGGGACGATTGGGCCCCGGGAAAAACGGACCCGTGTGCATTTCCCAGCCACTGTCGTCAAAATCCGTTTCCTTCCAAGAATCCTCCGGACCCGGAATTGGCGTGCCCCGGTTGTCAGCTTCCAAAGCGCCGTCCGCGCCATGATACATGATTTCCGACGCAACTTCGTATCGCATCCGCCATGTGCTGTCCGTGCGAAGCACCTCGCCGCCACAAAGGGGCGCGAACAAGGCAAAAACGGACATGATACCAACCCAGTTTTGTAGTTTCATAGGGAAAGATCCAATCAGAAGGGTGAAAAAAGAATTGCGGCATAAATATCAGCGATTGATTGAAAACACAAGCGTTCTGCTGACAAACCCTCAACCTACCGGTCCATGGGGCAGCACGTACAGCATCAAATAGACGATCACCCCGGTGACACTCACGTAAATCCAGACCGGCCAAAGAATTCTCACGATGCGTACATGGGTGGTGAATTTTTGCCGCAACGCCGTCACCACCGCCGCGACGATAAACGGCACCTGGGCCACGGCGAGAATGATGTGGGGGATCAACACCAGGAAGTACACCCCCCGGAAGAAAGCATTGCCCTCATAACGGACACTGCCCACCAAATAATGATAATAGAGGTAAGACGACAAAAACAGCGCCGAAACGCACAAGGCCAGGGTCATGTTCCGCCAATGTGCGGTCACATTGCCTTTTTTGACGGATTGCCGGCCGCGGACCAGAAAAAAAACCGCCGTAAGGTTTAACAATGCATTGAGTGTGGGCAGAAAGGGTATAGGGGTCATATCATTGTAATTGAAAGCGTGAAAAGTTCAGGAAGCCGAGATGATACACCGAAAAGCCCAAAGGATCAAACGTTTCATGCGCGCCATGTGGATCAAGGTTTTTGCCCTGGCCCTGGCGACGCTGTTTTTGCTTGCCGCCAATTTCCTCTTCATTCGCCTCACCCAGGATCGGAGGGCGATTGAAATCACCGCTCCCGACCCGGAAATCCAGCCCCCCGCCCGCTCCCCCGACAGCCTCAGACTCTTGACCTACAACATTGCCCACGGACGCGGTCCGAAACGCGGGGCCGCAAACACCGACGGCGGGGATGCGGACGAAAAACGCTTGCGCCTCGAAGCCATCGGACGGCGTATCGGCGAGCTGGGGCTGGACCTCGTGGCCCTGCAGGAAGTCGATTTCAACACGTGGTGGAGCCACGGCATGGACCAGGCCGAAATCATTGCCAAAGAGGCGGGCTTTCCTTACATCGTCCGCCAAAGAAACTTCGATACCGGATTGTCTTTTTTCCGGCGACACGATTTCGGCAACGCCCTGCTCAGCCGTTTTCCCATCGTGGAAGCGCAAAAAATCGAATTCCCGCCCATGAAGGACTGGGAAAACCTCCTCGCGGGAAACCACGACGGACTCTTGGCCCGCGTGCGCATCGGCGAAGACCGGGACATTCTCGTGGTGGTGGCCCAATTGGACTCTCGCGGCGAAAATGTCCGGGTACAGACCACCGAGAATATCATCCGCATCCAACGGGGGTCCTCGCTGCCCATGATCCTGATGGGAAATCTGAACAGCACCCCGCCGGGATTTCCCGATTCCCGCACCACCCCCATCGGTCAGAACACCATTGAAGTCCTGGAAAGTTTGGGGGACTTTCAGCGCCGTCCCGCACGCGGACAGGCCACCTGGCAGGATTTCACTTACCCCACCGAAGCGCCGCGCCGCATCATCGACTGGATCATGCCGGATCCCAACTGGACCTTCATGCAGTACGAAGTGCGGCGCGATTTCACTGAATCCGATCATCTGCCCGTCATGTCCACCCTGCGGTTCCGGCGCTGATCCATTCGCGTTCGTGCTTGACCCTGGCCCTAAAAAAGAGACAATGGAAATTCATCCGAAAAATTCAATAGGATACCCATCATGAAAACTTTCTCTATTTGCTCACGCCGTTGCCTCGCCCTGACGTTGCTGTTCCCGATTTTTTCCGCGTTTGCAGAAACAGAGGCCTATCTCGGCGTGGGGACCAGACCCCTGGACGCGGATCAGGCGGAAGCCCTTGAAATCCCCAAGGGCATGGGGCTGTTGATCACGCACATTCCCCCGGGCGCTCCCGCCGAATCCCTTTTGGATCTGGATGACATCCTTTACAAACTCGATGATCAACTCCTGATTCACCCGGAACAACTCGCGGTGCTGATTCGGGCGCGCCAGCCGGGCGATGAGGTGGCTTTACAGTTTTTCCGTGAAAACGAAGCCCACAG
This sequence comes from Verrucomicrobiota bacterium, assembly GCA_020831635.1. GTDB lineage: Bacteria > Verrucomicrobiota > Kiritimatiellia > SS1-B-03-39 > UBA6053 > PXAS01. The sequence continues at coordinate 6,029 of JAFIGC010000088.1, read as the reverse complement.
CGGCACCTTGAAGCTGGGCGAACATCCCACCGGTTTTCAGGAGGTGGACCCACCGCAAAGGTCCCGGACCCAAACGACCCAAATGGATTCCGGCGCCATTCGCTTTGAAATTGGCGGGGGCAGAGGCGGCGGCAGAATTGCCGCCGAAGAGCAAATCCTGCAACTCATTGCCGGCGCGGAACCGAATCATGGCCATATCCGCATTCAACAACAAGGCGGCATGAACCAGCGCGTGGTCACGGTTGTGGAAAACAATGTGCGTGTGGCCTTCCGGGATCAAAATGGCAATCAAACCGTACGGGCGAACCAGGGGGACGAAGTCTTGTTCGACGGCGCCGTGAACACCGTGGAAGAACGCAAGGCACTGCCCGGACCGGTTCGGGACATTTTGCTGAAACGGGAACTGATTCCGGCCGACGAAGACTAAGCCGCCTTTTCATCGCCGGGAATGGGCGGCGGGATTGAAATCGATCAGGTCCACCTCCGCCCAAGGAATTTGCAGGGGGCTGTTCAAGTGGGGACTGGTCCCCCGCACATACTCGCCGTCAAAATCCGCATGGGTGAGCACGAAACGACTCTCCGCAGGCCCCAGGCGGACTTCAACGCGCTCCTTCTTTAGGGCCGTGCTCCCCGAATCGGATGCCGCAAATCGGATCTCTGAAACAACGTTGAGGGTTAGATCCCGTTCGATCTCGTTTTCCAAGGTCATCGAAATCATGCCGTTGGCAATCCGCTCAATATTGCCCTGAAGTTGATCGCCGTTTTGCAGGGAAATCCTGGCGTTGTATCCTTCACCGGGCTCCTCGGCGGGCAATGGCGGACTGGAGGGATAACTCAGGACTTTATATCGGTCGATGGTCACGGGATCGCCGGAATTGATGCTGAGGTCCATCGATGTGGGTTGGTGAAAAGGAAGAGGGCCTTCGGCCCGAATTTGCCAAGTCCGCAGGTGTTGACGATTCACATAAAGATGCATGGTCGAACTCGTGGCATCAAAAATGAGTTTCACACGGCGCGAGCCCTCCGGCACCTCGGCCATTTCGGTACTCCAATTGTCAAAGCCCATGGCACTCGCGCCCCGATTGCCACTGTTGAGGCGCAAGGTTCCCTGATGCATTTGAATGTTCATGTCTTGGAAGGCTCTTAACATGAAATTCACCGTCTGCTCGGGAACCCGCATGCCCAGGTCCACCACGAAGGATTGTTCGATCGCGGGGAAAGGCAACGCGTAGCGATGCCGTTGCGGATGTTGTTGGAAGATCTCCCCCCCCACGCGAACCGGAAACGGCGTGTCAGGTCCCACCCGCCACGGCTGCCCCCCCCACGCATCCATCCTGGCAATGCCATCCACCTCGATCCTGGCCACGGCGGCCCGCATTTCCACGCGCTGCAGCCCGCTCCGATTCAGGGTCAAGGTTTCGCCCCAGTCGCTTTTCAACGCCAGCGTTTCCTCCCCCAGTTCCAACAAGGTCCCGGAGATTTCATCCCCATTGTCATAGACCAAACGGTGTGGCGGACTTTCGGACCGTGAAGCGGTGCGGTTTCGACGCTGGACCATCAGGAGTTCACCTTGGGGAAGTCGCAGCGCATCTTCACTCCAGCGTGGACGCAACTCAAAGTGGTCCGCCTCAAACGTGACAATGGCGGCCTGCACGCGATCCCCCGATTTCAAGTACCACTCCAAATGGGACTGCCGGGAAGTCTCCCCAAACCCAAAAAAGGAAAGGGAACCGCAAAACCATAACCATACTCGGAATCTATTCATGAAACTCAAGGCCGTTGATGGGGACTCAGGTAAGGGGGAGGCGAAACCGGTGGAAAAAGCCCGGGGACGTAATGAACATTCAACTGGAGCGTCTCCACCCAGTCGCGAGAGATACGAAGAGGTTGCGACCAGTGTTCGCTGCCTCCGGAAAGCAGGGTGCCGTCCCAATGTTCCAAGGCAAATGTCAATCGAGCACGCGCGGCGGGGTTCACGACTCTCACATCTCGGGCATCACGCCGATATGGTGCCGGGGCGTCTTCAGAAAACATCAACTTTTCCACCGCGTCCCGGGGCAAAATCAAGGTTTCGTCCGTATCCGTGACAAAATGAAAACCTTCTCCATCCAACCCAGTCCACCGGGCGTCAAAAAATTTCCGCCCCCAGGGAAACACCCGGACCCTGCCCGCCGGGAGAGGTGCATCCAAATTCTTTTCGAAGTTTTCCGACCAAGGGGTCACGCGGATTTGTTCGAAAATGTAGCCCCGGGACGAGGAACCAAGGCTCAGGTACGTGGGCCCGGCCAAATTCTCAAGGATGTCCGCCGCCAAATCCCAAGGCCCCAATCTCTCGCCGTTGAATTCCATGTGAAAGCGATTGTCGACCCGATTGACGTAAATATTGACTTCGTGCCTTACCGAACGGGACGTCTCGGGACTCAAGCGGCCGTGATGAATCCGCTCCTGACGATTCCCATTGTGATGACTGACGAACAACTGCCCCGGAAGCAAGCGGACCAGCAAGCCTATCGCATTGTCCGGGGCCTCCGGCTGCGCGAGAAACAGTCTCAGATCCGCGCGGAACAAATCGTCCTGTTGCCAAAGAAACATTTGCAGTCTAAATGTTTCGGGCAAGTCGGGCAATGGATGGAGGATCTCCCTTTGGGCAGGAATATGAAGCCCCCGGGCATCTCGTGTCCACGCCTCTTCCCCATCAGGACCCTTCACAACCTTCCAGTCCTCCTGCTTGGGGGAAAGGAAGTACACCGCGGGGTTGCCCGAGGGCATGAACTCGATTTTGCGAAGAAATTCAACCCGAGCCGCCATCGTCTGCTCCGAGGGAAAGCGCAACAACAGACGGTCATCCTCCATGCCCAAAAGTCGAGAGGACAATTCATCGCCATTGCGCCAAGAGATCCAGGAGTCGGTCATCCAAGCGTCCCCACCCGACATGTCGGGGCGATTACCGGCGCCCGACAACGCGATCTCACGAACATATGCCGCCGGGATGCGCAAGGCCCCCTCGCTCCATGCCGGGGTCCAGTGAAAGCGCCCCTTCTCCAGCGCACCCAACCGCCCTTTCATGGTGTCACCATTCATGAGAATCATCGCGTCCCCATCGGCGTGGGCGGATGACCAACCCAAAAACACCAGCCCCACCACCCATACCTTTGGCATGAAGACGATTTTTTGTAGGAAACATGGGGAATGGGATAAGCGCACGGAAATGAAACATGCAGAATGTTTCATCGAATTCAAGCTTGAATTCCCCCTGCTTATTTCAAAACCGAACGTTTTCCCGCTTGCACAAGCCGGACAAAGCCTACAAGATGCAACCCACCCATGATTCAAACCGAAAACATCAATCTCATTTGGGCCTCGCTGCTGGTGGATGAATGCATCCGGAATGGCGCCTCCACCTTTTTTCTCGCCCCCGGGGCCAGATGCACGCCGCTGACGCTTGCGGTGGCCCGGCATCCGGAAGCCCGCACGGTGCTTCATTATGATGAGCGCGGACTAGGATTTGCGGCCCTCGGCTTCGCCCGGGCCACCGGCCGACCCGGCGTGGTGGTGACCTCGTCGGGCACTGCCGTCTCCAACCTCCACCCCGCCGTGGTGGAGGCGGGCATGGACAACCAACCCCTGCTCCTACTCACCGCCGACCGACCCCCGGAATTGCGGCAAACTGGCGCCAATCAGGCCATCGACCAAGTGGGCCATTTCGCCGCCGCCACCCGCTGGTCCTTCGACATGCCCTGCCCCGATACCGCCATTTCCCCCACCATGCCCCTGAGCACCCTGGATCACGCCCTCTTCCGCACCCGCACCGGCCCCGTGCACCTCAACTGCATGTTCCGCGAACCGCTGGCCCCCTTGCCGGACCGCACCGACGCCGAAGCCTATCTCGCCTCCCTCCACGCTTGGTACAAAACCCGCGACCCCTATACCGTGCACGATCTTTCCACCCGCCAGGTGGATGAAATCACCCTCACGGCCATTGAACCGCTCTTTACCGGCGAGGAACGGGTGCTGCTGGTCGCCGGCGGCGGCCTCACCGAGGCGGAAGCCCTTGCGGTTACCCAATTGGCGGAACAACGCGGCTGGCCCGTGATCTCCGATGTCACTTCGGGACTGCATTTCGGACCCAAACGCAGTTGCGTGATCCGTCACGTGGAGGCCTTGATTTCCGGCGAAGGGTTTCCCGAGGCCCTGGCCCCGGATCTCGTGGTGCAATTCGGTCCGCGCTTTCTGTCCAAAACCCTCCTGCAGGCCCTGACCCACACCCCGCTTCAGGCTTGGATCCAAGTCACGCCCCGCGAAAACCGCTTGGACCCCCATCATCAGGTCACCCATCGCTTTTGCAGCGAAATCGACCGCTTTTGCTTTCTCTTGGAACGCGTCGGCAGCGCCTCCAACGATCCCACGTGGCAAGGGGCATGGGTGGAAGCCGATCGCGACATCGAAGCCTGTCTCGGAGAACAATTGGACGAAGCCACCCGAATCTCCGAACCCGGAGTGGCCCGGGCCGTGGCCCGCTTTCTGCCCAACCTGCACGGGCTCGTTTTGGGCGCTTCCATGCCCGTGCGGGACATGAACACCTTCGCGGCGGAAAACCCCAACCACATTCACGTCACCGCAAACCGCGGCGCCAGCGGCATCGACGGCACCCTCGCCACCGCCGCCGGATTTGCCTTGGGCTTGCAACAATGCACCACCGTTTTGCTGGGAGACCTCACCTTTCTGCACGACCTCAACAGCCTCGCCCTGATCCGCAAAGGCCGTTTCCCCGTCATCGTCGTCGTCATCAACAACCATGGCGGGGGCATTTTCCATTTCCTGCCCATGGCCAACAACACCGAAGATTTTGAAAAATTCTGGGGAACGCCCCACTCCATGAACTTCGAACACGCGGCCGCGCAATTCGATCTCCCCTACGCCCTCCCCCGCGACATGGCCGAATTCATCGACACCTACCAAGACGCCTTGGAAAATGGAGAGAGCTGCATCATCGAAGTGCAAACCGACCGCCAAGAAAACAAAACCCTGCACATGGCCCTGGCCGAAAAACTCTCAACCGCGCTCGAGGACCTCAAGCTTGCGTGAAGTTGGCAGTGAAAAGAAAACGGAAGGTGCGCTGACGCGAAGCGTCTTTGGAGTGCGGTAGCGCAGTGAGGAACGAACGGAGCTGCCGCTTTGGGGGCATGGGGATTACCATCGGAAGGGGACACGGGATATCAAAAGCGGCAACTCGCTACACGTACTCCAAAGACGCTTCGCGTCCTGCCGACCTCAGGCGAGCGGAACGATTACGTAATTCCCACTAAAACCTTTCACCCGGAACATATATCCGGTCTCCGTCTTGGAGAATAAAATCGTGAACTATATTTGGTTCGTCTCTCACCCTGATCGGATAAATCAACAGAAGATCTCCACGACCTCGGACTACTATAATGTTATTGCGCAACGCATTATACTTCAATCCGGACTTCCTTAACAAAGTGATGAACGGATCACCACGAGACAACAAAATATCACCTTCTACCTCTACAGCACCATAAAGATGCACCGTAATGTTCGAATCATTGTTTTGATTGGGCTTGATAGATCGGCAACCAAAAGACAGAACTAGCACACAAAATAACAAATAATGTTTTATTTTAAATTGACTCATAAAAAGTCCTCCATTCGTTAGAAAGCATCATGTAATAGTTGAAGTTGCAATTTGAGTTTCCGTTACTCATGGTCTTGGTGGCTTCATTGCTGGCAATGTAACCGAAGAAGTTGCTTTGTGTCGAGGCAAAAGCGTTGCCGACAAGACACGGCATGCCATGGGGGCGGCGCATCGAAAACCATGGGGGCGGCGCATCCTGCGCCGGAGTCCTCAGAATCAACATAGCTCATCCATCCAATCTGACTCCCAGACCTCAAATTTGGAGGTTGAAAACCACATCTTGATTCGCAGATTCAAATGCTCTTCTGAACAACATGTTCCTGCGCCCCGAAGGGGTGCGGGTGGTTAGCCCGGGGCAAGGGAGGAACGACCGCAG
>JAFIGC010000281.1 GCA_020831635.1 Verrucomicrobiota bacterium | reverse complement strand
TCCGTGTAAATCCGTGTCCATCCGTGGTTCATTCCCCAAAACCCAAGCCACAACCCAAGATCAGTGGAAATCAGTGTGATCAGTGGTTCACACTCTCAGAAGGAAGGAGAGAGGGAGAGAAGGAGAGAGATCCTTGCGGAGTACATATCCGTGTAAATCCGTGTCCATCCGTGGTTCATTCCCCAAAACCCAAGCCACAACCAAAAAAATCCGCGCCCATCCGTGTATCATTTACGGCTTGCTTATTGAGGGTGGATATTGCAAGAAACCGCCATTTCCACTCCCCCAAAAAGGTTTTGCCATATGCTTTGGACCCAGTCACACATCCCCACCCTCAAAGAAGTCCCCCAAGACGCCGAAATCGCCAGCCATCAGTTAATGCTCCGCGCCGGCCTCATCCGCAGGTTGGGCAGCGGACTCTACACCTTCTTGCCCCTCGGATTCCGCGCCCTCCGCAAAGTGGAGGCCATCGTCCGCGAGGAAATGGACCGCGCCGGTGCCCTCGAAGTGCTTATGCCCGCCATGCACCCCCGCGAAATTTGGGACCGCAGCGGACGCTACGAATCCCTCAAAAACGTGATGTTCCGCATCAAGGACCGCCAGGACCGCGAACTGGTCCTCGGCCCCACCCACGAGGAAATCATCACCGACCTCGTCGCCCGGGAAATCAACTCCTACAAACAGCTCCCCTGCAATTTCTACCAGATCCAAACCAAATTCCGCGACGAAATCCGTCCCCGCTTTGGCCTCATGCGCGGCAAGGAATTCATCATGAAGGACGCCTACAGCTTTGACGTCAGCTCCGAGGCGGCCGACGAAAGCTACGCGAAAATGTACCAGGCCTACGTCAACATTTTCCGCCGTTGCGGACTGCACGCCATGCCCGTCGATGCCGACACCGGCGACATGGGCGGCTCCTCCTCCCACGAATTCATGGTCCCCAGCGACTCCGGCGAAGACGCCATTCTCGAAGCCGACGACGGCTCCTACGCCGCTAACCTCGAACGGGCGGAAGGATTCTGCGACCTCCCCAACGAATTCCCCGGCGCCGACAACCCCCTCGAAGAAGTCGACACCCCCAACGTCGGCAAAATCGAGGACGTGGCCACTTTCCTGAACGTCGAAAAACGCCAACTCGTCAAAACCATCCTCTATCTCGCCGACGATAAACCCGTGGCCGTGCTCCTGCCCGGCGACCGCGAAATCAACGAAATCAAACTCAAAAAGATCGTCAACGCGGAAACCCTGGAACCCGCCGACCCCGAAACCATCCGCAAGGTCACCAGTGCCGAAGTCGGCTTTGCCGGACCCGTGGGCCTGGACATTCCCCAGTTTGCCGACCGCACCCTGGAAGGCCTGCGCGGCGGGGTCACCGGCGCCAACAAAACCGACACCCATCTCAAGAATTTCGACCTGGCCCGCGACACGACCATCACCGAATTCCACGACATCGCCTGCGCCAAGGCCGGAGACCTCGCCCCCAACCGCAAGGGACGCTTCATCGAAAAACGCGGCGTGGAAGTCGGACACGTCTTCAAACTCGGCACCAAATACAGCGTCGCCCTCGGCGCGAATTTTCTAGACGAAAACGGCAAAAGCCATCCCATGGTCATGGGCTGCTACGGCATCGGCGTCAGCCGCACCCTGCAGGCCATCATCGAACAGTCCCACGACGAAAACGGCATCATCTGGCCCGCCTCCGTCGCCCCTTATACCGTATTGATCACGGTGCTGAATCCCAAGGACGAAGCCTCCATGAACGAAGCCACCCAATTGGCCGACACCCTCGAAGCCCAAGGCGTGGACGTGATCGTGGACGACCGCAAAGAGCGTCCCGGCTTCAAATTCAAAGACGCCGACCTGCTCGGCTTCCCCCTGCGCGTCACCATCGGCGAACGCGGTCTGGCCAAGGGTGTCGTCGAACTCAAACCCCGCACCGCCTCCGATTTCCAGGAAGTTCCCGTACGGGAAGCCGCCGAAACCGTCCTCGCGGCGGTGCGCGAATTGCGGGAGGCCCTTAAATGAACCCGCCCGTCCGCATCAACCCCAGTATTCTCGCCGCCGATGTCGGACATCTGTACGATGCCTGCCGCCGTTGCGAAGACGCCGGAGGGGACGAAATCCACATCGACATCATGGACGGCGTTTTCGTCCCCAATGTCAGCTTCAGCCCCAGCGTCGTGGAAATGGCCCGCAAGGCCGTGAAAATCCCCCTCAACGTGCATCTCATGATGCTGCGGCCCGATCAGTATGTGGACGCTTTTTGCGACGCGGGCGCCGACACCCTGTTGGTCCACATCGAGGCCGAGCACGATGCCGCCGACACCCTGCAACGCATTCGCGACAAAGGCGTTCGCGCCGGTATCACCCTCAATCCCGCCACCACCCTCGACGCCATCGAATCCGTCCTCCCCCTCTGCGACGAAGTCCTCTTCATGACCGTCAACCCCGGCTTTGGCGGCCAGTCCTTCATGCCCGAACCCCTGACCCGCCTCGCCGAACTCCGCAAGCGCCATCCCGACTTGGCCTTGGCAGTCGACGGCGGCCTCAACCGCACCACCTGCAAACAAAGCCGCGACCACGGCGCCAACGTCTTCGACATCGGCTCCGCCCTCTTCAACCCCAAAGACATGGCCGCCGAAATCCGCTGGTTGCGCGATGCGCTTGCCTGAAGAATCCACGCCTCCCAAAATCCTAATCCTACTCTTATTCCTAATCGTAATCCTAATCCCCACGAAAATTTCATCCTCAAGAAAAATAAACCAGACCAAAGCTCACCCACGCCACCCCAAAAGAGCCCCGCGAGCTTGCCTCGCGGGTGAACGGCACCTATGGCCAGCCCCACGTCTACGCCCAATAAAAGATCCCGGAAAAGAGCCCCGCGCCCTTTGCGAGCCGGGGGGAGGCCCCCCATGGGAAGCCCCC
>JAFIGC010000087.1 GCA_020831635.1 Verrucomicrobiota bacterium | reverse complement strand
TGTTAAGATGTTTCTTGGGCATCAGTCTCGTTGAATAAATCAACAGGCCCTTTAGGCGGATAGTCTTAAAGCACCCTTCAGGGTGCGGGTTTCGGAGACTGGAGGCCAATTCTTGCGAAATCCAGACCTTGAATCGTCCAATTTGACAGTACGTCCTGCGTCATCTGGACAGGGTGCCTGGCGATTCCGCTTTTGGGCTAGGGTTCTGAAAATCTCTTTCTACCTTGGGTTCTGAAAATCGCACCCTGAAGGGTGCTCGAAGACTATCCGCCTAAAGGGCCTGTCGATTTATTGAAACGAAGAGGTTTTTAACCGCTTAAGGACGCTAAAAGAACGCTAAAATTAACTTAATTAAATTATTTTAAGCGTGCATTAAGCGTTTTTTAGCGGTTTCTAAATATCTAAATTGAATAAATCAACAGACCCTAAAGGCGGGACTGGGACTCGTCACTCAAATTGGCGGAGAGGGTGGGATTCGAACCCAAGGTACACAGTATGCACAACGGTATTCGAGACCGTCCCGTTCGACCACTCCGGCACCTCTCCTAAAGAGGACACATTCTTAGCAAAGGTCGGCGAATAAAGCCAGACTTTATGCGGCTGAATTTATATCCTTCACCCCAACAGGCCGCGATTCAAGCGCAGCATGGGCAGGAGGATGGCGAGGGCGACGATGAGGATGAGTACGCCTACGGCGACTATCAGCAGGGGTTCCAACAAAGCAAGGGCGCGCCGCAGGCCTCGGTCCCAGGCGCGTTGATGTCCTCTGGCCGCGTGCCGCATGAGGGAGCCCAACTCGCCGGAGGCTTCCCCGGCCCGGGCCCATCCGGGCAGGTCTTCGGACAATACCGGAATTCCGGTAAGGTCGTCGGCAAGGCGGGTGCCGTGGGCCACTTGGTCGGCGGCGACACGAACTTGATCCATGATCCAAACCGATCCGGTGGCGCGTCCGGCGGTTTCGAGGGCGCGTTGCAGGGGAATGCCGCCTTCCATGAGGAGCGCGAGGGTGCGCGCGAAGCGGGCCCGGGCCAATGACCGCTGGGGCGGACCCGCGATGATTTTCGATCCCAACGACTCCACCCACAACACGATCTGGGCCGGCACCCGGCGGACCGGACTGTACCGCAGCGCCGACGGCGGAAACACCTGGACCCAAATCGGCGGAAACACATTTGAGGACAGTGCCCTGATTGTGGTCAAAGTGGATGAAGGTGCCGCGAACCGCGTTTGGGTCGGGGGCGGATACCATGACATCGGCGGCAACCCGCCCACCGGCGACGGCGGCCTTTGGTTCAGTTCCAATACCGGCGGCAGCTTCACCAAAGTGCTCGACGCCCGCATGGTGTACCGCGTGGTCCGCCATCCCGTCAGCGGCGATGTGTTTGTGGCGTCCCGGGACACCTCCGGCGGACGCAAACTGCACCGGATCAGTGCAAGCGATTGGAACGATCATACCACCTTCCAATTCACGGATCTGACCGGCAACCTGGGAACGGGGCAGGACGACATCGTCATGCTCACCGTCCTCGACGACGACAGCATCATCGCCGGATATCAAAACCAGCGCACCTCCCGCAGCACCGACAACGGCAACACCTGGACGGCGCTGGGCATGGGCATTCATCCCGACGCGGAAGCGCCCGCCTGGCGCAAATTCGGCGAAACCGAAGTGGCCTACGGACGCAACGGCATGATTCAGGATCCCAACGATTCCAATCGCTGGCTCATGACCACCGGATTCGGGATCGAGGTGTCCACCGACGGCGGGGCCACCTGGACCCCCGCCTCCAAAGGCATCAGCATGGCCGTCGGATTCAAGACCAAATTTCATCCCAACGATCCCGATCTGGTCTATGTGCCCACCGGCGATTTGACCGGGGTCCTGCTGCGGGACGGCGGAACCTCCGGCCGCGGCGATGTCCTGCGACGCCGGATTCCGCTGTGGCCCAACGACGCATGGAACAGCATCAACATCGACTGGGGGCAGGGCGAAAATCCCGTCTGGACGGTGCTCGGCGCCTACTTCAACAACAACGCCCAATTCACCACCTCCAACGATCTCGGCGACAGTTGGACCTCCACGGCAGGCGGCTCCGCCGGCGCCAACGGCCTCCCCAACTGGTCCCCCGTGATTTCCTCCCTGCAGACCGGAGACGAATGGCTGGTGGCTCTGCAACAGAACGTCTATCGCTCCACTGACGGCGGAGAGAATTTCACAGAGGTTTTCAGCACAGGCTTTTCCGGCGACACCTTCAGCGGATACGACAACCTGCAGCGCGGTCCCGGCGACACCCGTTATTTTTACCGGATTTTCGGCGGGTTCTATCGTTCCACCGACGGCGGAGCGACCTGGGGATCTCCCATATCGCTGAACGGAACCTACGGCACCGTGGTGGCCGACCCCGAAAATCCCTCCACCCTCTATGCCATCCTCTACGCCTTCTGGCCAGTGGGCAACGGGCAGTCTCTCCAGCGCAGCACCGACGGCGGGGATACTTGGCAGGTCCTGGGCGATTTCACCGTCCTTGACGAGGGCGGTGTGAGCGAGTATCCGCGGATTGACGCCCTGGACGGCCGCATCGCGGTGTGGGCCAAACGCCCCGGCGACACAAAGCGGCAGATCTACTATTCCGACGACGGCGGCGACACCTGGGGGCGTGTCACCCGACCCGCCATGCGCATCCCCGATGTCACCGGATTGGCCCTGGACCCCCACCGCCCCGGCACGGTGTGGATTTCCACTGCCGGACGTACCGCCACCGTCTTCACCCCCGGCGAACTCAGCCCCTTCGCCTCCTGGCTCCTGGAACATTTCAACGTAACGGAACCCGAAGGTGAGGCGGCCCTCTTCGCCGATCCGGATGAGGACGGCATCGCCAATATTTTCGAATACGCCTTCAACGGCGACCCGCTGACCGCCGATACCGCCACCCTGCCCGCCTGGGGGATCATCGAAGACGAAGGCACTCGGTATCTCGAAGTCACGGTCACCCGTAACCCCGACGCCACCGACATCACCTTCCTTGCGGAATACACGCAGAATCTGGTCGATGGCCCCTGGACTGACGAAGACAGCCTCCTGGTCGATAACGGAGAGCAGGTGCTCATCTTCCGTATCCCCTTCCCCGAAGGAAATTTGGCCGCACTCTTTTCCCGGGTGCGCCTGCTGCTTGATTGAGTCACGAACCCCGGCGGACTCCGGGAGGGGCTTGCACACGAGCTTCCACATCAAACCGGAGCTTCATCGTCCTCGTCGAAATCACTGTTGTCCGGGGCGAAGGCCCGGTGCTCGGCGGGGTCGAGTTCCATGCCGTCGGCGATCAGCGCGGCGCGCAGGGTTTCCATGGGCACTTTCCGAATGTTGTCGGTCCGCAGTTCCGTGGCGAGGGCGGCGGCGGTGCCGACCGCCTGGCCCATGGCCACGCAGGTGGGGGTCATGCGGCTACTGCTGTGCACGACTTGATCGACGCTGATGCATTTCCCGGCCATCATCAAATTGGCAAAATCTTTGGACACCAGGCAACGAAAGGGAATGTTGTAGGGTTCGAGCCGCTGACGCCAACCGGAATTGCCGGCTTTGCTGAGACTGTGGAAATCGATTTGACAGGTGGCCACGGCCACGCCGTCGTCGAAGTGCAGGGCCCCTTCCCGATCCAAAACCTGATCCCGGGTGAGCACGAAATCGCCGGTGACCCGCCGTCCCTCGCGAATGCCGATGCGGGCGCCGCTGGCGGCAAGGGCGTAGGTGGGAAATTCGAAACGCTGCACGTAATGGGCGATGCGCAACAATTGCCGGCGGGCCTCGCGCTCGGCGGCGGAGAGCTGGAACGGATCGGTGGGATCCCGGTTCATCACCTTGGTGGCGTTGAGATAAATTCGGTTTTCGGACACTTTCCACCCGGATCCGAGTCCGGGCAGTTCCGCTTCGCTTTCGATGGGGGTCAGTTCTTCGGGCAACCACAGGGTTTGCTTTTCCCCGGTGTCGTACATCCAGGCGGTGAGGGACATGTGCAGGACCCGCCCCTTGGCATCGCCTTTTTCAAATGAAGCGCCCGCCAGGGCGCAAAGGTCGCCTTCGCCGGAGCTGTCGATAAACCAGTCCGCCTCTACCCGCAGGGTTTGCGAGCAGCAGGTGATGTCGGCGGAAACCACGCGGTCGCCGGTGGTTAGCACCCGGGACACGGAAGCGTGAAAGAGGATCTCCACTCCGGCGGCTTCCGCGTTGAGTTGCCAGACACCCTTCAGATATTCGGGGTTGAACCAACGGTTGTTGGCGAAGCGGGCTCCGAAGCGGGCCATTTTCCCGAGGGTTTCGTCGAACACATTCCCCATGCCTTCCAGGGAGGCGAACCATTCGGCCACCCCGCCGCCGGTGGACACGCCGCCGAGGCAGTTCATCTCCTCCACCAGCAGCACGCGGTGCCCCCTGCGGGCGGCGGCAATGGCGGCGGAGGTGCCCGCGCTTCCGCCGCCGGCCACCAAGACATCGTATTTCAGGGATTCGGTCATGTGCTTTCCTTTCAAGACAGGGTGGGGATGCGCAGGGGAACGCGCACGTTGGGTTGATCTTCGCCGGTGTCGAGTTTGCGCTCCAACATCTCCACCGCCGCCCGACCCAATTCCCGTCCGGGCACAATCATGACTTTGACGTTGGGAGAAAGCGGCATTTTGCTTTGCTCGTTCACAAACACCCGCCGCACGTCGTCCCGTCCGCGTTGTCGAAAAAACGATTCAAGGGTCAGAAAACTGTAGAGATTGTATATGAAAAGGGCATCCGGGTTGTGGGCGTCAAACCATTCGCCCAGACCGGCTTCATCCCCGTCCAAAACCAGCGGTTTGATTTCCGCCTCCCGGGTTGCGGCCAGATATCCGTCGCGTCGTTCAATGCAACTGTAGTGATGACTGGGATAGAGATCGACGTAGGCCGGACGCCGGCTCCCGGTCGCCAAAAAGCGCCGGGTGATCTCGCGTCCGGCCTCAAAATCGTCCGGCAAAATGCTATCGCTTTCGTGGAGACTGTTCAGCCACACCGCCGGCATGTGGGTCTGGTGGACAAAGGCGCGGAAGCTATCCGGTTCATCATAGAGGTAATTGATCATTAGCCCCGCGACGCCCCACCGCGTGAGCAAGTTGCGCAGAACCTCTTGATCCGAGAGGGCTTCGTCGGTCATGCGGTTCACTCGCAGACCGCGGTTGGTTTTGGACAGTCCGTCCAACATCCCCGGCAACACGCCCTCCAACATCGACGCGGAGCCTTCCATCTCGTGGGAAGACAACAAAAGCCCCACGTCCCGCACCTGCTGCAGGCGCATTTCCCGCGCGGCCACATTCGGACGATAACCCCGCTTGGCCGCGTGTTCACGGATGCGGTGGATGGTCTCCTGCTTCAACCCGATCTTGTTCTCGGGATTGTTCAAAGCTTCCGAGACGGTGCGTTGGCTGACGCCCAACTCGGCGGCGAGGGTTTTGGTGGTGACTTTTTTGGATGTGGGCATGCCAATCATCTATGATAAAATCCTTTGTGGAACGAACAAAAAAAATTCCGAGCGTCGGAAGAGCCGTCGCAACGGCTTCCGACGCTCGGAAAAGGGGAACGAAACACGATTATCGACGACGGCGGAACAGCGCCACGGACCCCAAGGAGATTCCGAGCAGGATCAACGTGCTCGGCTCGGGAATGGCCACGACTTCCCACGTCGTGCCGATGCGGACTTCGTCGAAAGAGGGGTGTTCGCCGCCAGATAAATCGTCCTTTTGCAAACTGAAGCCGGTGAAACCACCACTTCCGAGCGTGAGGTTATCGTAGCTGACCGTGGGAACGGTTTCCGTGGTCAAGTCACTGGGATTAAGCCAAACGGAAAAGTCCGTCAACACGCCTGAGGCGTCATAATCTTGCCTGAACACAACAAAATACGTGGTGTTTTCGCTCAACGCGACACCCGTGTCCAGGTTGGTGCCGCCTAAACGCACTTGAAGATTGGTGGAGGTATTGTTCACCAATCCCACGCCGATGCGGACATTCAATCCGTCGGTTCCGCTACGCGTGTCCAAGAAACCGCGCCACTCGTCATTATCATTCAATCCGGAGGTCTGCCAGAGATAGCTCCCGTAGATGGTGCCGCCGGTCGCGGCAAAGGGGTCGGTGTTGTAACGGAAACCGCGCGCGTTGCGCATTTCGGCATGGTTGCCGGAGGTTGGCAAACTGATGCCGTTGGTGTCTGTATAACCGAGGGAACCCGCGCGCACATCGGCCATGGCGCCTCCCATCCAATTTTGGACCCGGGTTACGCTGTTCACGTTGGTGAGGCTGATGGCCCCGTCTTCACTGTTGTCCACGATTTCACCGGAACCGGAATACTGCATGGTGGACGGCGTGGTGTAGTCGAACCCCTCATACACCAGCAGGGTGGCGGATGCGAGGGGAGCCGTCAGCGCGAAAATGACGGCGGCGGCGAGGCCGCGCAAGGGTGTGGTGTGTGTCTTCATTATTTTGTTCCTTTATGCGGGGTTGGGTCAATCAAACCTTTCATTTTCTGCTACGTAGCAGAAGCGGCGGCGCTTGCCAAGCGTTTTTTTTTATAAAATTTTTACGGACACTGGATATGGGGGCCCAATCCTGCGCGTGCAATACTTCCTGTTCGGCAATCCGGGCGCTTTTCAGGTGATATACGATTGGGATTGCGATTCGGCTTTAGAATGGGATTTCCAAGGTTGAATCATCCGCCGTACAGGGATGCCGATTTAATATTTTCCGAAGTTCTTCTTTACATCTTCTACGTAGAAGTTTATGTAAACTCCGTAAGTCGGCCCAGACAACACTGTCGAAGCGCCCATCGATTGGTCGGCTGAAGACTTTCGCATTGGCAAGGCGCTCGTAAACCCAATCAGGAGAACCAGAATGAAGAACCGGATGATGATGAGTTGGATGATGTTGCCCTTGTTTGCGATGGGAGCCTTGGAAATCAATTTCGAAGGCGAGGAATACCGTGCCGGGAATCGACTTTGGGGTCAAGGGCCGGAAAGCGCCCGTTGGCAAGGGAGTGCGGAACCCCTGTTTTCGGTGGTGGATGGCGTGGGGGTGGAAGATTCGGCGGCGGTGCGGGTCACCAAACGCAACCGGGAACATGACGCCGCGCTGCTGAGGCCGGACGTATCGGTACATTTGCCGGGTTTTCGTCCTGAGCGTTCGGTGGTGGCCTATCGGCTGAGCGTGAAAATGGAAGGGCGGGGCAACGACGGGATCTGCAGCCGCATCCGCTTTGCGGACGGCACCGTGCAACTTGAACTGTACAATGAAGGAAAACTGTTTTTCATGGATGGCAACACCCCGGAGCAAATGCACCGTTCGGTGCGAACGGAATCCCGCGCGGAATTCCAGGCGACGCCAGGCGAATTTTTCGAAATCATCGCCCTGGTGGATTATGGGAGCAAGACGTACACCTTGACGGTGAATGGCGTGGATCAAAACGGCGGCAATCCGGTGGGCATGCGAATCACGGATGAAACGCCCGGCAAAGCCGTGGATGTATGGATTGCCGCCTGGATGCAGTCCCATTCGGATTGGCAAAATTTCGTATTCGACAACGTGGGCATCCGATTGGTGAAGCCATGAAAGCCTCTTTGCAAACGATTGCCGACGAAGCCGGCGTTTCCCGAACCACCGTTTCGCTGGCCTTGCGGAATCATCCCCGAATCTCCGTGGCCACGAAAACCCGCATACGGCGGATTGCATTCCGGCAGGGATATCGTCCCAGCCCCGAACTGTCACGGCTGATGAATATTGTGCGTACCCAGCGCTTCACCGATCACGTCACCGTGCTTGGGTTTTTGCATGACGAATCGCTCGACCCCCGGATTTTGAAAATCCTGAGCCGTGCCGGAGACTTGCGGGGGTATCGACTGGACCCCTTCCCATTGAAAAACACGCCAAGAGCGGCCCGGCGCTTGGACAAAATTTTGCAAACCCGGGGCATTGAAGGGTTGGTGATCCATACACCCCATGCCCCGGACATCGCCCTCCGACTGAATTTGGACCGCTACTGCGCCTGTGCCTTGGGCGACTGCGCTCCAGCCCTGCATCGGGTCAGCCTCGATAAAAATCGGCTCGATTGGGTGGCGAGGGAAGTGTTTGACTTGATGGATTGTTTGTTGCAACGACATCAAACGGGATGTCCGGCATGGCCCAAACGCATTTTGCCGGCGGAACTTGCGGACGGTCCCGTGGTGCAAAGCGCCTGAATCGGAAAGTCGAACCATGAAAAATTACTTTTCTTTTATGATCATGCTGTGCCTGGGCGTTTCCGGGCTGTGGGCGGAGGTGACCACTTGGTTTACGATGGAAGATTGGGCGGTGGAGGGAAACGCCTCCGCCATCCAATTTTCGGGCGATGCCACTTGGCGGCGCGGCGGGCGCGGTCTGGGCGTCGATCTCCCCCCGGGCGGAGAGGTCATGCTCCTTTCCCCGGAAATTGAACTCGGGAAAAAGTCGTTTCACCGGCTCGGCGTCTGGATGCGCTCGTTCCGGGGGGACGACTTGTTCGTCGAGGTACTGCGCGAGGATGATGGCGAGGAAATCATTCTGGCCACGGTCCGGTTGTCCGAGCAAATGACGGATTGGACCCGGGTGTTCGCGGATTTTGAGACCGACGATTCGCCCACCAGTATCCGAATTCGGGTTCGGGGCGCCAGTGGAGACCGGGCCTTGGCCGCGGAGCTGAGCGAGGTCAGCCTGCAACACTTTGCCGAAGCCCCGCCTGTGATATCCCGCCCCGGAGATCTCGACGCATTGTCCGGTCCGCTGGATCTGAACCAGACCCAACGGTTGTTCATCCAACGGCGGATGGATGCATCGGGTCCGGCTTGGGAAAGCGGGTTTCCCCTCCGCAAGGATGGGGACATCCCTCTCACGGATGCGGACGTGGTGGGGCCGGAGGGTCTGGTGTATCCCGATTTTCGCTACGCGGGCGTACCGGGCGGGATTCCCGATGTGCCGGTAGTGGTGCGCGCCATGGAGTTTGGCGCCCACCCGGATGATGGCCGGCCGGATGCGGCGGGCCTGGAGGCCGCCATCGAAGCGGCGGCCTCCGCAGGCGGCGGGGCCGTGCAACTGGAAGCCGGCGTGTATGAGCTGGACCGCCCGATCGTGATCCGTCGGTCGGGAGTGGTGTTGCGAGGCGCAGGGAAGAATGAAACAAGGGTGCTTTTCACCTACAGTGGCCCCGCGGAGGAATCCGTCGGCTTTGCGAATGTCGAGGAAGGGGAAGCGGTGGGTCCCGGAAGCCGGGTCGTGTTGCACGCCAAAACGGTGGGGTTGGAGCGCATGCGGTTTCTGGGTCCGGACGAAACCGTGCACGCGGAACACGGACGGCATCTCCCGGAATGGTATGCGTATCCGGCCGTGAACCGGCCCGCGAATTTCACCTTGGAGGTGACTGGCCGCGATCTACTCGCCCGCCATGGTACGGGCGAACACGTTTTCACGGCCGAGGCGGTCTACGGGGACCGGCGTGAACAAACGGAGATCCGCTTGAAATTGGTGAAGGAGGGCGGAGCGGTTCGGGAATGGCAACCTTCCGCGTTTACAATCACGGGATCGGGCACTTGGAACCAAGAGCGGGCCGGGTTGGCGGAAGCGGCGCCGCGCGGGGCCCGGATGATTCGGGTGACCCGGCCGGAAATATTTGCCGATGCGGACTATTTGGTCCTGAGTGTGAGGGGGCCGGAGGAGTGGTTTGAACAGTACATGGTGGAGCATCCCGTCGCCAAAGGCGGCTGGTTGCGGCGCATGGTGGTGGGCATTGACCGGGTGGATGGTGACCGTCTAATTCTGAAACAACCGCTACGTATCTCCTGGGATCCCGCAGACGGGGTGTTGGTGATTCCCTGGCAACCTGTAACGGGCGTCGGCATCGAGAGACTGACCCTGGAACAAACCGGTGAAAAATGGACCTCCGGCATCTCCTTCCGCGCCGCCGCCGAATCCTGGGTGCGTGATGTGCGGGTCATGCAACCCGGTCGAAATCCGGTGGACACCTGGGATGTGAAGCATATCGAGGTTCGCGACGCGGAATTCGACGGCGCCCGCTACACCCGCGGCGGAGGCGGCACCGCCTATGTCGCCTGGCAGGCGGCCTATGACTGTCTGATGACCGATGTGCGCGCCCGCGGTCTGCGTCATGCGCCCAACGTGCAGTGGTCCTCCTCCGGCAATGTGTTCCGCGACTCCGAGTTCGAAGACAGCGGCGGGCAGTGGCACGCCGGATACGCCACCGAAAACCTCTACGAAAACCTGCGCATCCATAGCACCGGACGCGAGGGAAGCTATGCCTACGCGCTCTTCAGTTCCATTCCCAACGGTATGCATGGTCCGCAGGGGCCGCGCAACGTGGTGCGCAACTGCACGGTGGAATCGCACCGGGGCGGCATCAAACTCGGCGGGTACAACGAAGGCTGGATTTTCATCCACAACCGCATTCTGGCCCGCAACGGTCCGGCCTTGGTGATATTGCCGGGAGCGCAAAATTTGGTATTCCATGAGAACGTCTTCAGCACCCTGAATCCCGATCCGAGTCCGGTTTGGATCGCGACCCTGGACTGCGTGGGTATTGAATTTGTGGGCAACACCTTTCTCGGCGTAGGAGACGGCGAGGTATTTTCCGGGGGCGGAGAACCCGAGCGGGTGGAAAATCAAACCGTGGTCGCGGGGCTCCTGCCTCCCACCTCCCTTCCCTCTTTGCATGATTGGCAACGGGATTTGCCCGAATTGCCTCCGTTGGCGTTTGAGCCCGAAGACGACGAGGCCGAATCGCCCGAAGCTGAGAACCACGAAACCGTGGACGGGGAGACGGACTGAATCTATGGCCTCCCTTCACGCGCCCAAACCACTCGTGTTTGATCATCCCGGAAATGGCCCGCGGGATTCGTTTCCGCTGGGCAACGGCAGCGTGGCCGCGAATCTGTGGTCCGCCCCCGACGGCTCCGTGCATGTGCAGCCGGCCATGTCGGATGCCTGGGACGAATCCATGCGGCTGCTCAAACTCGGCGAGATCCGTATAACCCATCCCAATGCCGATCCCGAAACATGGGAGGAAGTCTTCGATGCCGCCACCGCCACTTGGGAGGTGCAAAGCGGCGAAATACGATTGCGAATTTGGGTGGATGCCCACGCGCCCGTGCTGCGCATGGAAAGCTCTGACGGATGGACGGCGGCATGGACCCAATGGCGAACCCGCGAGCGGGAACTCACTGGCAAAGAGGCCCACTCGGCCAAAGGACTCGAATATGCGCCTGTTTCCGCGAAGGTGTATCCCGATCACTGCCTGCGGGAAACGGCATCCGAAACCGTATGGGTGCACGCCAACCGGAGTTCCTTGCGTGACCTCCTTCTGGCGCAACAGGGCTTGGCCGACTGGATTGGGCAGGAACCCGATCCGATTCGGGATTTGGTTTTTGGCGGGAGGCTTCGCAAAGAATCCGATGGCTATTCGCTCACCCTGCACGCGCAAAACGGGTCGGTGGAAAAATGGGAGGAGACCCTGCCCGACGCGAGTCCGGGGGATCGGAGCGCGCATGAGACCTTTTGGTGGGCGTTTTGGGACCGAAGCTGGATCGAATTGTCGGGATTCCCCGAGGCGGAGCGGCTCACCCGCGCCGCCGCCCTACACCGATACATGGTCTCCTGTTGCGGACGAGGCAAATGGCCGGTGAAATTCAATGGCGGACTGTTCACCACCGCCTGGGGCGAGCCGGAGGAGGATTTTGATGCCGATTATCGCCGCTGGGGCGGCGGGTATTGGTTCCAGAACACCCGACTCACTTATTGGCCCATGCTTGCGTCTGGCGATCATGAACAAATGCTGCCGTTTTTTCGTTTCTATTTGGGACGACTCCCTTTCTTCATGCACCGCACCCGACAATGGTTCGGTCATGAAGGCGCGTTTGTGCCCGAGGTGGTCTCCGTTTGGGGCACCTATCTTGGCCAGCAGTACGGCTGGGACCGCGAGGGCAAGAAGGTCCATGAGGTCGACAACGTGTACATCCGCCGTTATTGGACGGCGGGGTTGGAACTGTCGTTTCTGATGCAGGAGTACTTTCGCCACACGGAGGACCAAGAGTTTTTCGAGCAGGAGGCTCTTCCATTTATTCGAGAAGTTCTCGTGTTTTTCCGGGAGCATTTTCCCGAGCGGGATGGGCGGGGACGCCTGCGCATGACCCATGCCCAGTGTCTGGAGATGTGGCACCACACCACCAACCCCGCCCCCGACCTCGCCGGACTTCGCGCCGTGCTCTCCCGCATGATCCCCCTCGACCCGGCGCGGGCCGAAGAGTGGCAAAGCTTTCTGGACATCCTCCCGCCCCAACCGGAAGGCCTGGATGCCGACGGAAACCCGGTGCTGCTACCCGCCGAAGAAACCTTTGGGGAGGCACAAAATACCGAAAACCCCGAACTCTACGCCGTATTCCCGTTCCGGGTGTTCACGGCGGACAAACCGGGGGCCGAAAAAGCCCGCCGCGCTTTCCTGTCCCGCACCCACACCCGGGCCTACGGATGGCATCAGCACGTCCAACAGGCGGCCTATCTCGGACTGGCCGACGAAGCGGCCACGGCAGTGCTCGAACTGCTGGACGCGCCCAACCCCGGGCGTTTTCCCGCCTTTTGGGGGCCAAACCTCGATTGGATACCCGATCTCGACCACGGTTCCAATCTACTCATGGGCCTGCAAACCATGTTACTGCAGGCCGATGAAGAGGAACCCCAGCCATTCCCCGCCTGGCCCGAACACTGGCACGTCCGCTTCCGACTTCACGGGCCAGGAAAACAGGTCATCGAGGGAGAACGGTGATTCAAAGAATCCATCTCCCCACCAATGGACAATTGAATTCCATTGGTAATGGCGATTTTTCATTTCAGGACATAGTTACGGCTGATCGTCACGCAAATTGGCGGAGAGGGTGGGATTCGAACCCACGGTACACAGTATGCACAACGGTTTTCGAGACCGTCCCGTTCGACCACTCCGGCACCTCTCCTAAAGAGAGGAATTCTATAGCAAAGGTCGGCGAATAAAGCCAGACTTTATGCGGCTGAATTTATATCCTTCACCCCAGCAGGCCCCGATTCAAGCGCAGCATGGGTAGGAGGATGGCGAGGGCGACGATGAGGATGAGAACCCCCACGGCGACAATCAGCAGCGGTTCCAACAAAGCCAGGGCGCGTCGCAGGCCGCGATCCCAGGCGCGTTGATGTCCTCTGGCGGCGTGCCGCATGAGGGAGCCCAACTCGCCGGAGGCTTCCCCGGCACGGGCCCATCCGGGCAGGTCTTCGGACAATACCGGAATTCCGGTAAGGGCGTCGGCAAGGCGGGTGCCGTGGGCCACTTGGTCGGCGGCGACACGGACTTGATCCATGATCCAAACCGATCCGGTGGCGCGCCCGGCGGTTTCGAGGGCACGTTGCAGGGGAATGCCGCCTTCCATGAGCAAAGCGAGGGTGCGCGCGAATCGGGCCCGGGCCAATGATCCCAAGGGTGCGCCCATGATGGGCATCCGAAAACGCCAGCGCGGGAAAAGCCCGCCCGGCTTGCGGATGGCGTGGCGAAGGGCGCTGACGACGGATACGAGAAGCACGAGAAAGATGAGGACGCCCACGGGATGTCGGAGAGCGTTTCCGATGCCAAGCACGTACCGGGTCAGGGCGGGAAGTTCTTGGTTGACCCCCGAGAGCAGGCGGTCGTATGCGGGTAGCAAAAACCCCACCAACACGCCGAGGACCACGAGGGCGAGAACGGAGACCACGGCGGGATACACCAGGGCGGTGCGGATTTGTTCGCTGACCCCGGCTTCTTCTTCGAGGTGATCGGCCAGTTCGAGGCACACTTGCGAAAGGCGTCCGGCGGATTCTCCGGCGGCGAGCACGGCGGTTTCGTCGTCGCGCACGCCGCGCAAACGTTGGGCGAGGACCTGACTGAAATCGGCGCCTTCGCGCACTTGGTCGCCGACGGCAGAGAGGGCTTCGGCGCCACCGGCCAGTTCGGGGTTTTCGCTGAGCAGGCGCAGGGCGCGGTCCAAGGGCAGTCCGGCGTGGAGCAGGGCGCCGAGTTCACGGTAGAGGACGGATCGGTGGTTGGCGTTGAATTTTCCCTTGCCGCTTCCGGCGGCGCGGACTTGTCGGGGATAAACCCCTTGTCCAATGAGTTCCTCGCGGGCCTCTTTGGCGTTCAAGGCTTCCACCCGGCCTTTGCGGAGCTTTCCGGCGGCGGTGTATCCCTGATAGAGAAAGGTGGGCATTATTCCAGGGCTCCCAAAACCATACGGGCTTCGTCGATGGAACTGACGCCGGCGATGATTTTGTCGGCGGCGTCGGCCCACATGTCCTGAAAACCGCTTTCGGCGGCGAGGCGGCGGACCTGTTCCACGGATTTTCCGTGGCGCATGGCGTCTCGTACGGTTTCGGTCACGAGCAGCAATTCGTAGAGGCCGATGCGTCCCATGTAGCCTTCGCGGCATTTGTCGCAACCGTTTGCGGTCAGGGTTTCTTTCCCGCGCAGCATGGCAAGGGGCGCGGGCAGATCTTCCACGACGGTGGGGGTGGCGCAATGCGGACAGAGTTTGCGCACCAGCCGCTGGGCCAAGGTGCCGCGGGTGGCTTCGGCCACGAGATAGGGTTCCACGCCCATGTCGATGATGCGCAGAGAGGCGGACACGGCGTCGTTGGCGTGCAGGGTGCTGAACACCAAGTGGCCGGTCATGGAAGCGCGCACCACGATTTCGGCGGTTTCCTCGTCACGGGTTTCGCCCACGAGAATCACGTCGGGATCCTGACGTAGCAAAGAACGCAATCCAGCCGCAAAGGTGAGGCCGATCCGGCTTTGCACCCCGACTTGTCCGATGTCGGGAAGCTGGTATTCGACGGGGTCTTCGATGGTGAGAATATTGCGGCGGCGGGTGTCGAGTTCGCTGAGGGCGGCGTACAGGGTGGTGGTTTTGCCGCTGCCGGTGGGGCCGGTGACCCAGATCACGCCGTAGGGACGTTTGATCAAATCCCGAAAGGGAGAGAGCATGCGCTCGGGAATCCCCAATTGGCCCAGGGTGAGAAAGGTCGATTCGCGGCCCAAAAGCCGCATCACCACGCGTTCGCCGTCGGCCACGGGCAGGGTGGACACGCGGATGTCGACTTCGCGGTCGCCCACCCGCACCCGGGCGTTCCCGTCCTGGGGCAGTCGGCGTTCGGCGATGTCGAGACGGGCCATGATTTTGATGCGCGAGACCACGGCATCGGCCAGTTCGGGGGGAATGTCTTCCTTGGGGTAGAGAATACCATCGAGGCGAAAGCGGATTTGCATGCGTCCCCCCCGGGGTTCGATGTGAATATCCGAGGCGGCTTCCCGGAGACCGTCTAGCAAGAGGCGGCTGACGCGTGCGGCCACGGGGGCGCCGCCCGCCTGGCGCAGGAGATCCTCGCGCTCTTCGCGGCGATCAATGCGGACGGAGGGCTGGGCCTCGATGGCCTCCGCATTTGCGGGAGGCGTATGGGGCAAAGTCCCGGTTTTGGAAAAAACCCGGTCGATGGCGGCGCGCACGGTGGCTTCCGGCGCCAAAATGGGCTCGAATTCTCCGCCGAGCAGCACCCCGAGTTCGGGAAAGCGGACTTCCACGGTGGGGTCCGGGGTGCAGACCAGCACCTGGCCATCGGCGCGAATGGGCAGCATGGGACCGGAACGCAGGAAATCCACGGGCATTTCCCGAAGCAGTTCGCGGTCGAGCCAGGCATCGGGGATCGTCTCGACCATCCGGCAGTCATACCGGCTGGCGAGTTCACGCAGGCGGTCGGTTTCCGGGAGGGCGCTCATGGGATCTCATCGGCAACGGGAACGGTCAGTCCGGTTCGGTTTTCCCAGCGCCGGGCGGCTTCGATCCCTTCCGCTTCTTCAGTGACGATGTAGGGGGTCACGATAATCAGCAGATTGGTTTTTTGCTTGCGGGCGCTGGTGCTGCGGAAGAGATGACCGAGCAGCGGGATGCTGCCGAGGACGGGGACTTTCCGCACTTCGTAGTTGGTGTCTTCCCGCAAAAGTCCGCTGATGATGACGGGCACGCCTTCGGGGGTGGTGAGGGTGCTTTTCACTTCGCGGCGGGCGATGGTGGGCGTGAGCTGGGTGCCGGGCACGGCCTCGCGAATGATGGCTTCGATGCTGGGATTCAGTTGCAGGGTGATTTCCCGGTTGGGATTCACCTGGGGACGAACCGTGAGCTTGATGCCCACGTCGATGCGGTCAATGTTTTGAATGACATCCCGGTTGTCCCCGGCTCCAGCCTGAATGGTGGAACGGAGGATGGGAATGTTTTCCACCACGCTGACGGTGGCTTCGGCGTTGTTTTGGGTGCGCAGGGGCACGTTGGACAGAATATTGACATCGCGGTTGGTTTGCAGGGCCTGCAAGAAGAAGGGCAGGTTGGGGACTACGGTGCCGTCGGGCAGGGTCAGGGTGCCGCGGGCGAGTCCGAAGGAGAGCCCCTGCGGAAAGGCCTGTTCGCGTGCGAGTTGCATCACCGCGTCGGTTTCACCGGGACGACTGCGGCCAATGACGGTGGTGGTGCCCGCGCGAGGCTGTTCGGTGGTGGCCCATTCCACGCCGAGGTCCAGACCGGTGTTTTCGGCCACTTCCACGATCAGCACCTCCACGAGGACCTGTTGCGGGGGACGGTCCAGATCCTTGAGCAATTCCCGCAGGCCGGCAAACGCCAGGGGGCTGGCATCCACGAGCACGGCATTGTTGGCGGTGTCGAACCCCACGGAAATGGCATCCCGCGCATCCCCGTTCCGACGCTGTCCGAGCAGTTCGGTGAGTTGGGTGGCGGCGTTTTCGGCGGAGAGATAATTGAGAAACACCGCGTGCAGACGTCCGCTGGTGGCGGCGGATTCGGGGGGGACGTCGAGTTGTTCCACCATGGCGCGGATTTCCTTGAGCTGCAAGGGCCCGGCGGAAACGATGAGGGCGTTGGCCTGTTCGGCGGGCACGATGGTGAAGCCGGCGGGCGAATCCCCGCGGCCTTCGATTACCGCCCGGGTGCGGCTTCTCATCTGGTCGGCGGCGGATTCGGCGCCCAACATTGCGGCGCTGATTTGCGCGGACAGGTCACGCGCGGAGGCGTGTTTCAGGGGAATGACGGTCAGACTGGTGGCTTGCCCGGGGCGGTCCAATTCTTCCAACAGGGTCTCAATACGCTGAATGTTGGAGGCGGTATCGGTGATCACCAAGTGGTTGGTGGGGCCAAAGGCGGACAAGGCTCCTTCCTGGGCCCGGCGCACCATGGGTTCGAGCATGGGGCGCACATCGGTGGCGCGGACATGGTTGAGGCGGATAACCCGGGTGATCAGTCCGGTCCCCGTCAGGGGATGGTCCGCGCCCACCACGGGGGCCTGCATGGGATCCACGCCGCCAAGCTGGCGAATGTGGTAGGCGCCTTCGCGTTCCACCACCGTGAAACCACTGCCTTCCAACACCGCCAAAAAGAGCGGGAACACCTGGTCCATGGGAATGGTTTCGCGCGTGATCACGGTGACTTTGCCCGTGAGGGCGTCATCCATGATCAACCGACGGCCGGTTTGGGCGCCGACCACGTTGACGAGGTGGCGGAGTTCCACCTGCTCGAAATTGAAATTGACGTGGGGCGCGTCGGAGGCGCCGTTTGTCCCGGGCGCTTCCAGTGTTTCGGAAGCCACCGGAGTTTCGGGAGCAACGTCAATGGGTTGGGCATTCGTGCGGGGTGTGAGTGACAACAAGGCCACCAAAAGAAAAAGACGGGACCATTTATATGTATTCATCGTGTAACGCCACGTTCCGAAGAGGTGAGAAAAGTTTCCAAGTGATTGATTTCCGGGGTATCCGGCAGTGAAGCCTTCATTTCGGCGACCATGTCTTTTACACCCAATTTGCGGCGATACAACAGGCGGTACGCTTCTTTGAGGGCGCGGATGGTTTCCGGGGGGATTCCACGGCGTTCCAATCCGATTTTGTTAATGCCGCGGATGGCGAGGGGATTGCCGTCCGCGGTCATAAAGGGGGGCACGTCCTGCACGATTTTCGCGCAGCCACCGGTGATGCTCAGCCGTCCAACCCGTACAAATTGATGCACGCCCACCAGACCGCCAATGATGGCCTGGTCTTCCACGATCACGTGTCCGGCCAGGGTGGCGGCGTTGGCCATGATGACTTCGTCGCCGAGCACGCAGTCGTGGGCGACGTGACAATAGGCCATGATATGGCATTTGTTGCCCACGATGGTGTCATCGCCATCATCGGTGGCCGCGTTCACGGTCACGTATTCCCGCAGGGTGGTTTCGTCCCCGATGGAAACCCCCGGGGAACCGCCCCGGTATTTCAGGTCTTGGGTCTGGGTGCCAATGGAGGCAAAAGGCCAAATCGTGCATCCGGCTCCGATTTTGGTGCGTCCGTCAATGTTCACGTGCGATTTCAGCACCGTGCCCGCCCCGATTTCCACCTCGGGACCGATCACACAAAACGGACCCACCACCACGTCTTCCGCAAGACGGGCGGCGGGATCGACAACTGCACGTGCATCAATTTGGGCCATAAGGAATCTTTACCGGGAATAGCTTTGATTAGGGATCTTGAATTGGAAAAATTCTTAGTTGCGTTCGATGTGAAACATCAGATCGCCCTCGGAAACCGTTTCCCCGTTGACTTTGGCGGTGGCATGGACCTTGGCGAGATTGAGGCGCACTTTCAACAATTCGATTTCCATGATCAACGTGTCCCCGGGCCGGACGACTTTCCGGAAGCGAGCATTGTCGATGGAACTGAAATACGCGATTTGGCCTTCGCGTTCGTTGCGTTTGTTCAGAAGAATTCCCGCGACCTGTGCCATGGCTTCCAATTGCAAAACCCCCGGCATGACAGGGTTGTTTGGAAAATGACCTTGGAAATACGGTTCGTTTGCCGAAACGTTCTTCATGCCCACGATGTGTGTGTCCCCATCCGTTTCCAGAATGCGGTCCACCAACAAAAACGGATACCTGTGGGGCAGGGTCACCATGATTTCGTCTATGCCATATTGCGCCATAAGCTCTCTCACTCTCACAAGGGATTACACAAAAATTTTCCCGCCGGTTCGGCAGGGTGAAAATGCATAAACACCATAAGAAAGGGCCAGCGTCAAATCAAAAGCCTGAAATGCTCACACAAGCCTCATGCCCCAAGCCCCAAAACAGGACCCGAATCGGGTCCCCAACAGGCTCCGGGTGCGCTCGGATGCGGAAATCATTGCGAATCCGCCTCCCCGTGAGGATTGTGGGTCAGCAGATGTCGTCCGGGCTCCTCCCGGTCTTGTCGGTTGGTTTGATAAGGATTAAAGGTGATGGATTGGACATAAGCTCTCGGAAGCGTGACCGGAAAGGCCCACACGTCGCTTTTTCCGATCAGTTGAGTGCGGTCCAGCCGCTCCACGGCCAGGGTGACGGGTTGCGACTCCCCCCGCAGAAAAATTTGCGCGTCGCGGGCTGTTCTGCGGGGCAGGAACTTCGAAGCGTCGGAGAATCGAATGCTTTGCATCTCGTCGATGGCAAAATCCAGCGGTTCCGGGTTTTTCTCGGTGGCCAGCTTCAAGCGACCTTCCGGGGCGGGAAGGAGCCGCCCCCACCGCAGACGATTTCCGCCAAGCCGAAGTTCATCCCCGTTAGGGGATTCGACAACGGCCAGGTCGGGGTCCGGTTCTCCCTCCCAGGGCTGCACTTGAAATATCGCCGGGGTATAATCTTTGGACGTGGACTGGAATCCCATCCACCGCGCTTCCATGTCCACGGGGATCGGGATGTTCAGTACCGCAAGCGGCTCCTGATTCAGAAAAAGGTGGATTTTGTCCGCCTCGGGGTCAAAAAACATTTGCAGGCGATACGCGACATCGGGTTTGCGTTCAAACAAGACAAAATCGGCTTGTCCCCGAACTCGGGCAAGAATGCGGTTGGAGGACACGTTCACCTGCACCCCGTCGCTGGAGCCCCCGCTGGAGAAGCCTCCGGCGGAATCCGAGGCAAACAAATTGAATAACAGTCCCGGGCTTTCATTTGCTTCCCATGTCAGATCCAGAACCAACCGATTGGGACGGTTCGGCAGGCGGCGTGAATAAATGACATTCCCTCTGGCGGTTGATGTTCCGGGATTGTCGGAAGGCAGGGTACGGGATCCGCGCGCCCTGACGTGCCAGTCTTCCTCCCGTCCCCATCGATATACCCACTGCCCCTCTCCGTCCTCTGAAATGGAAATTTCGCGCAAACCGCCGCGATCCACGCGCAAATCCTCTCCCCAGGCAGAACGAAACGTGATTTCTTCGTCATCCACCGACAGGAGCCTGCCCCTGAACCAATCCTGATTGTGAAAAAAAAATCGGTGGGGCGATGCTTCCACCGATTCCTCGCCGGAAAACGACAAGGTGCCGATATTGCGAATGGGCACCGCAAATTCATTTTCGGCCCACAAGGGCTGAAAACGCAAGCGTCCCCGCACGGTCTTGCGGGCGAACCCCGTCACGCGCTCCCCGCTGAGCATACGCAATTCGTCGGACGATGCGGCGACCTCCTTCTCCCGCGAACGCGACAACCACTGAATGCCCTGAATACGATCCAGGGGAAGGAGCAGGGGATCACGAAAAGCGGAATGCTCCGCCTCCACCATGCCGCTGTTGATTTCGAGTTCGCTGACTCCAAGTCGGTTTCCCGGTTGCCCCAATTGGATTGAGACCATGGGCTTTGGCCTGGAAGCACGGCCCGCGTCAGGGGCGGGAAATGTAATTTCGGAAACCACGGAAAGAGGAAAGGAGAGCCCGGCCCTTTGCCCATCCGCCACGGTGAGCTTTTCGTCCTGCAAACGAAGCGTTTTCCAGATACCGCGGTCCTGATTCCGGAACCGGACTTCCACACCTCCGGCATCCGGTTGACGCGGGGCGAAATCCGCCGGCGCGATTCCGTCCCAGCGGGTAACCGTCAACTCCCGAATCTTCACCGGGGCGGCTCCTACGAATTGTAGCCACAAAGCGTCAAAGGCGAATTCCTCGTCGGGATCGGGTTGAACATCTTGATATTCCCGGATCCGTTGACCATTCCAACGGACGAGATACCGATTGGTTTTTACATCCACAAACATTTCTACCTGATAGCTGCCATCGTGGTTTTCCCGGATGGCAACATCCCCAGTAGGAAAGGAGCCGGTCCGGCTACGGGCGTTGACGAGGATCCGATTCCCTCTTTGCCGTAGGTAAATCCAGTTTGGACCCGCCGCCCGGGGTCTTCTCCCGACCAAATCCAGGGCAAGATTCGTCGATCCAAGACTTTCCACATCCATGAAAATGCGGAAGGCATCCGGCAAATCCTGAAAACCAAGCTCCAAGCGTGATTTATTCTCCGCCCGGGTATAAACCCCTCCACCGGCCTCGACCCATCCCGACGCCGGGCCCGCCGGCGCGTTGCGGACACTGAAATCGGACAGCGGCTGAGGCCCCCGATAAAGCACCTCCCCATGGGCTCCGGGGAGTTCCAGTCGATCCACATTGGCCACATGCACCGCATTGCGCAATCCCCACGCGGTGATGAATTCCACCCATTCCTCATCGATTCCCGCCACGTGGACATCAAGTTGATCGCCATTCCGAAGAAAAATCCGGGATAAATCCGATGGTTCAGAGGCGGAAATCCGGGCCGCATGCCACCCCAGAAGCCGCTCTGTATCCAGTTCCACCCGCGCGTCCAGCGTTGGCGCGAAAAGTTGCAGGGTCTTTTCCTTCAAAACCACGTTTTCCCCGGCAATGACATCCCCATTGTTGAGAGTAAACAACCCAACCGGATCGGCGCGAACCCCGCCCAGGACAAAAACCAAAATTAGAAATTTCATGAGCATAATCATAAATCGTGTGCGTGAATATAAATATCGCACGAGGCAGGTAACCCTTACAGATTGAGGCTTTACAGCAATCCCTCCATGGCATCCGCGGAATGACATCCGACGATTTTGTGTCCCCTGCCTGATTCGGCTCCGGGCCAAACGCAGACTATAAGGGTCACTTTTCCCCCTGCTTTCAACAAAAGCCCTTGCATATCCTGATGAAAAAGGTTGGATTTCCACATGCGAACTCCTTTTTCAACCCGCGCCGGTCTGAAGCACTGTTTTTTCGGCTTTTTTCTTTCGGCGGCACTGTTTTCGTACGTCCATGCCGATCCCATTGCGGAATTGGCGGACCCTGACAACGCCCCGGAAGCCATTCAACGCCAACTTTCCAAGGCTTTTCAGGATTTGGGATCTTTCCAAGCCAGGTACAGGGGCGTCTCCCCGAAAGGGACGATGACTTTATCCCTGTACCACAACCGGGACCGCAAACAGGCCGTGTTAATTTTCGATTTCGAGGAACCGGAACCGTTTCGCGCCGTGTCCATCCTGGTGTTTGGCGATCCCGATGGGGAAAAGGGGGATGAAGTCTCCCTTTATATGGGTGCCGGTGATCAGTTGAACCGGATGAGTTTGTCACTGTCGAAAGTTCTCCATGACGTCTCCAATCCGCTTGGAGCCTTGGTTTTTTTTGTCGAGACCTATGCAATCCAAGTTGAAAGGCAAAACTGGGATCTGAAATTGGGCCATCCTTTTCCCATGATCATGCTCGAACTCTCCGAAAACACCTTCAATGCCGGGATCGGTACTCAAACCATGGTGGAAGCTTTGGAGGTGTCCTGGTTGGCGTTGCCCCACTTTCAAGACGCCGAGGAAATCCGCCACACCCCCGAAACCGTCACCCTGGTTTTCCGCAACGGACGTCAACTGGAGATCCATCGCGAAAGCGGGCTTCTGTTTCGGGACCAATGGCCGGAAGATCCCGAGGAAACCCCCAGAAAAATCACCCTCATGGAACACGGACCGCTTCCCGATGGAAATCCGGGCTATCGGGAATGGATTCCGGATTTCGAGACACTGAAAATCGAATCCATTCCACCCGTCCGGATCCTGGCATCCATGATGGCCTCCATGCACAGTACTTTGCTGGATAATTTTGATGACGCGGAAGCCTTTCAAGCAGGTCTCGAAAAAAACGAAAAGGCCTTTGCCACCGCCGTGCGGGAAGACGGGCGGATTTTGGTGAGGGAGATGGCCAAACGTTTCGTCGCCGAGAATCAATTTTTGGATCGCCTCGCAGATGCCCTCCAAAAAACCCATCGGAACTATGTGGATGCCCAACCCGAGGGTGCGGAAACCATGTCTTTGGATGAATATTTGGACCTTCATTTTCAGCTCTTCCGGAATGAACCCGACAACACCTTGATGACCCCATTGGAGCAAATGGCCCGTCAGATCCAACAAAACCTCGAACCGGGCCTCCAACTCCTTCCCGAAGGTCCGGCCCGTCAGCTTTATCAAACCGCCCTTCCCGAGTTGATGAACGCCTGGAGACTGGAACTCCTGTCTGCTACCTTTGAGCACGCGAAATCCAAAGCCGCAGACGAATAAACCCAAAAAATTCCGGGAAAATCCAGTGGGAAATATTTATTCCCTGAAACCGTGAAATCTTTGCTGTGAATCCGCACAATCAATAACTTACGGATTCAGGATCAATCTTTTGAGCGGTTCTCAAATAGAATTGGTATGCGGACGGGAGTGTCCGCGCTCCGTTTAAAAATCATCAAAACAGCATCCCCATGCGCCGCCCCCGTGCTTGCCGCGGGGGTGTCGCGACGACTGACGGTGCCCACTGAATGAA
>JAFIGC010000086.1 GCA_020831635.1 Verrucomicrobiota bacterium | reverse complement strand
CCCACAGGTTCGTCATCATCATAGGCCAAGACACCAATTGGCCCATCTTGTAACAACTCCGCTACACGCTCGCCTCTCGCCGGACCAGTGAGGGCTTTGTTCTCCTTGGCAGGCAGTCTATAAGTCAGACACCAGCAAACACTGGCGTCGGGATGCTTGGGCCCCACAACTTCCTTCACGTCAGCAAAGACCTTCGCTGGTCTTACAGTGATCATCATATTTCTCCTTGCATCTACGATTAGGCGCTGCGGACCCGAGGTACGAGGGTTCGCAGACGCCTCTTGTTGGCGTGTTGTTTTTAACCACAGATGGACACAGATGCACACGGATTTTCATTTCTTCTGAAAGTTTAGTCCGTTTCCAGGGCTTTGGCAATTCGGTTCTCGTGTTCGATGAGATATTTTTGATTACTCCGTTCATATGTGTTTTTCCTCACACAACATCCGTGTCCATCTGTGCCATCTGTGGTTCAATTCTTATATTTTTCCTCTGCCAACAAATAATTCAACGGGTCCATTGATCCACCCGAAAAAGGGGATCATTTTTCCAAAATGGAGGGAAAAATTAATACCTTAGGGTTACCTTGCCTTCGCTGATACTATCATGCATGTTTGTTCAGGTGCCGGCAAGGATCATTTTTTTCAATCATCGTTTTTTTTTCGTTTTGGTGGTGGGGTCAGATTTTTGGTCGGACTCGTCTGACCCGTCGGACAGGTCGGACGGCAAAGTTGCAGCCGCTCCGCCCCCTTCGCCCCAGCCGAGGCTTGGATTTGGGAAAATGGGGGTTTTGCGTTGCACTTCCATTGGAACCCTTTATTTATGCTTTCATGAAAGCTTATCTGGATTTGTTGCAGCATATTTTGGATCACGGGGTGGAGAAATCGGACCGCACGGGGACGGGCACCCGGAGTGTGTTCGGGTATCAGATGCGCTTTGATTTGTCGGAGGGGTTTCCGATGGTGACCACGAAAAAGCTGCATTTGAAGTCGATCATTTATGAGCTGCTTTGGTTTTTGCGGGGGGATACGAATGTGGCCTGGCTCCAGGATCGCGGGGTGCGCATTTGGAATGAATGGGCGGATGAAAACGGGGATTTGGGTCCGGTCTATGGCAAGCAGTGGCGGTCTTGGGCGAAACCGGACGGGGGGACGGTGGATCAAATCGCGGAGGCGGAGCGCATGATCCGGGAAAACCCGGATTCGCGGCGTATCATGGTCAGTGCTTGGAATCCGGGGGAGTTGGAGCGGATGGCGTTGATGCCGTGTCATGCGTTGTTTCAGTTTTACGTGGCCAACGGGAGGTTGAGTTGTCAGTTGTATCAGCGCAGCGCGGATGTGTTTCTGGGGGTGCCGTTCAATATTGCCAGTTACGCGTTGCTGACTTGCATGATGGCGCAGGTGACGGGTTTGGAACCGGGGGACTTCGTGCATACGTTCGGGGACGCGCATTTGTACCTGAACCATTTGGATCAGACCCGGTTGCAGTTGACCCGGGCGCCGTACCCGTTGCCGAAGCTTCACTTGAACCCGGACCGGAAATCGGTGTTTGATTTTGAATTCGAGGATATCGAAATACGCGACTACCAATGTCATCCCCACATCAAGGCGGAGGTGTCGGTATGAAACGTCCGCGGATAGCGATGATTGCGGCGATGGACCGCCATCATGTGATTGGCAAGGAGGGGCAGTTGCCTTGGCATTTGCCAGGGGATCTGAAGCGGTTCAAGGAATTGACGAGCGGTCACACGATTCTCATGGGCCGCAAGACTTGGGACTCGATCGGGCGGCCGTTGCCGAATCGGCGCAACTTGGTCTTCAGTCGCCGAACGGATTTTGCGCCGGAGGGGGCGGAGTGCGTGCGGTCGGTGGACGAGGCGTTGGCGAAGTGCGCGGGGGAACGGATGCTGTTTGTGATCGGCGGAGCGGAGATTTATCAGATGTTTTTGCCGTGGGCGGATGAGTTGTTTCTCACGGAGGTCCACACCGACGTGGAGGGCGGGGACACGTTTTTTCCGCAAATTCCGCCGGGGATGTTCCAGGAAATTTGCCGGGTGTCGCATCATGCGGACGAGCGGCATGATTTCGCGCACGATTTCGTGGAGTATGAAAAAATCCGTTGAAATTCCGGGTCCGCCGCCGCGCATGGACACGCGGGTGCTGGAGCTGATTCCCCACGCGGGGGGGCTGTTTACGTTGCGGTTGGAAAAACCGGATGGGTTTGCGTTTACGCCGGGGGATTGCGTGGCGGTGTATGGGCCGGATGGCAAGCGGACGCGTCCGTACAGTTTGGCGGGTGGGGTGGGGGAGCCGTATCTGGAATTGTTGATTCGCAAGATTCCGGGCGGTTTGCTGAGCGATTGGTTGTCGGGTCAAAGGGTGGGGGCGTCGCTGTGCATCAGCCCGCCGTTTGGCTGGTTTCGTCCGGGATTGCCGGAAACGGCGCGGAAAATCTGGTTTGCCACGGGTAGCGGGGTGGCGCCGTTTTTGTCGGTGTTGCGGTCGGGGGGGCAAACGCCGGTTCGGTTTTATTGGGGGGTGCGGTCGGGTTTGGATTTGGAGGGGATTTGGGTTCCGGGCGCGGTCCCCTGTGTGAGTCGGGGGGAGGCGGGGCCGGGACGTTCCGGCCGGATGACGGACGATTTGCAGGAGGTGGAACTGGAGGCGGACATCCATTATTCGCTGTGCGGTTTGGATGGCATGATTGAAGAGGTGACCGCTTTTCTGCTGGGCAAAGGGGTGCCGCAGGAGCGGATTCACAGCGAGATATTTTTTACGAATCAGTCCCCGGCCCGGTAATAGTAGGGTTCGTGGAAAATTTGATCGAAGCCGACGCCGCGTTCGGAAAGGATTTCGTCGGCTTCGTAGATCATTTCGTTGGCACCGCAGAGATAGACGTGCACGCCGTCGGGCAGTTCCATGGTTTTGAGGGTGTCGGTGATGCGTTCGGTGGCACCGGCGAGTCGGGTGCGGGAGCAATGGGGATGGTATTGACTCCGCTCGAATTCCTCGCGAAAGTAGAGGTCTTCGGGATGTCGGACGCCGTGGAGCAAGGTGAGGTCGAGGGTGGGGTGAGTGCGGAGATAGGCGCGGCAAGGGGCGATGCCGGTGCCGGTGGCACAAAAAAGGACGGGGCGGTTGGGGTCGCGCAAGACGAAGCGTCCGTAGGGTCCGAGCACCCGCAGGGTGTCGCCGGGCGCTTTTTTGCGCAGGAAGGGGGTGAGGACACCGTGGGGGATGAGGCGGTAAATGACGTCCAGGGTGTCGTCCCGTTCTCCGGAGGCGATGGTGTAGTCGCGTTGGTCCACGGCGGTGGCGCCGAGGATGCCGACCAATTCCCCGGCGCGCCAGGACCAATCGGGGCGCTCCAACCGCAGGAGAAAGGCGTCGCGGCCCATGGGTTCGTGGGAGAGAATGCGGAGAGATTGGGTGTCGATGGGCATGGGGACTCTGATATGGATTCGGTTTGCAACTGACAAGCCCGGGCTAAGGAAAAAAGTGTCGTTTTTACGATTTTTTTACATCTTTCTTTTATTTTTGGGTTGCATCTGCTGAAAATCTGTTAGGGTATGCGCTTATCGCATTCAACCCGCAGTAAGGAAATTTTATGACGCAAACCGATTCTCCCGCAATAGACCAGAGCAAGGCCTCGGACAAAGTACTTGACCAAGCCTCGGATAAGGATTTGGAAGCCATTGAGGCTTTGAGAGACCGCATGGCGAAAGTCCGCCAACAACTCAGCCGCGTCATCATTGGGCAGGATGATGTCGTCGAAAAACTTTTGATTTGCTTGCTGGCCCGGGGCCACGGGCTGTTGGTGGGGGTGCCGGGATTGGCGAAAACGCTTTTGATTCAATCGCTCTCGGACCTGATGTCCCTGGATTTCAGCCGCATTCAGTTTACCCCGGATTTGATGCCCTCCGACATTACCGGCACCGACATTCTGCAGCAAACCGAGGACGGTCACCGGGCCTTTGAGTTCATGAAAGGCCCGATTTTCGCCAACATCGTGTTGGCGGACGAAATCAACCGGACCCCGCCGAAGACCCAGGCGGCGCTTTTGCAGGCCATGCAGGAGCACAAAATCAGTGCCGGGACGCATACCTTCACCTTGGACAAGCCCTTTTTCGTGCTCGCCACCCAGAACCCCATCGAGCAGGAGGGGACGTATCCCTTGCCGGAAGCGCAGTTGGACCGTTTCATGTTTTTGATCGACGTGAAATATCCCAGTTACGACGAAGAGGTGCGCATTGCCCGGGAAACCACGGGCGGGGCGATGGTGACCTTGGACCCGGTGTTGACCGGGGAGCAAATCATCGAAGCCCAAAACGTGGTGCGCCGGGTGCCGGTGGCCGATCACGTTTACGAGCACGTGGTGAAGCTGGTGCGTTCCGCCCGTCCGGGTCAGCCGGACAGCCCCGCTTGGGTGAAAGAGATGGTGATGTGGGGGCCGGGTCCGCGGGCCCTGCAGTATTTGGTCTTGGGGGCGAAAGCCCGCGCGGTTTTGCGCGGCAGTTATTTGGTACAGATTGAGGACGTGGACGCGGTGGCGGAACCGGTGTTGACGCACCGGATTCTCACGAACTTCCACGCCCAGTCCGAAGGCGTCACTTCCGCGGACGTGATTGCGCGTCTCCAGGAAGAACTCCACAAGGCTTAACCCCCGTGGCCACGCGCTCCTCCACATCCCGTCCCCTGCTGGATTCGGCGGTTCTGTCCCGCTTGTCCCGCATGCAATTGCAAGTGAACAGCCCCATGCTGGGGGCGGTCACGGGCATGCACCGCAGCGCCACCCGCGGCGCCAGCGTTGAATTCGCGGAATACCGCAAGTATGTACCCGGAGATGATATCAAGCACATTGACTGGCAGGTGTATGCCCGCAGTGACCGCTTTTACATCAAGGAATTCGAGGCGGACACCAATCTGCGGGCCTACATGGTGCTGGACTGCAGCGGGTCGATGGCCTTTGACTCCGGGCACGGGAGCCGTTTTGACTTCGCGAAGGCGCTGGCCGCCCATTTGGCGTATTTGTTGGTGCAGCAGGGGGACGCGGTGGGCTTGCATTGTTGCGGGGAGGATCTGTCCGTGGATTTGCCCGCACGACAGGCGCCCACCCATCTGCAAAACGTTTTTGATCAGATCGAAACGGTGAAACCGCATGGAGAGTCCACGTTGATCGATGCCTTGCACAATTTGGCCGAACGGGTACAACGCCGGGCGGTGGTGATGGTGTTGACGGACGCGTTGATGCCGGCGGACGAGTTGCTGGACGCGGTGCAGCATCTTTGTTTTTGTCGGCACGAGGTGACGTTCTTTCATTTGGTGGATCCGCAGGAGTTGAAATTCGATTTCACGCGTCCGATTCGCTTCGTGGATTTGGAGGGGGGGGCGGATCTGGTGGCGGATCCCAGCGTGGTGCAACAAACCTATTTGAATGCGTTGGAAAACCACATGAACACCCTGAGAACGGGTCTGCGGAAATACCATGTGGAGCACCGCATTGCCCAGGTGGATCAGTCCTTTGAGCAAGTGTTGTCCAGCTATTTGCTGAGTTCCGCCGGACGAAGCGTCAGTGCCGGGAGGCCGCGTTCATGAGCGCATTGTCGGGTGTTTTTCTTTGGTTGCTGCCGCTGGCGTTTTTGCCGGTGATCATTCACATGTTGAACCGCTTGCGGTATCGCACCGTGAAGTGGGCGGCGATGATGTTTCTGCGCACGGCGGACCGGGATGCGTCTCGCCGGGCGAAAATTCGCCAATGGATCATTCTTGCGGCCCGCTGCCTGATGTTGGCGGCGTTTTTATTGGCGCTGTCCCGCTTGCAAACGCGCGGTCGCTTGGCCCGCTTTTTCGATCAGGGCTCCAGCATGGTGGTGGTGATTTTCGACCGGTCGCCGGGCATGGAACTGCAACGGGGCGGCAGCAGCGGGCGCGAGCGCGCTTTGGGCGTGTTGCGTCAGGGGATTGACGAATTGGGTCCCACGACCCGCGTGGTTTGGCTGGACAGTGCCACGGGCAACCTGTCGCCGCTGCCCCGGGGGGTGGATTTGAACCGTCTGCCCCAGACCGAAGCTTCGTCCGTTCCGACGGACATGCAGTCGCTGTTGAACACGGCCTTGGCGGAAATTGCCCGGGCCGGGGTTTCGGACGCGGAGGTTTGGATTCCCGGGGACAGGCGGGCGGCCACCTGGCTTCCCCCCGGCGCGTCGTCCCCGGATTGGTCCGACTGGACGGAAATGAACACGGAAGTCACCTTGCGCTTTTTTGATGTGGCCAGTGTCGGCCCGGATTCGGGCAACCGCACCCTGCAAATGCTGGGCGAACCGGTGCGTGAAGGGAATCGTTTGCTTTTGAATTTGCGGTTGCTTCGGGATCGCGCGGACCAGGAAACGGTCACCATGACGGTGGATACGGGCGGTTTGACCTTTCAGGAAGAGCTGATGGTCGAAGGGGTGGCTTTCCGATGGGTACAGTCCCTGGAAGTTTCCGACGAAACCGAAGACGTGCACGCGTTTTTCTCCTTGCCGGCGGACGCCAACCCGCAGGACAATGAGGTCGCGGTGTCATGGCGTCCCCGTGGTCCCTTGCGCGCGAAAGTGGATGTACGGGATTCCGCCGTGAACCGGGCGGTACGCGCCGGCATTTTGCCCCGGGCCAACCAGCGGGAGATTGCCCCGGCGATGGCGCCGCTGGACGGGGAGATCGCCTTGTGGGTTCGGGATGGAACCCGTGCGATCCGGGATGTGGAAAGAACCTGGCTCGAAGCCGGCGGCGTGCTGCTGGAATTGCCGGGTGAACAGGTCTCCCGCCTGGACAACGCGGGGGAGGACGGCATGGGCGTCGGCGATTGGTTGGAAGACACCGGCATTTTGGGACCGGATCTGGAGCGGGACCCCTTGCGCATGGATTTGCTGCGCGTGTACAGGTCCGCCCGACTGGAGGAAGTGGAAAATAGGGTGGTGGTGGCCCGCTTGGAAGACGGGACTCCGTTGTTGACGCGCGAGGACGTGGGGGACGGGGCGATTTATCGTTTGTCCACGCTTCCGCTGCCCGATTGGTGGAATTTGGCTGCGGGGTATATTTGGGTGCCGGTGCTGCAACGCATGTTGCGGGAGGGAAGACGGGTGGAAACCCGGCGCGGCACCCATCGCTTGGGCGATTGGCGTCCACATCCGGACGACGAGTGGTCGGCCCTCGATGGCGAGGATCGTAACGTGCGTCTGCATGTGGGACGGTACGCCTGGCAGGGGAACGTGTTGGCCATGAACCGTTCCAATTTGCATGACGCGACCGACACGCTCTCCATGGAAGAACTGCGGGAATGGGCCTCGCCCCTTGATTTCCGCGTCTTTGAAGACCAAAGCGCCCGCGGACAGGCCGATGCCCGCCGGGTGGAATTCACCGTTTTTCTCGCATTATTGGGCTTGTTGCTCCTGGTCATTGAATCCTTCCTGCTGACCCTGAACATTCGCCGCCCCGTCAAACACCGCAGCGCATGGAGTGCTTCCGCATGATTGAAGAGAGTCGCACTTGGATTTGGAACATTGGCACCACGCCGGCTTTGATCGGCATGGTCCTGTTCCTCTTGTATGCCGGGATCAGTCTGTATCACCTGTGGCAAACCCGTTTTACCCGTTATCGTTGTGTGACGGAGGCCCTCAAATTGGTGGGCGCGGTTTTGTTGTTGTTGACCCTGTTTCAGCCGGAACTGCACACCCGATCCGCCCGCCATGAAAACGCGCGGGTGGCGGTGGTGTTGGACGACACCGACAGCATGCTGGCCCCGGACGTGGAGGTGGACGGCGCCGCCGCCACCCGAAAAGAGTGGGTGGAGAAGTTGCAAGCCTCGCCGGAATGGGAGGCTCTGGCCGATGCGGTCCAGTTGGAAACCATACGCGTGGGACACGATGACGAGCCCGTTTTTCGCCAAACCGATTTGCAATCCGGGCTTTCGCGGGCCCGAAGCGTGGAGCAATTGGCGGCGGTGTTGATGTTGTCGGACGGGGCGCACAACGCTCCCGGTTCGCCCCTGCCGGAAGCCTTGCGGCTCGCGGAAGACGACGTTCCCGTGTATGCCGTGGAAATTGGACAGCGGACCCGATTGCCGGATTTGGTGTTGGAACCGGTGATGTTTCCCGCTTACAGTTTGTTGAATGAAGCCATGGTGCTGCCAGTTCGGGTCAGCAGCACCCTGCCGGAAGACGCCCCCACGCGGGTTGCCCTTTATGCGGATGAGCAAATGGTGGCCTCCCAGGAAATTCTGGTGCCGGCAGGCGGCTCGGCGTCCACCTCTCTGCGCTGGACGCCCCGAATGGAAGGGGCCACGCGGTTCGAGGTTCGGGTGGATCCCCATCCCTTGGAGCGGTTTTTGGACAACAACGAAGATGAAGCCGTGGTGGACATCCGCCGCACGACCATCCGGGTGCTTTTGGTGGACAGCATTCCCCGTTGGGAATATCGTTTTCTGCGCAATGCCTTGTCCCGCGATCCCGGCGTGGAAGTGGACAGTCTCCTGTTTCACCCCGATTTGGGACCCGGCAGCGGTCCGGGGTACATTCCCGAATTTCCCGTGGATCGCGAGGGTTGGTCCAAATACGATGTGATTTTCCTGGGGGACGTGGGCTTGGGCCAAGGCGAATTGCGCACGCGGGACGTGGAAAATCTCGCGATTCTGGTGCGGGAACAGGCGGCGGGTCTGGTCTTTTTGCCGGGTCCGCGGGCCGGCCATTTGCGGTTGTTGAACACGCCCTTGGAATCCCTGATGCCGGTGGAATACGACACCCGGAACCCGCGGGGAGTGGGCATGGATTTGGAGATGCGCATGTCCTTGACCCGCGAGGGGCAGGATCATATGCTCACGCAATTGCATGCCAACCCGGTGCGCAACCAGCAGATCTGGCGTCAATTGCCGGGGTTTTTCTGGTATGCGTCGGTTCGCCGTCCCCGGGTGGGCACGGAGGTGTTGGCCACGCATGCCTCCCAGCGCAACGAACACGGGCGGATTCCCCTGCTGGCCACGCGGAACGCCGGAACCGGTCACGTCCTTTTCCTGGGGACGGACGCGGCCTATCGTTGGCGCATCGGGGTGGAAGATTTGTATCACTACCGGTTTTGGGGCCAGGTCGTCAGGTGGATGGCCCACCGCCGCCACATGTTTGGCGATGAAGGGGCGCGTTTGTTTTTGCAACCCGAACGTCCGCAAATGGGACAGAACGTGAATGTCACGGTGGCCTTGCGCAGCGCCTTCGCGGTTACGGACGAGGTGCCGGTCCGCATGAGGTTTACGAGCCCGGAAGGGGAGGTGGTGAATCCGATGTTGTCCCCCCTGGAAGGCGGGGGCACCTACGAGGCCGAGTGGACGCCGGAGATGCCCGGCACCTATATTTTGGAATTGTTTTCCCCCGACGATCCTTCCGCCGCCTGGTTTAGCACCGAAGTGATGGTGGAGGGGCGAATCCCCGAAGAAATCGGCGAGCCCATGCGTCCGGCCCTGTTGCGGGAAATGGCCCAGGTAACCGGCGGGCGCAGCGTGAGCATGGACGAAGCCAGGGAACTTTTGGTCCGATTGCGGGAGTTGCCGCGCCAGCAGGTGGTGGTCTCCGTGAACCGTATTTGGCAACATCCACTTTGGATTACTGGATTTTTCTTCTTTTTTGGTCTATACTGGATTCTCCGCAAACGTCAGGGATGGATATGAGCACAAATATACACAACACAGATTCGCTTCCTCCGGAACTTCAACAGGCACTGTTTCGCTTTCAGCGGCGATGGCGCCTGATCAACACCCTCACCGTGGTGGGGCTGTTGCTCTTGATCCCGCTCACGAGTTTCCTTTTGTTGGCCATTTCGGACCGCATTTGGGCCACGCCCGCCTGGGCGCGCTTTGTTTTGGCGGTTCCGGTGCCGATTTTGGTGGTGGCCGCTTTGGTGCCGTGGGTGAAGCGATGGGTGTTGGCGCGCCCCAATTCGCGCAAAATCGCGGAGGTCATGGGGCGCTTGGACCGGCGGGTCGGGGACAGGCTGCTGGGCGCGGTCGAACTGTCGGAAGGCACTTCGGAAATCGCCTCCGATTCCCCGGCCTTGCGCAAGGCGGCCATTGCCCAGGTGGCCCGGGAATTGGCCAATGTGCATGCCGAAGAGAAAATCGACACCGGGATCACCCGCAAATTGATCTACGGAGCCATGGCCCTGCTTTTGGCGGGCATTTCGTATGCGGTTTTCGTGCCGGACGCGGCCCGGAACAGCTTTACCCGTTGGTTGCGCCCGCATGAGGCCATTGAGCGCTTTACCTTTGTGCGCTTTTCGAATTTTCCGAGTGCGTTGAATGTCGCCCACGGCGAACCCTATCAATTCGAAGGCAAGGTCACGCATGTGCGTGGCGCGCCCGTCTCCGAAGTGGAAGTGCGTTCCACGGGGCCGGAATCGGTGGTGCCCCGGATTGGCGCCGATGGGGCCTTGGCCGTGGAAGGGGAGGGGTTGACCCAATCGCGTGAGGTGTCGCTTCGCGCCGGGGACGCGCGGACCCAAGTGGCGGTCAATCCCATGTTGCGCCCGGAATTGGTGGGGATGCAGGCCCGAATCGAATGGCCGGAATATTTGAACCTCGAACCTGAAAACATGGCCTTGCGCCGTCGG
This sequence comes from Verrucomicrobiota bacterium, assembly GCA_020831635.1. Lineage (GTDB taxonomy): Bacteria > Verrucomicrobiota > Kiritimatiellia > SS1-B-03-39 > UBA6053 > PXAS01. Next base: position 13,621 of record JAFIGC010000086.1, on the reverse strand, counting down.
CGCCTTGAAGTGCCCATCGGCAGTCAGGTCCAATTGAAGGGTACGGCCAGCCGGGACTTGTCCGAAGCCATGGCGGAAGGGTTTGCACCGGCCAGCATTGATGGCGCGGATTTCAACTTGTCCTCCTTTTTGGTGGATACCGACCAAACGTTGACCCTGACTTGGGTGGATCATGTGGGGCTGACCCCGCGCAATCCGGCCACGGTTGAAGTGCTGGCCGTGGCGGACGCGCCTCCGAGGGTGGCCTTGAGCGGCATTTCATCCGCCATTGCCGTGTTGGAAGATGAGTTTGTGAATTTGGAAATCAGCGCCCGGGATGATTTTGGTCTGGAGCGGGTTTGGACCCGGTGGCGGATTCTGGAAGACGGTCAGCCGCGGGACAAATTTCTGGAAACGAAAATTTCCGGACAGGTCGGCAGCGAAGAATTGGTGTTTTCGCCGGAGCGATTCGGGTTTGTTCCCGGGGACATGATCGAATTGGTGGCCCTTGCCGTGGACGCGTATCCCGATCGTACGCCCAGCGTCAGCTCCCGTCACCGCATCCTGGTGTTGAGCAAAGAAGAACATGCGCGGATGATTTTGCAGCAAATGGATGGGATTTTGACGGAATTGGATGAGTCCATCCGCCAGGAAAGCCTGGCTTTGGAAGCGAACAAGGCCAGCAACGAACGTTCGGATGCGGATTTGGCCGACGAGCGCACCGCCGAAGAGTTGCTGGAACGCGCCTTGGACGAGTTGGCCCGCGCGGAGCGTTTGATGGACACGCAGCATCGCATGGAAGGTTTGATTGCCGAAGCCACCAAAAATGACGAGATCGGGGACGAGCAAATCGCCGATTGGACTCGGATTTCCCAGGATTTGTTGAATCGGGCCCTGCCCGCGATGCAGGAGGCCGCCGAGGCCATGCGTCGGGCCGCGGAAGCTTCCGGCGAAGTGGCCGATGCGGGCGAAGCCGGGGAAGCCGGCGCGGAATCCGACGCCGGCGAAGGCGGGGAAGGCGGTGACGGGGAGATGGCCGAGGCCGGTGAAGCCGGAGAAGCCGGAGAAGCCGGAGAAGCCGGAGAAGCGGGCGAGGCCGGAGAAGCGGGCGAGGCTGGAGAAGCTGGAGAAGCGGGCGAGGCCGGCAGTGAAATGGCCGAGGCAGGCCAATCCGGGGAAAGCGGCGAGGCTGGAGAAGCCGGCGAGGCCGGTGAAGCTGGAGAAGCCGGCGAGTCCGGGCAAGCGGGTCAAGCCGGAGAAATGGCCCAACAACAGCAGTCCGAACGGCGGGAGCAACTTCAGGAAGCCATACGCCAACAAGAGGCCGCCATTGCCGCGATGCAACAGGGGGAAGAAAATCTGAACGAATCCATCGAGCAAAGCATGTCCGAGCGGTTTGTGAACCGTTTGCGGGAGTTGGCCCGTCAACAAAGTGAAATTATCGCGGTCATGAACCGCATGTTGCAGGAACCGGATGCCGTGGGCGCGACCGTGGAAACGCTTCCCGAGGCACTTGCGAAGATTCTCTATGATGCCTCCGAACTGCAAGATGATATTTTCAGGGAAACCCGTTACGTGTATGACGATTTGAACGGGTTTTATCGGCGGACCCAGGATGAGGTCTTGCGGCAGGTGACCCGTGACATGGAATCCGAACAATATGATCAGCGGTTGCCCAAACTGAAAGATCTCATTTTGCGGAATATTATCAGCCAAGCCAGCGCCGAAGCGACCGAATGGACCCGCCTGTACAATGAGTGGGCGGATTTGTTGGAAGGCGATGACGATGATGGCGGTGGGGGCGAAGGCGGAGGCGGGGGTGAAGATGAGGAGGGCGAGGATTTGGAAACCATGATCGCCTTGATTCGCGCCCGCGAACGCCAAGAGCGTTTGCGCCGTCATACCCGTACCCTGGACGAGACCTATGCGGAAAACATGAACTATCATCGTGAGGCCGTTGAGCTGGGCAATCGCCAGTTTGAAACCGCCTCGACCTTGCAACCCCTGGAAAACCGGGTGAAAACCGAGGAAGTGAAAACCTTGATCAGTCTCGCCTCCGGCGAAATGATGAATGCGGGCGTCAACCTGCGTCGTCCGCAAACCGATGCCGAGACGATTGCCATTCAGACCTTGGTGATCGAGCTGATTGGCAATGCCTTGGAGCAGAGCATGGGTGGAGGCGGTGAATCGAGTGATCCGAGCCAACAGGAGCAGCAACAAATGAACCAGCAGATGATGCAGGCGTTGATGCAAATGATGCAGGGGCAACCCGGGCAACAAGGCGGGGAGGGGCAAACGGGCTTCGGAGATCCGGGGCGTGCCGATATCACCGGTCCCGGAATGCGCAACCGCGGCACCTCGGATGGCGAAGGCAAAGCCGGTGCGGTGGATCCTTCCCGTTGGCCCTCGAGTTATCGAAACATGATGGATGCCTATTATCAAGCCATGGAAGAATAAAATGAAAGACAAGAAAAGAATTCCCGCTTTGATTTCCGTGCTTTGCCTGGCCATGGCCATGCTGGTTCCCTTGGCATGGGGACAGCGCGGTGCCCAAGGGTTGCAGGTGGGCGAGACGTTGCCTCCTGAGTTGGACAACATGTACCGTGCCGGATTGAGTTTTTTGGCTTCTACCCAGACGAATTCGGGAAATTGGACGGATAACTATGGTCAACAACCCGGGGTGGTTGGCTTGGCGGTGCTTGCGTTTCTGGCCAGCGGGGAAGATCCGAATTTCGGGCCGTATCGGGTGCAAATCCGCCGCGCCGCCGAATACATCGTTTCCCAACAGGATGCCAACACCGGCTATATCGGCAATTCCATGTATAATCACGCCTTCGCCACCTTGGCGTTGGCCGAGTTGTACGGTCACCTGCGGGAGCCGGATGTGGGTCTCCCCCTGCGGCGGGCGATTGATTTGATTCTCACGTCTCAGGCGCAAAATCCCAACAATGCCTGGCGCTATAGTCCCACTTCGAAAGATGCGGACACCACAGTTTCCGGGGGACACATGGTGGCCCTGTTCGCGGCCAGAAACGCGGGTTTGGAAGTCCCGGAAGAGGCCTTGGAGAAAGGCCTGCAGTTTTTTAAAAACAGCATGGCGCCCGATGGCGGCATTGGGTACACGGGCCCAACGGGCGGGAATTCAACCCGCACGGCGATTGCCAGCCTGAATTTCAGCCTGATGAACGACTACAGTTCGGATGAATCCAAAAAAACCTTTGAGTACATTCGCCGAAATCAATCGGAGTCCGGCAGTTACTTTTATTATCACATGTATTACCTGGCCCAAGCGTTGTTTCAAGGCGACATGGCCGAATGGCGGGCGTGGAACCGGAAAATCATCGAGGTTTTTCGGGCCACCCAGCAATCGAACGGCTCTTGGAGTGGTCAACGCGGCACCACGTTTTCCACTGCATCCGCGCTGTTGACCGTCGCTTTGAATTATCGTTTGTTACCCATTTACGAACGTTGACCGTACGCCTAGGCAAGGTTCCTCTGATTTTTTCGGTTGCCCATTCCCGAGAATGCGGAATATTCTGTTTATGAAATTATACTTCAATGCCATCCTGACACTTTTTCTGGCCGGCGCGTCTCTTGGCGGTGCGGCCCGCGTGCATGGGGATATGGGCGGCTTTCAGACCCTGAGGCTGTTGAATGGGGATTTGATGCATGGGCAAGTTTTGGATGCACGGGGAACGGATTTGGAATTTCAACCCCGTTGGACCCAATCTCCGGTTCGCATTGGCCTGCGCTTTGTCAATTACTTGCTGCTAAATTCCGAGGCCTCCGCGCATTTCACGCCGAAGGGGTGGATTGAATTGACCAATGAAGATCGCCTTGAAGGGCGTTTTTTGGGCATGGATGCCGAGTGGATTCACTGGGAAACGCCATGGGGGCAAAAAGTCAATGCACGGCGTCGCATGGTCAAAACCCTGGGGTTTTACCCCCAAGAAGGGGAAGTGCTCCTGCCGTTCGTAAACAGCATGGCCGAATGGGAATTGATGGACCATGGGCGAAGACAGGGGCATACGCAAAACATCACCATGATTGGCGGCGAAATAATTTTGCCCGCAGGCAACACGGTGACCGTGGCAAGGCAAATGCCCAAAATCCCCGAGCAATTTCTTTTCGAATTCAAATTGCAGAACAGTGAGGAACCGTATTCATCCGCAATCACATTGATGGGGCTGCCCGCCCATGGGCGCGCGCCCGGATCGATGTACCTGCAGGTGAATCAACGCCATGTTTTCGCGCAACTGATCAGCGCCCAAAACCGCGGGGGGAACAACTGGCGGGAAGATCTTCCCCCTCACGCCCAAAGTGAGCAGTTTTTTCAGATTTTCGTCGATCTCAACGCGGAGACCGCCTTGGTGTATTTGAACGGGCGGCGCTTCAAGGAATGGGAAATCAGCAATGAAGACGCCTTGGTGGGGCGTGAGGATTTGGTCTTTTCCTTCCGCCCGGTTCAGGGCAGTGGAAGAGCCCGGTTGTCCCGGGTGAGAATGTTGCAATGGGATGGCAAAACCACCCCGCAGGACCTTGGGGCCGCGGATCGTCAGAAAGATGCCATTTTTCTAAGGAACGGTGACATGCTGGAAGGCCGTGTCGTGCAAGCGGACGGTCGGAATCTCACCGTGGAAGTGGAGGCGGGGGGGAGTCGGACCTTTCCCTTGGCCGATGTCATTGAATACCACCCGCCCGTTCCGCTGCGCGCCACGCCGCGTCGAAGGAATCGGGACGTGGAGGTGCGTTTGCATGGCAATGGTAATCGCTTGGTGTACACCCTGACCGGCTTTGACGGGGAAAACTGGATTGGAGAGGGGGGCGCTTGGTCGGCCCCCCTTGAAATCCCCCATGAATGGCTGGCGTTCGTTCGGTACAATATTTATCGCCGGGACACGGGCGAAGCCGCAGAAATTTCCATCGATTTGGAGCGATCTTTTCTTGATTCCGTGAAATGAACGGCGCCTTTCCCCATGAATTTCCCCCCGCACAAACTCAAACGCCTGTTTCTCGGCTCCGTGTTGATGGTGGCATCCGTTTTCGCGGGAACGGATTCTTTGGTGATGTTGAACGGGGATTTGATTCAGGGGCGTTTCGAGGTTTTGAAGGGAACGTCTTTGCTGTTCAACCCGTTGTGGGCCCACCAGCCGGTTGAAATCCCGGCGGCCTTTGTCGGTCAATTGAAATTGAGCGCCCAAGTCCCCACGACCCCGCTTCCGGATGTTCGTTTGGAATTGATGAACGGGGATCGATTGCAAGGACGGTTGATCGAGGTAACTGAAAACGTCTTGGTGATGGAAACCGGTTGGAAGCAGGCGCTTACCTTTCAGCGCGATTTTATTCACCGGCTGTTTTTTTTGCCGGAGGCGGATGAGATCCTTTTTGACGGCGCGGTGGATCCCGAGGCGTGGGCGTTGGAGACCCTGGGAAACGACCCGGGTTCCTCAGGTCTTCAGGGGAACGTGCTGTCATTGCGAGGCTTGGCATCCGGCGGAGTGACGCTGCCGCAGCTTCCTGAAAAAATGGTCGCGGAATTCGCCGTCAGAAATCTTTCGAATGTCAACGTCTTCACACTTGAATTTTTGGCACGCGGAGAGCCCGGCCGGGCGCAGGAAGGCATGGCCCTCATGTTTCACGGAGACTGGTTGACGGCACGGGTGAATCATCCCCGGGGGCGAAATCAACAACTTTTCCGCGGGACGTTGGACCAAATGATGCAAGGTGGAGAGTGGGTCAATTTCAGGATTCTCTCCGACTTGAAAAACAATGAATACCAATTTTGGATAAACGGAGAATATTTCCATACGTTTCAATATGAAACGGAGGAGAACATGGTCGGCAGAAAAGATTTGGGCATCCGATTTCAATCCCGAAATCCTAACGCCGTTCTTGAGGTCAGTGACATGTTGGTTTGGGAGAGCAAAACGCCCTTCCCCAGGGTTCATTTGGATGACCCCGCTGTTCCGGACAAAGAATATTTGACCTTGTACAACGGTGACGTGTTGCGCGCGAAGGTGATGGGGATCGAATCGGATGTGGTTCGAGTGCGTTTGCCGGAGGGGCAGGAGGTTTCGCTGCGGCGGGATCGGGTGGACAGCATCACCTTGCAACCGAATATGCATATACAGCCCAAGCGTTGGGATCGGGACGTGCGTCTGCGTTTGTCCGGTAGAGCCGACAGGATTACCCTGCGTTTGAAATCCTTTGATGCGGAGGGGGTGACGGGGATGAGCGACCTTTTTCTCGAGCCCGTGAAAATTCCGGTCGAGTTTCTCAACCATTTGGAATTCAATATCCACCAACGGATTCGGTTGGATCACCAGCTTGAACGGGACGACCCGCTGGGACGGTCGAAGCCCCCAAACACATGCGAATGGGTGCGCGCAACATGAAGAGCTTGTGTTTTCTGCTCATGTTTGTGACCTTTGCCGGGGTGAATGGCTCTGAAATCAGAATGCTGAATGGGGACAAGTTGCAAGGAGAGATTCTGCGCATCGAACAGGGGCGCCTGCTGATTTCACCGAGTTGGAAAGAGGGGGTCATGGAAATCCCCGCCAAGTATGTGGGGGACATTCGCTATGCCGGGGTTCAAAGTGACTGGCGTCAAGAGGTGTACGACACCAAAGTGGTTTTGGGAAATCTGGATTATTTCGAAGCGAATTTTCTGGAGATGAACGGGGACCACGCCCGCTTTCAGATGCCTTGGGGGCAAACGGCCACCTTGAAGCGCCGACATTTGGCGGAAATCCATTTTCAGCCGCCAAATTTGTCCCCGATTTTTCTGGATGTGGGCGATCTGTCCAAATGGGACATCCCCGTCCTGCAAAATATCAACCAACACCCCGTGGAATTAAGAGGGAACGCTTATGTGTTGAGGGCCAGAGCCAGTCTATCCCGCGAATTGCCCCCTTTGCCGGAAAAATTTATTTTTGAGTTCACCGTGGAGCCGCCTCCATCGGTGAGCAATTATCACGTGGGCTTGTCGAGGCAAAATGTGAACGAGGCCCCTTTTCTCAATATGATTTTTACGCCCAGACAATTTCATTTCCAAGCGCGGCAGCAAGGGGGGAGAGGTGTTTTCGCCGACAATTGGCAAGTCCAAATGCCGGAAGACGGGGGCGAAATCCGTGTCAGGCTTCGCGTGGACGCCGGAAAATCCGAGTTTCAACTGGAACTGAATGATTTCCTCGTGCGATCCTGGCAAATCGAGGACATGGACTTAAAGCCCTTTTTAAGGGACGGCATGATTCGCGTTTCGTATCAACACGGCAATCACCCATTGACCTTGAAAGGGTTTCGCCTCTTGGAATGGACGGGCGATTTTGACTTCGGGGATCCGCCGGGAGAGGTTCCACGGAAAGCGGACAAGGACATTTTATACCTTCAAAACGGGGATGTTTTGTCCGGCACCGTTCTTTCGATCAATCAAAATCATGTCGATCTCCAACTGGGAGAGTTGGTGATTCCCGTGGATCGGAAAAGGTTGCGGTCCCTGTTTTTTGCGGCGGAAAAAGTTTCCCCCCGACGCAAGCGGGCCCGGGACGTGGAAATACAGGATTCCACCGGGTTTACCCGGCTGACCCTGGCCTTGCGCCAATTGGACGAAGCGGTGCTGCGTGGCGAATCCGACGCTTGGGTGGATGTTTTGCAAATCCCCGTACAAGATTTGGGGACCATCCGCTTCAATCCCTATCTCCGGTATCGAAACGAGCCGTCGGATCTTTTACGTGAATTGGGCTATTAAATGGGGGAGGCGGGGGACAATGCCAGGTTGTTTGCATGAAATCGTTTGGTTTCATGATTGCGCTTGGCTCCCATCCCGCGTAAAATAACCTAGGTTCGCTATTTTTGACCGGAGGTCATTTCCATGAAGCCATGCCGTTATGAAACTTTTTTTCACGTGTTCATTGTCCCGGTTTTCTTTTTGGGGGTGTGTTGCCTGTGGGGATGTGGGCGAAATGATGGAGGCGCGTCCGATGCGTCGTCCCGCTCCGACCCTTTCCGCATCCTGATGGTGGCGGATCCAGTGGCGATGGCCTTTGAAAGGGAACTGCCTCGATTGGAGGAGGCGCTGGGTCGGCGGATTCAATTGGAGACCGTGGGGTATAACGATGGGCGACGGTTGGCGCTGTTGAATGCCTTGGATGAGGTTTCCCGATATGATCTGATCGCATTTGATATTGTATGGCTGGGGGAGTTTGTCAACAAAGGGATCCTGTCGGATCTCTCCGATGCCTTTCCCGAGGCGCAACTGGATGCTTTTCTCTCGGAGCCCTTGCGAGGCTCCCGGATAGGAGGGCGATTGTATGGGTTGCCCATTCAACCCCACGGCGAACATCTCTGGGTGCGCAAGGACCTGTTGGCGGACCATGGACTTGATTTCCCCAAAACCACGGACGCGGTTTTGGAGGTGGCCAAAATTTTGCACGACCCCGCCGCAGGTCGCTACGGCATCGCCTGGAACGCGCAACGCGGTCAGCCCTTGGGCCAAACCATGGCCCATTTTTTCGCGGCATTCGGCCAGCCGCTTCTGGATGAAGCGGGCATGCCCGCGTTTCATACCGAGCGGGGCTTGAAAGCGGCGGAATACGCGTTGGCCCTCAAGGAATACTCCCCGCCGGACATTTTGAACATGGCCTGGGATTTGCGGACGTCTCGGTTTGCGGCCGGAGGCGTGGCCATGACCTATGGGTGGGGGGCGCGGGCACATATGGCCGAAGACAATTCCGCTTCCCGCGTTCGAGGCTTGGTGACCTATGGTCCGGCGCCGCATGCGCCGGACGCTTCGCCGGTCACGCCGTTGGGGGTATGGAGCCTGGGGGTTCCCGCCCATGCCCGTTCCCGACGGCATTCCGTGCAAATGCTGTCCCGCATCCTGCAACCGGACGTTCAACGTTGGTTGGTGGAAGCGGGGAATGGCGCGCCTCCGTTGATCGATCTGGTGGCGGATTTGGAAATCCAGCAAAAACATCCGGTGCTCGAAACGGTGCAAGCCCTTGACCAGGCGGGGCATTTTGACATGGAAATGCGTCCACGCATCCCCCAATGGGCCGATCTCTGTGAAATCCTGGGCACGGAATTCCACGAGATGTTGGCGGGGCGGGCTTCTCCGGAGGAGGCATTGCAACGCGCCGATGCCGCGGCACGGAAACTTCTAGCGGCCGAGGTTCCCTGATGTCGGATGTCGCGCAGTCCCGTCCGAGAAATACTTCGTTTTGGAGGATGCCGCGTCGCATTCATGAAAGGCTGATGTGGATTTTTGCGTTGATCCTGCTGATTCCCTGTTTGGGCATTCCGATTCTGACGCTTGGATATTTACGCTATGATTTTATCCAATCAAAGGTCGAGGCCAGCGAACACGCGGTTCTTCAGCATGTTCGTTTGCTGGAAAGCCAGTTGGAAACACGCTCGGTGGAGGTGCTGATGTTGGGTCAGTTTCCTGAAATGCGGAAATATGTCAACATCATGGATCGCGCGGAACGGACTGCGGCCCATGAAGCGCTTTTCAGTCGGTTGCAAACGTATTTGCATAAACACCCCGGTGTCTACGCCGGGATTCGATTGCTGGATGTGGACGGCAAGGAAATGCTGAATTTACGCGCCGATCCCGTGGAGGAGATTAGCCGTCCCGACGTCGATTTTTCCCATATGCCTTTTTTTGTGGACGCCATGCATTTGGCCGCCATCCAAGGTCAGTCCGTTCCCGTACACATGTCGATACCGGATCCACCCAAGGCACTGTTTTATTCTTCGCTGGTGATGACGGACGAAGGCATTATCGCGGGAGTTTTGGTTCTGGAGATTCGGCTGGATACGCTGTTGAAATCCTTGAAGAATGGTGGACCGGGAAAATTGTATCGGGTGCTGGATTCTTATGGACGGGTGATCTACCCGGGAAGCTTTGAGCGGGATCGTGCCGTCGGTCATTTGCATTTTGCCGAGGACATTTTGGAGGAGGGAGAACTTGCCCATATTCTGTCCCGGGAAGCCGGCGCTTTTTCCCGGGGGCGCATTTTCCCGGAAGGAATCATTGCCTTCGCCAGGGCCAGACCCATGGGGCAAGGCACCATTCGGTGGACGGCCGTTTACCAAGTGAGTTTGGCGGATGTGGACAATACTTTTGTCAACGCCGCATGGATGGTCTTGCTCATTGTCATGGTCGGATTGGCCATCTCGATTTTGGTCGCCTTGTATTTTTCCAGACAAATCTCACGACCCGTTCAACAATTGGCCACTGCGGCCAACGATATCAGCCATGGATATTGGGACACCCTGCTGCCTGAAAACCATCATTTGCATGAAGTTTCGGAATTGACCGAAGCATTTTCCAGCATGAGCAGACAATTGCGTGCCGCACACCAGAATCTTTTGAAAAAAATCGAAGATTTGGGGGCGTCGGAAAACAATCTTGCCCGGGAAAAAGAACGATTGGCCGTGACGTTGCGGAGTATCGGGGATGCGGTTTTGGCCACGGATTTGAACGGCGCCATTGAAGCCCTCAATCCCCGGGCCTCGGAATTATTGGGATATGCCTATGAAGAGGCCAAGGGAAAAACGTTTGGGCAACTTGCGGATTTGGTGAATCGTCCGACCGGGGAACGCATCACGGATCCCGTGGATCAGATTCTTCGGGAACTCACGGCCATGGTGGAACACCATGACTTGTTGCTCATGCGGCCCGAGGGCGATCCCTTGTCCGTGGAACTGACGGCAACCCCCATCCGCAATATGAAAAGCGAGGTGATCGGCGTGGTGATCGTGCTGCGGGATGTGTCGGAACACCGAACCATACAATTGGAAAAAAGCCGGTTGGAAAAATTGGAATCCTTGGGGGTGCTGGCCGGCGGCATTGCCCACGATTTCAACAATCTGATCGCGGTGGTGATGGGGGACTTGTCGTTGTTGGCCGACACGCCCGAGCAAATCAAGGAACCGGAAGTCCTGGAGGACGCGCTGAAGGCTTTGGACCGGGCCAGGGCGCTGACCGGGCAATTGTTGACCTTCTCGAAAGGGGGTGCCCCGGTCAAACACGCCGCTTCCATTGTTCATTTGATCGAAGAGACCGCAAAATTTTCCATGCACGGGTCGAAAGCCAGATTGAACATCGATGCGCCCGTGGATTTATGGACGGTTGACATTGATTCCGTGCAGATGCAGCAAGTTTTCCAAAATCTCACCATCAACGCCTTGCAATCCATGCCGGACGGCGGGGAGTTGACCATTCACATGCAAAACGTGCAAGTCAAAGAAGACGATGTGCTCTCTTTGACCGCAGGCGCTTATGTCCTGGTCAAGGTTCAGGATTCCGGGATTGGCATCGCGGTGGAGGATTTGCCGCATATTTTCGATCCGTATTTTACCACGAAAAGCGCCGGGCATGGGTTGGGTCTGAGTACGGTTTACAGTATCATTCGCGCCCATGGCGGGCATATCACCGTAAAATCCTCACGCAAACAGGGAACGACCTTCACCCTGTATCTTCCGGCGCTTCCCCACGAAAAACCCAAGGCGGACAAGCCGGACCTCGCGGAGTTGGCCCCGGTGAACCCCATGCGGATTTTGGTCTTGGATGATGACATGTCGGTGCAAGCCACATGTCGGCGGTTGTTGACCCATCTGGGGCATCACGTGGACTGCTGCTCCACCACGGATGAAGTGCTGCGGGCCTTCAAAAAGGGACTGGAGGAGGGTCAAGCCTATGATTTGCTCATTCTGGACCTCACCATTCCCGGAGGAGACGGCGGATTGGCGGCGTTGCGCGCGGTACACGAATTGGATCCCAAGGCCCGTGCCTTGGTTTCCAGCGGATACTCGCAGGACCCGGTGATGTCCCATTATCAAAAGTATGGTTTTGTCGGGGTGCTTCAAAAGCCCTTTACCCTGAAAGAACTTCGGCAGGTGTTAAGTCAGTTGTAAACTGAATCCATCGGAACCGCGTCTGGCGTCCGAATCAGACGGATTCTCCGCGCAGGAATTTCTGGATGTCGAGGATTTGTTCTTTACTGATGGCCTGCGGATTGTCCAGCCAGTCGCGCCAGGCGGGGGCGATGGCTTCGGGATGGGACACCCGGTCGGCGGCTTGGCGGAGGGCGGCCCGGAAGCTTTCCATCATGGTGTCGGTGGCCAAAAACAAATGATCTTCGGGCAACCATTTGTGGGCCCGGGCATCGCGGATGGTTCGGCTCACCTGCGCGTCAATCCCGCTCAAATAGACCTCGCCGCCTTGCTGTTGAAAGCCGCGGGCAAACTCAAAAATGGCGTTCCAACAGGAATAATCGATGGAAAAGGCCCGCCGGGTGCGCAGGATGATGATTTCGGGTTCTTGGACCTTGGCGATTTCGTTGAGTTGTTCCATGAGTTCGTGGGCCACGCCGTAACTGAGGTCGCCGTGCACGGACAAGGCTACGATGGAGCCGGGCTCGTGACGGGACCCTTGTGTGTACGGGCGTTCTTCAAATCCCCCGTCGGGCGCGGGCAGGATTTCCTGAATGTGGAGCACCCGGGTTTTGTTCAGGATGATCATGGCCGCGAGCACGATGCCAGTGAAAATGCCGTATTCGATTTTCATCAAGACCGTGACCAAAAACGTGGTCAGCATCACCATCACATCCATCTGGGAGGTTCGCCATACCCGCTTGATTCGCCGGGAGTCCACCAAACGGATGCCGATGAACATCAGCAAGCCCGCCAAGGAGGCGAGGGGGATCAGGTCGAGAATCCCGGGCAGGAAAAGCAGGGCCAAGGCCGTGGCCACCCCGAAGATCACGTTGGAGATGCGGGTGACGCCACCGCTTTCTTCAATGAGTGCGGAGCGGCTGAAGCTTCCCGACCCGGGCATGCCTTGAAAACAGGCGCTGACCATCATGGCCAGGCCCTGACCAAAAAACTCTTGGTTGAAATTAAGATGGCTGCGGTGTTTGACGGCCAGAAATTGACCGATGGATACCGCTTCGATGAGGCCGACCAAGGCCACTGCCAGTGCGGCGGGAAGCAGGGCCGCGGCCGCGTGGTTCCAACCGGGGAAAAAGGGATTGGAAAATCCGGGTAGGCCGGAAGGGACCTTTTGAATGTCCCGGACCTGTGTCACGTCGCACCCGGGCATCCATTGGGCATAGACAATGCCGAGACCGATGACCATGATGGCCACGGGATATCGCTTCCCATACTTTTTCAAGCCGTACATGAGGGCCAATGTGATTGAGCCAATGACCAGCGCGTGTGGATTGGCGTCCGGCGCCTGGCGCAATTTTTCCCAGACCTGCAAGGGGAACCAGGTGGCCGTCGAATTCGCCACCCCCATGAAATGGTGCAGCCGGCCCAAGGCAATCATCGTGCCCACCCCCACGGTGAAGCCCAAAAACGCGGATTCGGGCACAAAGTGTACCAGCCCGCCCATGCGCAGAAGGCCCATGACCAAGCGAATGACACCCACGATCAAGGTGAAGAGAAACAGCACCTGCAAGCGGTGTTCGGGCGGGGCAAACGAGGCCAACGCGGCGGCGGTCAGCAGGGAGGCGGAATTGGTGGGGCCGGTGTTGATGTGCGAGGAGCTGCCCCAAAGCGCGGCCACGATGGCGGCCACCATGGACGCATACAGACCGTGAATGGGGGGCACGTCCGCGAGAATGCCGTAGGCAAT
>JAFIGC010000085.1 GCA_020831635.1 Verrucomicrobiota bacterium | reverse complement strand
CGGCTCGGACCTACGGCCCGAACAGCCCTGTTGGGACGCATCAGAATTGTGTATAGGGCTCAGGCTTGAAATCCACGGCTAGGCGTGGGACTGTCGCTACGCGACAAAAGCCATGGGTAAACTGGTTCAAGGACACCCTGGAAACGGTGTTGAGTCGGTTGTAAGCCGTTCATGCACCCCCTGAATGGCACCTGACAGGCTCACTTTTATTTTTGATTCAAAAACAAAATTATTGACAAATAGGCCATGGTCATGCACAATGCCAGCACACTCTAACGAATCGAAACCCCACGCTCCGCGTAGGGTATTCTGTAGGTTCGAAGGAGTGTTTTTTTATAAGCCCCTGGTTTTGAACAACCAGTGTCGGTATGGCATAGACCAAGTACCCTCCGGGAATGGGTCGGACGCTGTGGAAATCTTGGGGTTGAAATGGGGTTTCAAGCTGCTGATTTCCGAGAGGATATGGCGGTAGAGCTTGTCTTTGGCGATCGTACGTTTTCCACGTATCCTAGAACCATCCGGTTTGACGAGGTGCATTTCATTTAAACGAAACGCCATGGCTCCCAGCACAACATCCACACATTGAAGCAATACGTGTGATTTTGAATCAACTTCCGCAATATGCGAAGGGTCGAGTTTTAAGCTTTGATGGCGAAGCTGGGAACTCTGCGGCAGTGCGGCAATGAACCCCTTGAATTGCGCGGAATACTCAGCTGTGTGGGGAAGCTGGTCTAAGAAAAGGCGGAGGCGGGTACCCTGCTCATTCACCGGCATATGAGCCAGACCAAAAGCGTGTTTGATGAACTGATAGTACAATTTATAGTATGGATCATGACGATTTTCTTCAGGTGCACGTGAAAAAGTGGACTTTGTTTCCTGAAACATGATCCGCACCCGTACATGACCTGCCCGGAGTTCATCAAAAAATGCGGTGATCATAGATTGATAATCATCCAATCGTTGATGGGTCACCCGTTGCCATTTCATTTCTTTGCCAAGACGCAATTCGTATTTCTTTGATTCCAAGCGTTTTTTAATCTCAAAGCATTTGTGGGCCGGAACAATGCATCCTCCGAAAAATTTAGAATATTTCGCGCCGGCTTGAACAGATTCGTCGGCATAGATCCAATATTCCCGCGCGTTATCCATGATGGATTTCTTGACTTGTTTTTTCATCTTCAGCAACAAGCCCCCCCCTCAAAAGCCTTCTTCAAAATAGACTGCCGCAGGGCTTCGGCCTGTTTCAGGCTGGTGTCGATGGTCTCGATCAGCTTGTCGCAGACGGAGAGACGGGATTCGATCTCCTGGACGATTTGGGTTTGTTCTTCAAGGGTTTCTGGTAATGGAATCGATGTGTTCTTTATTATCGAAAGGTTCAAATTTGGTTGCACACCTCCACTAGACAACAGGCGAATATTTTCATAGTTCATGATGAAGAACCATTTCAAGTATGATTTCAGCATTACTGCTTCATTTTCTAATGTAATTATTGCTATCGCTTGGTTTGTTGCAGCTTCAATTTTCAGTTCGGAACATTTCCCTCTTGTTTTTCCTTCGCCGTACATGGCCACCAACAGAGAACCAGGCAAAGCAATTTTGCAATTGGTTTCTTGTAATGCTCTGTTAGTAATATATTCTTCAGCACTCGTGACGTATGGGTTGTTTACAGCACCACTTGTTACCCAAGGAACCGTACCATTTTCCCAATAAGCTTTGTGCCCTCTTTTTGGAGTCGCTCCCGTTCCTATTTTTGCAATATTTCCCATTTTAATAAACTTCCATCCTTTTGGATGTTTCCTCATATCTATTTCATAACGACATGGATTTGTCAGTTCGCCTTCAAAGGCCTTTTTGAGCACCGATTGACGGTAGATGTCGATTT
This sequence comes from Verrucomicrobiota bacterium, assembly GCA_020831635.1. Taxonomy (GTDB): domain Bacteria; phylum Verrucomicrobiota; class Kiritimatiellia; order SS1-B-03-39; family UBA6053; genus PXAS01. The sequence continues at coordinate 22,583 of JAFIGC010000085.1, read as the reverse complement.
TCCTGCGGGCCTCCTGCAGATTGGCGCTGCCGTTGTCCAGTTCGCTGAACAACTCCTCGATCTTGGCAACGATGTTTTATTGTTCGGGGAGGGTGGGGAGGGGGAATCGATAGTTTTGCACATACTTTGTCGAAACCCTGGGGAGATTCACTCCACTGGTGTTTTCTGACATGTCGTTCACAAACTGCCTGCTGAGGATAAAATTCAGGGCAAATTTGGGATCAATTTTGGGAGAAGGCTCAAACACCAATATATCCGTTGAACATACTCCATCCTGGGTCGCGAGATGGGCTTTATTCAAATAGGGGCGAAGTTTGCCATAGAGTATGTCCCCGGATTTGTATGCGTTTTTGACGGTATTGATCTCTTCCACACCCGCCGTTTCAGTCAATCGCCCCGTCCCCTTTTCGATGTGTTCAAGTCCGATGTAGAACAAAGACTCGGTGCGATCCGGTTTATGCTTGTCCTTCTTCATCAGGAGGACATTTCCCAATTTGCATGTCTGCCAACCTTCCCGCATCACGCCACCCTCCATCCAATGAGGTGATACACGCTTTCCAAGTGAGTGTAGATTGGGGCACCAATTCTGGGCCGTAGGTCCGGGTTGGGTTTTGATGGCGGGAAATGGCCTCGGAACCGGGTGATTTGGGCGGACCTTTGGCCCGCCTCACGTGTTTTGTCGCTGAAACCCAGCCCGTCGTTCCGACGGACTGGGCTGGTATCGGCGCGGACCTTCGGCCCGCAAAGAAGGCGCAAGGTCCGTTCTTTCCTCACTCCCCTTGCGCACTCCAGGGACGCTTCGCGTCGCAAATCCGCCGCACGTTTCGCAAACTGCATCACGCCACCAGCCCTTCGTTGAGTTCGTTCATGATGGCGGTCATGCGGTCGCCGAAGAGTTGGTTCATGCGGCCGCGGCCGCCCTGGGCGTCGAAGGGGGTGTAGTCGAGGTCGTCGGGTTCGATGTGGAAGCTGGTGGCGATGTGGTCTTTGAGGAGGCGCAGCCAGTCCATTTGCGCGTCGGTGAATTTTTCGCCGGCCCCGGAGTGTTTCTTGAAGACCCAGTCTTTAAAATTCTTGTCGACGGTTTCCTGGAAGGGGGTGAGGGTGGTGTCCATGCCGCAGACGCGGCGGATAAGGCTGACGAGGGCGGTGAGTTCGTTTTTGGGGCTGCCTGCTTTGACGTTTTCGAGGCGGGCGTAGGCCTCCCACACGTAGTGCGGTGCGAGCTGGGGTTTGTCGGTTTTGAGGGTTTCCAGCAGGTCTTTGATCATGCGGAAGCTGAGTTGGCGGCGCTGGTAGGGCTGATCGTAGAAGAAGCCGAGGGCGGTGATCTCGTCTTTGTGGGTCTCGATGTACTGGCTGAACTCCTCGACCACTGCGCGGGCGTTTTCGTTGCTGGTGGTGTCCCAGTTTGCCGAGATCAGCTGGTCGATATTGACGGTGTCGATGATTTGCTCGTGGACCTTGCGCACCTGCTCGATGTATTCGTTGAGTTCCCCGGTGAAGGGGCGGGCGGCGGCGGTGGCGAGTTCGTCTTGGGCCTGTCGGTGACAGTCCTCGCGGAAGCCGGGGCTTTGCTCTTCCCTGGGTTTGGCGTCGATGAGGGTTTGCGCCCGCGCCTCCACGGCGTCGGGATCGTGGGCCTCCAGCAGGCGGGCGGCGGTTCCTCGCAGGGTCTGGCCGCCGCTGCGTTCGTGAAAGCCTTCTTTTTCTTTGTCGGTGAGCTGTTTTTCCAGGCGGATGAGGCGGTTGGCGAGGGAGGTGAAGAGGTCTTCGTCCCGGGCCCCGATGGCGACGGCATCCAGGAGTTCTTTGAGCGGGGTGCTGCGCTTTCGCTCCAGGGGGCGGCTGTCGGTTTTTTTGGATTTGATCGCCCCGACGGCGTCGATGATGACAAAGTGGGTTTTGGTGTGGACGGCGGTGCGGCTGACCCGTTTGAGGTCGTCGAAGGCGAGGGTGCGGGTGCCGCGTCCCTTCATCTGCTCGAAGTAGTTTTTGCTGCGCACGTCGCGCATGAAGAGCAGCACCTCCAGGGGTTTGACATCGGTGCCGGTGGCGATCATGTCCACGGTGACCGCGATGCGGGGTCCCCAGGCGTTGCGGAAGCGGTTGAGCACGGACTTGGGATCCTCGTCGGTCTTGTAGGTGATCTTTTTGCAGAATTCGTTGCCCTCGTCGAATTCCTCGCGGATGATCTGAATGATGTCGTCGGCGTGCTGTCGCTTTTGGCGAAGACCAGGGTTTTGGGCACCTCGAAGGTGCCGTCGGCCTCGTGGCGGTCGGGGAAGATGGCGGGCAGGCTTTCTTTGAAGGCTCGGATGACGCTGCGGATCTGACTGGGGTTGACGATGTCCCTGTCGAGCTGGTTGGGGGTGTAGTCGAGATCCTCGTCAAGCTGCTCCCAGCGTTTGCGGCGGCTGAGTTTCTCGCGTTTGTCGACAAATTCCCTGGCCTTGAGTTTGGCGCCGTCGCGGGTGATTTCGGTTTCGATGGTGAACACGTCGTAGGGCACGTTCACCCCGTCGATCACGGATTGCTCGTAGGTGTATTCGCTGACCACGTTTTGATGGAAAAACCCGAAGGTGCGTTTGTCGGGGGTGGCGGTGAGGCCGATGAGAAAGGCGTCGTAGTAGTCGAGCACCTGCTTCCAGAGGTTGTAAATGGAGCGGTGGCACTCGTCGATGATGATGAAATCGAACTGTTCGATGGGGTTTTGCGGGGAATAGACCACGGGCGGGGGCGGTTTTTTGCCCCAGGCGGGGGTTTCTTCGTCGCTTTCGTCGAGGTCCTTGCCCTGGAGGATGGCGTAGAGGCGCTGGATGGTGGAGATGCAGACCTGGCTGTCGCTGGCGATGTAGCCGGAGCTGAGGCGCTGGACGTTGTAGAGTTCGGTGAATTTGCGGTTGTCGTCGGGCGGGCGGTAGGCCATGAACTCCTGTTCGGCCTGTTCGCCGAGATTGCGGGTGTCCACGAGAAAGAGAATGCGGTGGGCTCGGGCGTGTTTGAGGAGCCGGTAGACAAAGCTGCACGCGGTGTAGGTTTTTCCGGCCCCGGTGGCCATTTGGATGAGGGCTTTGGGGCGGTTCTGCTTGAAGGAGGCTTCCAGATTGCGGATGGCGTGGATTTGCGCGGGGCGCAGGCCGGTTTCGTCGAGCGGGGGCATGTTTTGCAGGCGCGCCCGCAGGGCCGGGGTGCCGGGGAGACCTCCTCCCGGGTTAGCCCGCATCACGTAGGTGCGCAGGGTTTCGGGGCGGTGGAAGGAGAAAACGGTGCGGGAGCGGGGTTTGGGATCGCGTCCGTCGGTGAAGCGGGTGACCGCGCCGGTGCTTTCGTACACGAAGGGGAGCGGTTCGTTGTCGAGGTGTTTGAGGGTGGCGGCGGCGTAGTCCTCGGCCTGATCCTCGTGCACGGTCATACGCTGCCCCTCCTCCTCCCGCTTGGCTTCGACCACGCCCACGGGTTTGCGGTCCACGAACAGGACATAGTCGGCGGGGCCGATGTCGGTGGGGTATTCGCGCACGGCCACGCCCGGACCCGCCGAGAGGTCCACCCGGCTTTTGGCCTGCACCACCCAGCCCGCCTGCGTCAGCATGCGGTCAATGGCATCGCGGGCCTCCTGTTCCGGGTTTTGATTCTCCATAAAAACTCCATACCCGCTTCCAACACGATCAACAATCTAAAAACCATACAGGAAAGGGAGAATCCACATTAAAAGCAGAACGTACAGTGGAAATCAAATGAACCTGTTTCACAGACGGCTCTCCTTAAGAAAGGTTTGATGATTACATGGTTTTGTGTACAAAAACCTAAGTTTGGGGGGGAGGCCGGAAGGGTTCCTGCTTGACCCATGGGGAGGTTAGATGTAAAAGTGAAGCTAAGCTAATAAATATCTCCACTTTCTATACACATGCCTTCCCTTCGCCACATATTTACCGGAACCGACAAGACATTTCCAGACGCGCTCACCCCCGAAAGTCGGTTGCAGGGCCGGAAACTTTTCTACCGATTTTATGTGCTCAATGGCGTTTCCGTGGCCTGCCTGATGAACAACGTGCTGATCCTGTACGGGATTCGAAACGGGCTTGCCGATCCCACCGTGGCCATCATGGCCTCGTTTCTACATCTTACCATGCCGTTCATGATCCTTGGCAAATCCGCCATCGCCCGCATCGGCGCGGCCCGCACCCGGGCCATGGGATGGTTTTTCCGCTATGTTTTCGCCTCGCTCATGGTCCTTGCCCCCTTCGCCGCGCGAAGTTCCCCCCAACCTGTCGTCACCGCGCTGATCCTGGTGGGCGCTTTCGGTTTCGCCGCCTTCCGAAGCATCGGGGTGGCCGCCATCAATCCCCTCCAGGGCGAAGTCGCCGAGGCCAATGAAGGCGGCAAAATGGTCTCGACCATTCTCCTGTGCGTGCAAAGCACCTATTTTTTGTGCTTGGTCCTGATCCTCTTCGGCTTCCACCACACCGATGAGATTTGGCTGTATCAGGTCATCCTCGCAACCGGGTGCATCGTGGGTTTGTACGCCAGCACCATCGTCGCCATGGTGCCCGAATCCAACGCCACCCGCATTTCCGCCCGCAAATCCCTGCGGGATATCCTTCGGGTGACCTTTGCCACCCGTTCCTACCGTCGCCTCGTCTCCGCCTGGAGCGCGGGGCTGGCCGCCAAAGCCCTGGTCATCCCTTTCACCATGATCGCCCTCAAAAGCGGCTACGGAGTCTCGGATTTCATGGCCATGCTGCTCACCCTGGTGATGGCGCTCGGGACCGTGGCCTCCGGCTATTTCACCAAAAAATTCGCCGACCGCGTCGGCGCGCGTTTCATTCTGTTGATTCATATTGTGGGCATGATGGCCATCACCGGGTTCTGGGCATTCGCGCCGGCCACCTTCTTTCCCTTGGCGATCGGCACCGTGTTTTTCCTCGCCGGCTATTGTGAAATCGGCATTGCCATCGGCCTGAGCCAGCACTTTTTGGAAGTGGTTCCCGGCGAAGATCGCGTCGGCAGCTCTCTGCTCATGCGCATCGCCTCCGGCGCCTCCGCTGGTCTGGCCGCCTCCGTCCTGGGGGCCGGGCTGCTTCGCATTCTTCCCGATCTGGGATTCGAGGGCCTCGACATCTACCGACGCTACTTTCTCATCATCCTCGTGCCCCTCGCCCTCCTCTTTCTCATCATCGGCCGCATTGAAAGCCACCGTCTGGCGCCAAGCGTCCAAGAGCTTTAAGCGATGGATCAATCGGGAAATTGATGTAAAGCTCCAAGGTGCTGAAGATCCGCCCATCGATGGTTACCTCTCCATTTTCCTCCTCACTCTCCGCCAGCCAGACTTCATACGGATCCACTGCCTCCGCCTGCACGGTGAGGAGCACGTCCGAAGCCGTCGACACTTCCCCGTCAAATGCCACCAGACGGAAAAGCTTCAATGGGACGCCATCGCCCCGGGGGTGTACATCCGCCACAGCACCAAAGAAAGGACGACCAGCGCTGCCATGCCCATCCCGCGAAAATATTTTTTCCCTATAAACGGCATCTTTTTTTCCTTGGATCTCGTTTCCGAGGTTCGGAACGCTTTTTCAAAACGTTTCCGAAACCCGGAAGGTTTCAACAGACAACATACGACAAAGATATTTTGTAAACAATACCCCGGCGAGGGTGGACGGTATAACCTTAACAATCATGCTTTTGCGGATGAATTTCGCCGATTTGCGAAAAACCCTTCCCTGAAATTGTGGCATCAGTCCACCACCCGCACCCGCAAGCGATAAAATCGTTCGGGTTGATCCGCGGGCGGCGGCAGGCGAATCGCGAGGGTGTCCCCGCCGCCTTCAAGCTCCTCCCCATGATCCTGCCAGAGACCGGAACTGAGATCCCCGGTCCATTGCAGCAGATATTCGCGACCCGGGTTCGCATGAAAACTCAATTCCGGATGCCCGGTCTCGATCCACTGGAGTTGCGTATGAAGCAGACCCTGCCATTCCCCGCCGATCCGGGTCGCGCCCATCACATAAAGATCGCCATGGGTGAGCCCCTCCAACCCGGGGACGGGACTCTGTTCGGTGACCCCTTCCTCCAATTCATTCTCCTCCCGCCATTGGCTGAAACCCTCCGTCACCCCGCGGAGCCGGGGATCGTCGAGCCGCTTGCCGCCGTGGAAAAAATACACATCATCAAACAGCACCGCGTCCCCGCCCCAGCCGATCCAAGTGAGCGTGGAAATGGTGTTATTGCTTCGCTCTGCATACACATATTTCTCCGGAACATCATCGGCGGTGGTGACTCGGGTGGGGGTCTCGTGTTCGCCGCCATTTATGTAAATCTCATACAGACTGTTGGCCCCGTCCAGCACCACCCAGACATTGTACCAGGTGTCGCGGACTATGCTCTGATCTATCCCCACGTTATCATTGCCGCCCCCCATTCCGTCATAAAAAATGGAGAACACCGAGTCGTGATCCTCATTGAAGGCGATACGAAAGACGTCCAAATGATGAAAGCGGATTTGTTGATTGAAAGCGCTGGATGCCGAGGGAATATTAAAACGGAAAAAAAAAGTGGCCGAGTCGCCGTCTTCCACCAATTCCGGCAAAGATTTCGAAGCGGAATGGTTTGAGCCGCCGGGGCGGAAGGAATAGACTTGGTTCCCGCTTTCTGCCGGATCTTCCACCACCAGGCTGTGGGTCTGCGCGGACCAGCCGCCTTGTCCATTGAGATCCCCCAGTGCCAATTCCTCGAAGCTTTCATGCAGCACCCAGGGCGACAAGTTGAGCTGACTGTCGGTGACCTCCAACACCGCCGGATCGCTGGAGCTGCTGCCGTTGTCATCGCTCACTCGGACGGTGTAACTGCCGGAATCCTCCACTCGGACGGGATCGAGGGTCAAGCTGTTCGTCGTGGCATTTTCGACCGCGACCCCGTCCTTGAACCACTGGTAGCTCAGCGTACCCGTACCGCTGGCGACGACCGAAAAGGTATGACTTTCGCCGGCCTCCAGGCTGGCGCCTTCTGGCTGTTCTTCAATATCCGGCCCCTGTTCCGGCGCGCTTGGGGTTTCGATCAACCGCGCCGCGTTGATCGAAACCCGGGCCGTGGAATTGGACACCGTGGAGAGAAGCACATCGATGTGCCCCTCGGCGTTCGGGCGTATCGCCTCCCAGATCATCCATCCTTCCACCGCATACGGTTCCTTGCCGCCGTCGGTCGGCCCCCGGGAGGTCCAATGAACTTTCGTACCGAGATCCTCCCCGGAGTGCGCGTTCCGCCCCTCGACCGCGCCATTTGCGCCCATGACTTCAAAAACACCGGGCTCGTTGCCGTTGGAGCCGCTGCCGGCAAAACCGGAGGCGATTTCCAGACTGTAGGTTTTTTCAGGATCAAGGTTGCGAAAACGCAACGTGGCGGTGTGACCCTGATTCACCCAAAGGCGGTCATTCAGCGCATCCGCATTGGCCCAGTCGGGGGCGATATAGCGGCTTCCCCAAGCGGTGTTGCTATCGGAGGTCTGAATGCCACTGCCACCCGTGGCGAGCATGTCGATCTCCACGAAAGCCTCTTCTCCGTCAATTCCGTTGACCAATCCCGTGTGGGTACCCCTGTGATCGAGTGAGTTCCATGAATCCCCCGGATCGGTGTGATTGGTTCCGAAATCGATGAGGAAATACAGCGCCGGAGTCGGCAGAACCTCGACCATGGCCACCTCGGTCATGGTCGTGCCCTCGTCGTTGCTCACCGACAGCGTGTAAGCGCCCTGATCGGAAAATTGCGCGTCTTCCATCACCAACACCGGACTTTGCGCACCGGAAATCCGCCCATCATTCGCAACCTCTACTCCGTCCTTCAACCACTGGTAATCGGTGATGACCGGAAAGCCGGTGGCATCCGCTTCAAGCGTGATCATGCCGCCCTCGAAAACGCTCACCGATTGGGGTTGTTTCACAATTGCCGGCACCTCTGGCGTAAGATCAAAATCGTCGGGATCGCAATCCGCAATAATGAAGTCGCCCATGACACCATAAACCGTTTCGGTGGCGTTGTTTGAACTTGCGAACAGCGCTACCTGGGAATCGATGGCCGCCGCACTGACGGTGGAAGTGGCCAGATGCGTCCATGCGTCGGCTTCGGCGAACTTATAATAAGTGGAAAACTCCGTCCCCGACTTCACCAACCGCAACCATATCGGCCAATCCGCGCCTTCGGGGAAATGATCAATGGTCCCGCTACTGATTTGCCCGGGCGTGCCTTCCCGCTGAAACGCCACCCGGCCATTGCCGCGGGTGTGCAAGGATAGATACCCTCCCTGACTCAGATCGTTGAAATCGTTGGCCACCAGAATACCCACTTTGGACCCATCATCGGCGTAATTTTCGTTCTGGGAAAGCACTTTGACGGAAACATCGAAATCCCCGGAAATATCGGTGCGGCGAATCCCGGAGAAATATTGATTCTCCTGCCACATGCTTTCCCCGCGGCTCTGAATCGTCATGCGTCCCCGATCCACGTCCGCCCGGGCCCCCGGCCAGGGTTCATTGCTGATGAAGGCCCACACCGGACGCAAAACTTCGCCCGCGAAATACTCCACACAGAAATTGCCGGCGTCCACGACAATCACCGGTTGGTGGACGGTCAGCGTTTGCCCTTCATGCGTGGCGTCGACCGAGAGCAGGAATTCCCCGCTTTCACTTCCGGCCGTATAAAGCCCTCCGCTCGTGATGCTTCCGGCGGACGCTTCCACACTCCAGTTGAATTCCGGCTGGGGAATCAAAGGATTGTCAAATTGATCAAACGCCTCTGCGGTCAACTGCACCTGCCCGTCCGGATACACCCGCAGCCGCTCCGGGGCCATCTCGATTCGGGTGATTTCCGGCGCAGGTTGCATGGTAATCGTGATCGGGAACCAACTCGCCTGCCGTCCGCCGTCGTAGGTGGCCACGGCGGTCAGGGCGTAATCCCCCAATTCGGTGGGCGTCCACGATACTTCATACGCATCGCCCGTCGAAGAGGAACCAATGAGGGAATCATTGGCATGGTAGGCGACTTCGGTTACTCCGGTCATATTGAAAAGTTGGGCCTGCAAGGCGAACGTCCGGCCCAATCCATAGGTCCCCTCCGTTACATTCCCGACTTCCACGGAGGGCACGTTTTCGAAAAGAATTTCCTCTCCGGCACTGTTCAAAGGCCCATCCTCCGCACTATGATGTTTCCAAAGGACATCCCAGGTTTCCTCATCCACGGACCCCTCCAGAGAAAAGAGAGACCAACGGCTGTTGGAAGTGCCCATGACCATGCGCACCCCGGTGGGTACGAAACGCTGTTCCTCCCCGACATCCATTTCCAGAATGCCCGGAACAAAGTAGTTGTGGTGCGTCCAACCCGTGGAATGATTTTTGTCAAAAACGCGCCAGACCGTGTCCTCGTTCCAAGAGGCGGAAAGCTGGATCCCCCGGGAATGGTTGCCAGTCATCGGCTCGCGGGGAAACTCACCGGAACCGAGCAAGAAAGCCAACTCATCAATCCTGGGAGAATTCCAAGTTTGATGCATATCCAAGCCCTCAAAACGGAAAAACCGATACCCCGGGAAATCTTCCGAAACAGTGACCGTATGCGAAACGGTATGGGTTTCGCCTTCCGAGGAGGTCACCGTCAACGACACCACATAGTCGCCCGGTGTCGCGAAGGCATGAGAAACCTTTTCAGCCGTGGCGGTATTCCCCTCTCCAAAATCCCAGGCAAACCCGCTCAGGGCAGCGCCATGTTCGGGCACGGAGGCCGAGGCGTCAAAATGAATCGCCTGGCCGGCGGCCTCATGATTGCGGGAAAAACGAAAAGCGGCGGTGGGTTCCACGGATCGGGCATGAATCTCTTGCGTGACCGCGCGGCGGTTGCCTTCGTCGTCCTCCACAATCACCCGCAACCAATAGGTGCCGGGTTCCTCAAGTGTCTGGGAGACACTGGACCCCGTTCCGATGACCTCGGCTCCTTGGAATCCGGTGTCCAACGTATATCCATGCATGTAGCGGTTGCTGTATTCGGCAATGGACTCCCGGGACTTGAACATCTGCCAGGTGTAGCCCACAATCGTTCCCCCGTTGTTGGGCATGGAAGCGGACGCATCGGCGGTAAAGCTCAGCGGGACACCGGCGTCGTTGGTATCGATATCCAGCACCGCATCCGGACGCAGCGCCAAATCCGCCCGGGTCTGGGCAAACATCCACTCCACGATATCGGCCACATTCCAGCCCAACCGATGCGGGCTGTGGCCGGTATCCTCGACCCACCAGAAAATATTGTCCAACGCGCCGGCTTTTTCCAGTTGGTCGAAGGCATGCTCTGAACCTCTGGGGTTGCTGTTCGAATCGGTGGCCCCCTGAAGGGAAAACCACTTGATGTGTTCAATGGCCTCAATCGGGCCTTCCAAACTTTGGAACCCGCCCGCCGAGGGAACGCCGGCCGTGATGAGTTGCCGCTCCGGCTTCGCATAAGACAGGATGGACAAGGCGGATCCCCCTCGGGAATGACCGGAACCGTACACGCGGTTCTCGTCGATGGGATATTCCTCAAACAGAAAGTCAAACAACTCGTGAAACAAAAGCGAGAAATCATAATACGCCGGCCCACCAGGAGGTGCGTTTAGCGGCCCGGGGCGTTCCGAATGAAGAAACGCCACCACATAGGCGGGATGCTTTTCGCGAAAGTGGTCCAGCGCCATCGCCTCGGCCAAGCGTCTCCGCCCATAAGTCGTGAAGACCAGCGGGAATCCTTCCGGCGGCATCACCGCGTCTTCCGGCGGATACATGATTTCGTAATCGAGGGTTTGTGTGGAGCCGCTCTCCATTTGAAATACCCGGCTGCCGGTAAAGGTCCGCTGCTCGAAAAGCGCGTCCACATCGGCATTGTCAATCATGGTCGAATACGCGGACCGCGCGTTCCGCATGGCTTGCGGAAACGCGGCACCGTCCACCGAGCGGTGAAACCCCGGCTGCATATATTCTTCCGGAACCATCTGGGGAAAGGGATCGTCCAATTGAGCCCGCGCCAGCAAGCCCGCGAACATGAAAGCAACCTTCAAGCATATTTGTTTTTTCATGAGTTTACCCTTCTGATTTACTGACAAGAATTCGATAGAAGCGATGCCCCGTTTCAGGCAAGGTCAGCGGAAAAGTCTGCGGCCCCTCATCGGCGATGATCGCGTCATCCACGTCCGTCCATTCCGCATCCGGGTCCGTCAGGTTGTCCAAGAATTGCAGACGATAGGTACGTCCGGGCCGGGCCTCAAAGGAAAGCGATGTCGGCGATCCCCCGCCCGCATCCGTGGTCAGCGTGCCCCGCAGCACACCCTCCCATTCCCCCGACTGCAAATTCAGCGACGCGCCCATGACAAAAAGCGTCTGGGTGTCCATGGTCCGACCGTCCACATCCACCTCACCCTCTTCCACGCCATTTTCCGCCAGCCAGACGTGATACGGATCCGGTTCCCCGGCCTCCACGGTAATGCGCACATCCGAAGCCGTCGCCACCTCGCCATCAAACGCCACCAAGCGAAAGACATACTCCCCCGGTATTTCCGGAGTGAAAGTGGTTGAAAGACGGAACGGATCACTCAAACTCACCATTTCCGGGCCGGAAAGCTGATGCCACCCCGTCGTCACTTCCCCCGGAACGGCGGGCAAACCGTCGTCCTCCACCCCACCCGACAATGTCGTTTCCGTGTTCTCCCCGACCCACTGCGCCTCCCCCGCATCCACCAGCGGACCGATGTTCCGCGGGGACCCGCCGGCAATCGCTTCGACCAATGCGCCGTTGAGTTCAAGGTGTTCAAACAGAGCCACCGCGGTATTGTCGCCGCCACCGCTGTTGGGATGACTGGAAACGGCCAGCCCCACAAACACCTCTTCGCCAAGAACGAGGGTCTGCGCGGAGCCGATTTCCTCCCAATTCCCGCCGTCTTTCGATTGATAAAACAGAAGCTCATCCCCCGTACGCGTGATCCGGAACCAGGGATAATCGCCCAGCGAATTGCCGTTTGCGGTCTCGGGATTCGAAGAAAAACTGTTTCGCACCTGGCGCCGTCCCGAGGAGCCCTGCACCTTCATCAGGCCATAAAAACTTTGGTCCGCCAGATTGTTCCGAATCATCACCCCCGCCTTGGCCCATTGGTGCACCGAACCGCCGTCGCGAGCCATAAAGGAACTCAATTTGGCCCGCAGATCCACATCCCCGCTCACCGTGGTGTAAACAAAATGACCGCTGTCATCCCCGATCCAGAAGTCCCCCGTGCTGCCCGCGATCTCCAAACCGTCGTCTTCCCAGATTTCTTCACCCGACTCAGCAGGCGAACCAAAGGTGATGGAGTCCCATCCCTCCGGGAACGCATGGGCTTCCGCATCGGAAACCACCGCTTCTCCGTCACCGACGCCGTTGTCGCCCCCCGCAATCAAATCAGGATCGACAACCCTCACGGCAATGTCCAGCACATCGTGGTTTTCCCCATTGTCAGCCGTAAGGCGCAGAACGTATTCCCCCTGCGCACCGAACCAAGCCACAGTCTCGGCCTGATCGGTGTGGTCCCAGGTCACCGCGCCGTCCCCACGCTGCACCGTCCAAGCCAATGCCATGGCTCCGCTCTCCCCGCCGATCTCGCTGACCTCTGTCTCCAACACCAGCCCCACGCCTTCGGGAATGCGCACCGTCTCCACCATCGGACGGATCAGGGCGATTTCCGGCACGATGGGAATGACCTCTCCCTCGTAGAAAATGGAAACCGTCAAATTTGCATTCCCGCCCAAACCGGCCCCATCCGTGGGGCTGCCCAGCGAAATACTCAGATCCACGGTCAAATCCTCGGGCGCCGCGAAATCCAAAATATCCAGAAAAACGGATTTTGCATCCATATCTCCGTCCGCCCAAGTGAGCGTCCCCGAGACGGGTTGATAGTACGTGCCCGCCGCAGCCGTTCCATCGACGCTCGTAAAGGCCACGCTCACCTCGCCCGCGCTTCCCCCTTCGCGTACCACGCTCAATGCTACCGTGCCCGCATCCCCGTTCACCATTACCTCGGACACGCTGAAGCCCAAATCTCCGGGGGCGCTGCCCGGATACGCGTCCGCGAGTTCGCTTTCCAATGCGGTCGGAACCGGCCAGCGCCAGTAGGCGAAAAGCGGCGCCAGATTTTCACCGGCGGCGGACGAAGCGGCGCGAATGAAGTTGTCCACCGCACCTTGGGTGTTTGTGGCCGCGTTCAGGACGCCGGCCTCCTGCCAGATTGTGTTCGGAATGGACGCGCCATACACATCCGTCAGCCGTAACAGAAAGGAGGCGAACAGATCCGTGCCGCCCAACCCCATGCCGTTGGCCACCCCCTGACCGCTCCGGAGGGTGTTGCCCCAGTCTTTGCTTTCATCCGCCAAATAAGTGCCAAGCAAACCGCGCACTTCCGCTTCAAAATCCTGAAAATCATCTCCGTTGAACGGCCCGCCCGCAACCCCCGCCGCCTCCATGGACATGAAGCGCATGAACACCGCGTACCCCGTCGGGATCACCCAAAAATCATCCCCCGAATCCGGGTAAGCGAGTTCATCGTCGTAGAACCAAAAATTCCGACCCATTTCATAGAAAACCGCCTGATCATATTCATTCCGGTCCCGCACCCCTTCGTATAGATCCGTGAAGACCGTTTGCGTCAGTTCGATCCCGGTGAATCCCAGATATCCGCACCCCGCCCCGCAGGTGCTGCCATTCGGAACCTCTGCAATGGTGGGCAGACCGTTGTATTGAAAAAAAAGACCGGGTTCCCGTCCGGTGCTCTGGGCATAAAAGCCCCGGGCCGCCTCCAGATTCGACACCAAGGCATTCACCACCATCGCATCCAAGTCAGGATTCGCCACCAGCAGGACCCATTCCGTCCCCGCATGGGGATGCAGGGTCAACACCCGGTCCTGCATTTGACGGTAGGCCACGAAGGAAAGGGTTTCGCTCTCTTCGCCATTATCGGCCTCAATCACCACATCGTGGGCGCCATAATCTCCCTCAAAGGCCTGTTGCGTCAGCATTCCGCTGCCGTCGCCGTGATCCTCAAAACTCAGCCAACCGGGCAGGGTCGTGGCAGTGAGCACCGCGCTGGCTCCGGTGCTTTGCGTGTGGACCGTGGCCGTGGACGCCCCGGGGTCGCCGCTGAATTCCGGAACGCCGACAAACACCAGACTGCTGTCCACCTCCAGCGTAAACACCTGCCAAGCGTCATAATCTCCGTCACTGACCCGGATTTCCACCTCGTGGGTTCCGGCCTCTGCCGTGCCGCTCAACAGGGCGGAGCCATCCCCGTTGTCGAGAAGAGTCAACCAGGCGGGCCCCGCCTCCAAATGCCAGCTCAATTCATGCAAGGCCGTGTCCGCATCGCCCGCCGTCAACGTATGGCTGTAAAATTGCCCCGCGGCAGCCTCCGTCACCGGATCGGAGGTGAACACCGGCGGATACAGCACCTGCACCGTTTCCTGTACGATTTCAAAGCCGCCCAGATTCCATCCGATGTCCTGCGTTGTGGAACTCGTGGCGCGCCGGAGCCGGAAGCGGAAGCGAACCTCGCTTTGTCCGTTCACGCTGCCCGGAAGCGCAATCGGCCCCTCACTCCAGGGGTTGCCCGAATTCAAAATTTGCCAGCGGTTCCAGCGAGAGAGAAAAGAAGTCGACCAAAGCGATTCCCAAGTCCCGCCATTCACCTGCACGGCAAAATCGGCTTCGACCGAACCGTCCTTGTTCAGCCAGTGATGCACATTCACCAAAAGGTCCGAAGCCTCACTGAAATCCAGCACCGGACTGATCGCGGAAACATCAAAGTCGCCGCTATAATGGGCCCCCGGATTGGTGCCCAAAATTTGCGGACCAAACGGACCGAAGACCGGATCATTCTGTATCCCGCCCGGCTCGCCGAAAGACCACGAAACGTCCCCGTCGCTCTCCAGCGTAAAGCCGGGATCGGTCTGCATATCCCAAAAAAGTTGGTAGGCCGAAGCTGCGTTCACCAGCACCGCCCCGGACGCGAGCGCTTCGGAGCCGTCCGGATTCAGCAGACGCAAATCCCAGTATCCCGGTTCCATCTCTCCCGGATTCACATAAAAAGTCATCCTCCCCTCCTCGCGCCCCACTGCCGCGACCTCCATCGAAGCGGACCCCGCGCGTTCCAGCCGCACCACGGCCCCGACCAACATCTCCGCAACCGGCACCCGCACCATCTGATCCCGCCTTTCGGTCAACACCAGCGGCGCATCCAAAAAGATCTCCGGCTCGGCCAATCCCGATGCCGCCATCCCGGACACCGCCAGGGAAAATTCTTGGGGAATGCCCTCGAGCAATTCACCGCCATGATACACCTTCACCGTGTACGTGCCAGGCGCCGCGTCATGAATCTCCACCAACAAATTGGGATCCACGGGATTTTCCTCCCGCACCGCGTGGGCTGAAAAACTCGCGGTATCATCCAACGCATACGGCATCACATACGGAAACACCTCCGTGCCGTCCGGTCCGATCACTTTGACGTGCAAATTGTTGACCAAAGCCTGATTGAAAGTCTGACTGGGGAACGCCGGATCCAGCCAAGAAAGCGCCACCCGGACACGCCCCGATTCCGCCACGGTATAGTTCCGCATCCAAACCCCACCCTCCGCCAGCGCGTCCTCCACCAAAAGCCGACTTTGCGGATCATCGGCATAATCGCGAATCAATCTTGAACTGGCAAGCACGTTGATCGCTCCGTAACCGTAAGTGTAGTCCGGCCCGGGATTCCCCAAATCATCCGCGCCGTTGATCAGCAGGGCCCGAATGGTGGCCGAACGGGGAAACCTCTCCGGGAAACGCCGCTGAAAATGGTCGGCAAGCAATACCACCGTACCCGCCGCCAGCGGTGAGGAAAAGCTGGTGCCGCTGCTATTCCGATAATTGCTCGAACCACTGCGGGCCGCCCGCAACCCGTCTGCCCGGGTAACCAAATCAGGCTTGATGCGTCCGTCCGCGGTCGGGCCGCGGGAACTGGCTCCGACAATACCGCCCCCGGATTCATAATTGCCGTCTTCATCCCGGTACAGTGCCCGGGTCTCCCCGATGGCCAAGGTGTTTTTGGCATTCACGGCCCCTCCGCCCAGGGTCTGAAAACCCGACCCGTTGTTGCCGGCCGAGTTCACCAAAAGATGATACGGCGTGTCAAACAGCGCCCGGTCAATATCCCGGCTGGCAAAATGATACATGGTACTGGGGCTGCCGCCAATCGACCGATTGGTGACCACCGAGGCCCCGGCATGGGCGGGATGGGCTTTCCCGGCGGCATACACCACCGTTTCGGCCGCGCCCGAGCCGAAAGTCCGGAAGCTCACCCGCGGTGCGATTCCGATCGCATTCGCATCTTTTCCCCAAGCGCCCAAAATCGAAGACACTTGGGTCGCATGTTCCCTGGATCCGCTGCTCCCCACGGGCTCCGACTCCATAACCAAAATCCGACTGTTTCCCGTTTCATCGGAAAATTCTTGATGCTGGGGATAAATCGTTCCCAGTTCCAGCACATTCGCCACCAGACCCTCCCCGTCGATGCCGGACCCGACCGCCGGATCGAAATCCGCGTTCCAGCGCACCCACGGCGCTATCGCCGCCGACTCCGCCCCTTGAATCATGTTGGCCGTATACACAAACACCGGCTCGCCATCCTCGAATCCTTGCAAACGAAACCCCCGACCATCCGCCGTATCCCCCTCATACGCCAAACCCTCCTCGTCAGCCCGCATACGGAGCGCAATCTGTTGCCGGCGCTCCAAATCTTCCAACATTCCCGCCAAAGCCGCCCGATCACGGCTACGCAGACGCGGCCCGAACCCCTCCCGAATCCGAGCCGTTTCCCGATGAAAGTCGCGAACGTCACTCAAATCCAAATCCCCCGACTTTTGCAGCAAATGCAGCCCCAATCCAAAAGAAAGGGCCAGCACAAGACACAAAAAGGACAAACGCTTCAACTTCATATAAAATCATCCTTCATTTGAGGGTTTCCGACGCTCGGAAGGACTTTCCAAAACGCTTCCGACGTTCGGAAAAGCAAAACAACGATATTTTCGTATAAGGTTCTCAATATACGCAAAATACCACGGTTCTCGAAGAATGTTGAATCATTTTAAACACGGATTCGCGTATTTTTTTCGCTTTTTTGCGACGTTTGGCGGAAAAAGTCTTTTCCCGTTCACTGCAATCGATTAACCTGAAGGGCCATGAACATCCCGCCTCGCCCCAAAAACATCGCCATGATCGGCATGGCCATGTACGGTCAGGATGCCGGAATCGTCCGTGGCGCGGCTCACTACGCCCAACACCGCAACTGGCGTTTGCACCTCTGCGGCAGTCAGCCGCGCGAGATCGACGAACTTCACCAAAACATCAACATCGACGGCATCATCGCCCATGTCACCTCCGAGGACCTGGCCGAACAACTTCGGAAATTGGACATGCCCGTCGTCAATGTCTCCGGGAAATGCCCCATGCAAATGGGGTTCCCTTTTGTCGCCCATGAGGTGGGTTTGGCCGGCGTGATGGCCGCGGAATATTTTCTGCAACGCGGGTACCGAACCTTTGCCTGCGAACCCGCCCCCGGACGATTTCAGGAGATCTTTGTCAGCCTCGGCGGGCTGGCCTTTGCCAATCGAATCAAGGAGGAGGGGCTGGTCTGCCACGAGTTGACCCAATCGTTGACCTTCACGAGGGAGGGGGTGGATACGCGCGAACAGAAAGACTTCCCCCTCGTTTCCGTGACCGATCTCCCCCGTCCCGCCGCCGTGTTTGTCATGGGCGACCGACTTGGGGCCCGCCTGTGCGCACTGAGCCAGAATGCGGGATTGGCCATCCCCGATGACTTGGCCATCTTGGGATTCGGGAATTTCGAACTGGTCTGTGAAACATGTTATCCGCCCCTCTCCAGCATTCAGACCGATGACGAACGCCAGGGGCGGATCGCCGCCGAATTGCTCTATGATCTGATTCGAGGTTGCCCGCCCGAAAGCCTGGAGCACGTCATCTCTCCGCTCGGCGTGGTCACCCGCCGCTCCACCGACGCCTTGGCCCTGGAAGATCCGCAGGTCTCCAAAGCGGTGCAATTTATCCGCGGAGCCGATCTGCGGGAAATCACCTGCGACCAAGTCGCCAGCGCCAGCGGCGTCAACCGACGCACCTTGGAACGAAAATTCCGGGAAATCCTAGGGCGAACCCTCTACACCGAAATTCAACGCTGGCGTTCGGACCTCGCCCGCCATCTGCTGCAGACCAGCTCACTGCCCCTCAAAAGCATTGCCTTGGAAGCTGGCTTCCGGAATTCCGATCACATGGGGAAAGTCCTGCGAAAACATTTGGGCAAAACGCCCCGCGAAATCCGAAACACGCCATAAATTACGCTTCGGTGGATTCCGCGCCGCCAGCCATTTGCGTCAGCGAATACGTCCCGAGAATGTTTTTCCACAAAGGCACCGCCCGTTGCATGAACGGCAGCATGCGCTCCAAATGACCCTTCACATACGCCAGGCGTTCGTTTTCGTGATCAAACGACAACAACCGCCGTTTTTCTTCCGTGGAAAAGCCCGAGCAGGCCGCCACCGGAAAAGACAGATTGCGGCGTTCCTGATAAAAAGCGTCCGCCGGTTCGTCCCCGGTACAGGCCACCAGCAATTGACGATGCAAGGCATAGACTTCCGTCGCCAGCGTTTCGTCCCAATCCGCCTCTTCGTCGTCACAAACCTCCACCTTCACGGAATCGTAACTGTGCAACTGAAACCGGGTCAAAACCCGCACCCGCTCCCGGCCCGCCACGAGAATGTCATAGCGCCCGTCCTCATGCTCGTGCAGCACTTTCGAAATTTCCACCGCACAGCCCACCTCATCGGACTTGTCATCCTCACTGAACAACATCACGAAATCCCCGTTCGTGCCCGGCTGATCCAAACAAGCCTCCAGCATGTCCCGATAGCGGGATTCGAAAATATGCAATGCCGTGACCTCCCCCGGCAAAACCGCCATGGGGAGGGGAAAAAGAGGAAGGGATTCGGTGGGATTCATACCCATGAATCTACGTCAAAGCCCTTGGCTTACAAACGGATTGAGCCGCTTTCCCCGAAAAAGCTCAATCGCTGCGGTCGGTACACACGAACTTGACCACCATCACCGCCTTGTTTTCCTTGAAACTGCGGGCCATTTCCGTGTGCAACACTCCCATCACCGCATCGTAGTCCCCGAACAACTGCGTGCTCAAGGCATTGCGCCGCACTTCGATGTCCGGATAGGATTCGAACCGGGCGATGATCGCATCGATGGGGGGAATGTAGTCTTGATGGAGCGGATAAAGGCTGATGTCGGCGGCAAGTTTCATACCCAATCCCCTTACACGAATTTTCCGAAGGCGGAAGCCCCAATTCCAAAAGTTCAGCGTCGGAAAAAACTGAAAAGGAACTTTCCATCATTCCAGAATCAGGTAACCTCACCACCATGAAAGCCATGTTTCTCACCGGCATCCGTCAAATCGAGATTCGCGAGACCCCGTCCCCCTCCATTCGGAATCCCGACGATGTCCTCATCCGCATGGGCGCGGTGGGCATTTGCGGATCGGATGTGCACTATTACAGCACCGGACGCATTGGCGCGCAGGTGGTGGAATACCCGTTCACCGTCGGCCATGAGGGCGCGGGCACGGTGGTGGAAGTCGGATCCTCCGTGACCAAGGTCCGCCCCGGCGACCGGATTGCCATCGAACCCGCCATCACCTGCGGATGCTGCGACCAATGCCGGGCCGGGCGCGCCAACACCTGCCGCAACAATCGATTTCTGGGATGTCCGGGTCAGATCCCCGGTTGTCTGGCCGAGTACATCGTCATGCCGGAGGCTTGTTGCTTTCCCCTGCGCGACACAACCCCCATGGAATGGGGTCCCATTTCCGAACCCTTGGCCATCGGCGTGTACGCGGTCAAAAACAGCGTCCCCATGTCCGGCGCGAAAATCGGCATCCTCGGCATGGGGCCCATCGGCATGACCGTCCTGCTCCCCGCCCTTCATGCCGGCGGCGCGTCCGCCTATTGTACGGACAAAGTGGACGCCAGAATCGCTTTGGCCCAAAAAGCCGGTGCCGGCTACATCGGGAACCCCTTGCGTCAGAACGTGGTCGCGGACATTCTGGAACAAGAGCCGCTTGGACTGGACGTGGTGTTCGAATGCTGCGGACAACAAGAGGCCTTGGATCAGGCCATGGACCTGCTGAAACCCGGAGGCACCCTCATGGTCATTGGCATTCCCGAAGTGGACCGGGTCTCCTTCAATGTGGACGCCATGCGCCGCAAGGAAATCCGCATCCAAAACGTCCGCCGTCAGGAGGGCTGCGTACAAGAAGCCTTGGACCTGATCGAATCCGGCGCCCTGAATGTGGAGCCCCTCATCACCCACAACTTTCCCTTCGAACAAACCGCGGAAGCCTTTGATTTGGTGGAAACCCGACGCGACGGGGTGATGAAGGCGATGATACGTTTTTGATCCGGAGAGTTGTTTGAACGTTTAGGCTGTGGGACGCGAAGCGTTCTCACCAGCCGCTTGTTTGGGGTCTTTTATCGTTTTTTCAAGAAGTCTTCTGCTGTCAAGCCAATGTCTTTTGCTATCTGACGGAGAAGTATGGGGGAAATATCCCTTGATCCATGATCAGGGACAGTCGTTTGTCGACCATCAGGGTGGCGAAACTGACGGTGTGATCCCCGTTGACGGATCTGTTCGAATCCGAGACGAGTCAGGATTCCGATCACCTCTTTTGGTTTTAGAACCGGAAGGGATCCCCCGTTTACACCATAACCGCTTGGGTACCTATGAATTCAGTCTCAAGCTTGGGTTCTCCATCCTCCAACAGCATTTGAAGAACCTCAAGGAGGTTTGAGTGCAACTCCTCTAGGGTTTCTCCTTGGGAATGAGCCCCGGGGAATCCGGGAATATACCCGGTGTAGATCTGGGTGTCTGGGCAACGCTCAATGATGGCGGTGTACGTTTTCATGGCTGAAATCTAGCACAAGAGGGGCTCGTTGTCCACATAACAAGGTTCGATAGGCTTCGCAGAGTTCGTCGATTCTAGCCCTTAGAACCGTATGAGCATTGTGGGTTTGATTTCTTGAGCGAGCGTTTAGGCTGTGAGACGCGAAGCGTTCTCACCAGCCCATGGTTGAAATTCATGCGGAGTGAAGGGCTTCAAGAACTGCCTCTGGGTTTTTCTCCAAAACCTTCAGGAAGGCTTTTGCGGGTCCCTCTGGTTCACGCCGACCTTGCTCCCAGTTTTGCAGGGTCGATTTGCTGACACCAATCATCAGAGAAAATTCCTGTTGGGATACGTTCAGCTTTTGCCGGATGTTTTTGACATCCACAGGTTTGAAAGCGTGAATCCTGGAAGGTTTCTTGATGCCTTTCCGCATATCACCGGCCTCCAGGAGGCTGCTTTGTAATTCTTCAAACAGTTTTTCTTTCATTTTAGGTTCTCCTCAACGATTTTCCGCAGGATTTGCTTCTGTTTCTCTGTCAGATCGTCTTTTTCGTTTTTTCCATAAGCCAGCAGCATTTAAATCTGGTCCTCACTCACATACCAGTAGTAGATTACCCGAATCCCGCCTCGTTTCCCCTTGGTTTGGGTTCGCCAGCGGATTTTGCGCAATCCACCCGTTTTCTGAATCAAATCGCCAGCAGCCGGATTGAAAACAAGGTCTTGTTGCAAAGCCTTGTATTCCTCATCCGGCAGTAATTCGGTAATCTGCTTCGTGAAAACGGAGGTTTCAAGAAAGATCATGGGTTCATGTATACGCCAATGGCGTAGTTTTGTCAAGCGGTTTCGTCCAGGGTTTAAAGACTCAATCTGTCTTCATCTTGTCTTCAATCATTCTGTACTTATCGAGAATACCTTTCATTTTACGAACGAAGTTATCCACTAGAGTCGGGAGGTCCGAATACTTGTCGAGAACCGGCAGGAAGTCCTGCTCTATTCCAATCTGTAAGTTATGAATGGCTGAATGTGGATCGTCTGTTGTGATCTGTAGATTTGCGCGCACCTCCGATCGGTAGAGTTCATCGCAATTCATGGTCACCATGATAAAATCGCTCTTTTCCGTTCGCTGACCATAGGTGTGATGCCGAATGCAGGCAACGACGAATCGCGGAAATGTGAGCCCGCAGTGGGTGGCGATGCGATAGATTCCACTGGGGTATGCAAGCACATCGGTGCGCAAAATCTGGTTCGCTTCGTCGAAGCGTCTCAAGTAGCACCTCTTGGACTTCCTGAATGTGAAGCCCAAGTCCTCCATGAACGAGGTTACGATCTCGTCGAGCCTCTTGCACAGTTCACGCTTCATAAATCCTTTGCTCAACGCCTCAGTCCACCGGACCGCGTACTCGCGGTTCGGTGCGACTGATGGTAGGCTTGGTTCTCATTTTCATAATGGCGTATATTCCAATTGTGCTTTATGGATTCACTATTCTATCTCGCACTCGCAATTAAATAGTGAGTAAGCGTCCGGGGATCGACCCACTACCCAGGTGAGCCCGCCTGTGGTATGTGG
>JAFIGC010000308.1 GCA_020831635.1 Verrucomicrobiota bacterium | reverse complement strand
CCGCCGCGCCCCATGAAAGAATCCCTCCGCACCCTCGCCTCCCTCGCCTCCGTCTACAGCGGTCTCACCGCCCTTGGACGTCGCTTTGGCAACCGCGATGGCGCCATCATTCTCTATGGACACCGGGTATCGGATGACCACGAGGGCTATCTCGCGGGACTCAAACCCGAGTGGTTGGACGCGCAACTGGCCTACCTGGGCAAACACTACCGCTTCCTTGCCCTCAGTGAATTGGTTGGATATCTCGAACGAGGCGAAAAGGTGCCCGAACGATCCGTGGTCATCACTTTCGATGACGGATTTCGAGACAACTACACCCACGCTTTTCCCCTCTTCAAAAAGCACCAGGTGCCCGCCACCATTTTTCTCACCACCGGCTGTCTGGACAGCGGCCAGTTACCCTGGTCCCAACGTCTGGGCTGTCTGTTCCAACAAACCACCGTCCCTTCCCTTACCCATTCTCTGACCCACAACCTCCCCCTGCCCCTGCAAAGCCCGCAGGAACGCAAATCCGCTTACAACACCGTCAAAGACCCCATCAAAAAAATGGGACGAACCGAACGGGAGACGGTGCTGACGGAATTGGAAGGGCTTTGGGAGACTCAAGCGCCTGTGGACCGCATGATGACCTGGGACATGGCCCGGGAAATGACAGCAGCGGGCATGGAAATGGGCGCCCACACCGTCACCCACCCGCTGTTGGCGAATCTGCCAGAGGACGAGGCCCGCGAGGAAATGCTGAACAGCAAAGAACGCTTGCGCGAAGAGCTGGGCTTCGAGCGTCCCGCTTTCTGCTTTCCCGCCGGCAGCAGAACCCCGCAATTGATCGAATTGGCCAAAACCTTGGGATTCCGATCCGTGTTTGACTCCAATCGTCAAACACGCATCAACAAGTTTCCCGCAGTGGACAGCTTTCACCTCTCCCGCCTGGGACTGCCTGAAGCCTCCGCCATTCATTTGGAAGCTGAGTTGGATGGGGTTTTTCACTGCATACGCACCTTGTTTAATTCCTAAATTTTCACTCACCACGTTACTTTTAAAATCAGATTTCACGGACAATTCGCCAATGAAAATTATTTACCTTCATCAGTACTTTTTCACACCCAGTATGCAAGGTACTACCAGCACCCGCTCCTTTGAAATGGCCAGACGCCTAGTCAAATATGGACATGAAGTGCATATGGTCACCTCATGGAGAGATGAAACCGAAGAAAAAACTTGGTTTGAGACAACCGAAGAAGGAATACATGTGCATTGGCTGCCAGTACCCTATCATAATGTAATGTCGTATCGCCAACGACTGTCTGCTTTCTTTGTTTTTGCCATCAAAGCAGCAAAAAAAGCGGTATCCTTATCAGGGGAAATCGTCTTTGCAACCAGCACACCCTTAACGATCGCGATTCCTGCTGTTTATGCTTCCAAGCGGCTAAAAGTGCCTATGGTTTTCGAGGTTCGGGATTTATGGCCCGAAATGCCCATCGCGATTGGTGCCTTAAAAAACCCAATTTTAAAATGGGCCGCAAAAAGATTGGAATTGTTTGCATATAAAAATGCAACGAGAGTGGTAGCGCTATCCCCTGGAATGTTGGAAGGAGTGGCCTCTTCAGGATACCCAAGGAATAGAATACATCAGATATCCAATAGCTGCGATTTTGACAAATTCACACCGGACCCCGAGTCTCGAAATCGTTTCATAAAAATGCATCCTGAAATCGGCGAAGGGTTCTATGTCTTGTACGGAGGAACGTTGGGCAAGGTAAATGACGTGGTTTATCTGGTAATGGTGGCGAAAGAATCATTAAAACTAAATCCTAATATAAAATATGTTGTAATCGGAGATGGTTCTGAATTTGAAGAAACGAAAAAATTAGCGGTCCAGCTAGGCGTCGACCAAGTAAATTATTTCCAATATCCACGCATACCGAAGATTGAGGTTATTGACACTTTTCTTGCGGCTGACATTGTGACTTCTCTATTCGCAAATATCCCCGAAATGGAAAAGAACTCGGCCAACAAATTTTTTGACGGTTTGGCCGCCGGAAAGCCCATCGCCATCAACTACGGCGGGTGGCAGGCCGATCTACTGAATGAAACCGGCGCCGGGCTGGTCCTGAATCGTGATCCGGAAACCGCCGCAAAACAATTGGCCGAATTTTTGGCCGATCCCGGAAAAGTGGAAGCCGCCGGAAAAGCGGCGCGTAAACTCGCGGAAGAACGGTTTTCCAGAGATAAACTCGCAAAACAGCTTGAAGAAGTCTTGGTTGCCGCCGTGGAGGATTCCAAACAATGATCGGCCCAGAAAATCTATGGATAAACCACTGAATACACGGAACACACGGAAAGTTTACGAAATCAGGGCTACGATTTATTTGGAGGCTCCACACTCCAAGCCCCACGCTCCACGACAATTCATCCCTTTTCAGTGTATTCCGTGTGTTCCGTGGTCAAACCCAGTTTTACAAAATGATAAACCACAGAATACACCGAACACACGGAAAGTTTTCCCTCTCGAAACTGACGATTCATTCAAAGCCTATTTTTCAAACGCTAATCGACGCTAATCCGCGCTAATCTTTACCAAAATGTTTTTATTAGCGTCAGATCAGCGAAGATAAGCGTTTTCATTTCCCTGTGTCCCGGGGTAACCCCCAGATTAACAAAACGATAAACCACGGAATACACAGAACACACGGAAAGTTCCCCCTATTTTGGAACTGACGGATTTCAACTCCACGCCCCACGCTCCACGCCCCAAGCCCTTTTCCGTGTATTCCGTGGTAAACCCCTCATCCCTCGTATCCCGTATCCCGTATCCAGTATCCCCCCTATTCCCTCTGTGCGCTCTGTGCCCTCTGTGGTAATCCCCTATCCTTCTCCGTGTATTCCGTGTGTTCAGTGGTTTCCCCCTCCAAAACCCCAACCCCCAACCCCCCCCCCCCACCCCCCAGCCGATTTAGGGTTTTTGGGGTTTTAAGGGGGTTTCCCCACATAGCGGAG
>JAFIGC010000296.1 GCA_020831635.1 Verrucomicrobiota bacterium | reverse complement strand
GGGCGCGGCGGACCCTGTGCCAGGACCTCTGCCGGGTGTTCGACGAGATCCCCGAAACCATCGAGGCCGACCTCAACAAGCTGCTCGTCCACCTCGAAACGCAGACCGAAGCCAACTCGCAACCGGAAACCGACAACCGGCAACTGACAGCAGAAGAACGCCGCGAAGCGGAAGAACTGGGCAAAAGCGAGGACCTGTCCGCGCGAATCCTCGCGGACTACGCGGCCTGCGGCCTGGTGGGCGAGGAGGCCAACAAACTGCTGGCCTACCTGGTGGCCGTCTCCCGCAAAACCGCCGAGCCGCTGGCCCTGCTGATCCTTTCGAGTTCCGGCGCGGGCAAGACCGCCCTGCAGGACGCCGCGCTGGCCTTCGTGCCCGAAGAGGACCTGGTGAAGCTCACCAGCCTTTCGGGCAAGGCCCTGTTCTACAAAGAGCGCGACGCGCTCAAGCACAAGGTGCTGGCCCTGGAGGAGGGGGCGGGCGCCGAGGAGGCCGCCTACGCCATCCGCAACCTCATCAGCGCCGGGGAACTGGTCACCGAGAGCACCATCAAAGATCTGGGCACCGGACGGCTCACCACCATGGAAAACCGGGTGGAGGGTCCCACGGCGGTGATGCTGACGACCACCCGGCCGGACACCGACCCGGAAACCAAGTCCCGCTTCTTCGTCACCGCCGTGGACGAGAGCCGGGAGCAGACCCGGGCCATTCTGGAGGCCCAGCGCAAAGCCCACACCCTGGCCGGGGTGCGGGGAAACCGGGCCGTGGAGGAGATCCGGGCCCGGCACCGGAACTTCCAGCGGCTGTTAAAGCCCCTGGAGGTGGTCAACCCTTACGCCCACGAACTCGAGTACGGCGACGACCGCCTGCAGGGCCGCCGGGACCATCCCAAGTATCTGAACCTCATCAAGACGGTGACCTTCCTGCATCAAATGCGCCGGGAGGTGAAGACCGCCCCCGGACCCGGCGGCGAACCTATCGCCTACATCGAAACCACCCCCGCGGACATCGCCGTGGCCAACCGGCTCGCCCGCGAACTCTTCGGCCACTCCCTCGACGAACTCAGCCGCCCCAGCCGGACCCTGCTGGGCGATCTCGAAAAAATGGTCGCGGAGCGCGAGGCCTCCGGCTTCACCCGCCGGGAAATCCGCGAGTTCACCGGCTGGAGCAACTACCGGGTGCACACCCACCTCAAAGAGTTGATCGAGTTCGAATATCTGGCCTGCGAACTCGACCGCCCCGGCGGCGGCCACCGCTACCGGCTGCTCTACCGGGGGGAAGGCAAGGACGGCGAACGCTTTGTTCTGGGCCTCAAAGACATCCCCGACATCGAAAAGGAGGCCGGAACTTGAGCCATTCGGGTGCCGTTCGGGGGGCATTCGGCCCCCATTCGGGGGGCGTTCGGGCAGGCTGAAAATCCATAAGCAACTAAAAGGAAGAAAGTTATGAAAAGAGCGAACGAAAACGGCGGAAAAGAGAAAGATACGGTGTTGTGCGACTTCAGCCACGGGAGGGCGCGGGATCGTGAATGGATGGACGCGTTCACCGGGTTCCTGGAAGCCCTCGAAGCCAAAAAACGCAGTCCGGACACGATCAAAAAGCGGGACGACGACCTCCGAAAACTCGGCGTTTACCTCGAATCCCGCAACCTCGGCTTGGGACAAGTGACCCTCCCGGATCTGGAAGCCTTCCGTCTGGCCCTGATCCGTCACGGCTACAGCGAATCGGTGACCTTCAGCGCCATCCAGGCCGCCCGCATGTTCTTCGCCCACCTCGAGGAGGGCGGACACATCTTCGAGAACCCCGCCCGGAAGATCAAAAACCCCAAGCCCAAAATGAAAATGGGCGTGGTGTTGAGTGAAGCCCAGGTCCACCGCCTCCTGTCCGCCCCGGACCTCGCCCGGCCCGAGGGGCTACGGGACCGGGCCATCATGGAAGTGCTTTACAGCACCGGCATGCGCCGGGGCGAGCTGGTGGCCCTGACCCTCTTCGACCCGGATCTCGACCGGGACGCGGTGCGCATCACCGGCAAGGGGAGGAAAGAGCGCGTCGTCCCCCTGGGGCGCGAGGCGGTCCGGTTCCTGCGCCTCTACATCCGGGAGGCCCGCCCCGCCTTCCTGCCCACGTTCCGCCCCGCGCCGGAGGCGCTGTGGCTCAACCGGCGGCAAAAGGCCCTGGGATCGGGTCAGGTGGTGACCCTGCTCAAAAAACACGGTGAATCCGTCGGCCTGGACGTGGACGCCCACACCCTGCGCCGCAGTTGCGCCACCCACCTGCTGCGGGGCGGGGCGCATCCGGTGGCCGTGGCCGAACTGCTCGGCCATACCGGAATCAAAACCCTGGGCCACTACCTGCAAACCACGCCCCCCGACCTCATGGCCGCGCACGCCAAATCCAAGCCGGGCCGCTAAAATGAAAACCCTGCGCGAATGGACGGACGATCTCTACCGCCGCTTTGAAAGTCTGCGGCACGCGCCCGGCACCCTGGCCCGGCTCAAAGTGGCCATGAACGTGTTCATCCCGTATCTTGAGAACCGGTGCGATGTCCACCATCCCGAAACCCTCACCCTCGAGCACATCCACGGCTTTCAGGCGCACCTCGCGCAACGGCGCACCCGGAAAGGCCTGCCCATGAAGCCCGCGTCCATCAACACCGTGATCAAAGGCGTGCGGGCCTTCCTCGACCTGCTCGACGACTGCGGATGCCTGCGCCGTCCCCTGGCCAAAAAGCTCGACTACGTGCGGGAGCCCAACCTGCTGCCCACCGGCGTGCTCACCCACGCCGAGGTCCGCAAACTCCTGCGCAAGCTCGGAGCCCAGAGCAGCGAAGGGGTCCGGGACCGGGCCGCTCTGGAACTGATGTACTCCAGCGGCCTGCGGATCGGGGAACTGGTGGCCATCACCCTGCCGGACCTCGACCTTGAAGCCGGGGTGGTGCGGGTGATCGGCAAAGGGCAAAAAGAACGCTTCGTGCCCGTGGGCAAAACCGCGCTCAAGTGGTTGCGCTCCTAC
>JAFIGC010000084.1 GCA_020831635.1 Verrucomicrobiota bacterium | reverse complement strand
GGCGTGGTGGCAGAGTGGTCTAATGCGCGGGATTGCAAATCCCGTATTTCGTCGGTTCGAATCCGACCCACGCCTCCAATTTTCCCTTCCCCTGCTTTTCACCCACCCACCCTTTTCTTTCGGAGCTTTCGAATGCAAGTACCCCAGGATTTGAAATACACCGATTCACACGAGTGGGTCCGCGTCGAAGGCAATCTTCTCCGGGTCGGCATCACCGAATTCGCCCAAAGCCAACTCGCCGACCTCACCTTTGTCGATTTGCCCGGCGTGGGCGATGACGTGGACGCCGGAGACGAAGTCGCGGTGGTCGAGTCCGTGAAAGCCGCCTCCGATGTCTACGCCCCCGTGGCCGGCAAAATCGTTGAAGTCAACGAAGCCCTGATCTCCGCGCCCGAAGCCATCAACAACGATCCCTTCGGCGACGGCTGGTTGTTTGTCATCGAACCCGCCGACGCCGCAGATGTCAATGCCCTCATGGACGCGGCCGCCTACAAGGGCATCATTCCCGACGAATGACCTCCGCCCGGATCTGTCGGTTCGCGCAGCCGATGCCCTATGCCGAAGCCGTTGCACTCCAAGAACGTCTGGTGCGCGCCCGCATTGCCGATGACATCCCCGACACCCTCCTTCTCCTGCAACACCCGCCCACCATCACCCTCGGACGCCGCGGACGCCGCGAGCATTTGCTCACCCCCCCCGAACAGCTAAAGGCCCACGGCATCGCCCTGGAAACCTCCGCCCGCGGCGGCGATGTCACCTATCACGCCCCCGGACAATGGGTCCTCTACCCCATTCTCAAACTCGGTCCCCGGGAAATGGGCGCCCACGGGTACCTGCACGCCTTGGAAAACATCGCCATTGGCACCGCCAAAACCTTCGGCGTCAACGCCTTTCGACGCGATGGCATGGCCGGCGCCTGGTGCCCGAAAGGCAAATTCGCCGCCATCGGCTTCAAATTCACCCGTTGGGTCACGTGGCACGGCCTCAGCCTCAATGTCAATCCGGACCTCGCCGGCTTTGACCTCATCGTCGGATGCGGCCTCGTGGGCGAACCCGTCACCTCCCTGAAAGCCGTCCTCCACGAAAACGCGCCCACGATGGACGCGACAGGGGACGAAATCATCCGGCAAGCGGAAACCGTCCTGGCCAGAACGCTCACCGCAGTCTCGCCAAACGAATTGTGATTTTACAGGGGTTTTAAATTTGAAACCCTAATGCCGCATAGATTTCCCGTTCCTCCCCTCGCAATCCGGTGACCGTGGTGGCCGAAAACTCACGACGATCCCGATAATTCCGCCGCAATTTCGTGAAGCGCGCCCCCGGATTTTCCGACGAAGCCCGCAACGCCCGATCATCTTCCCGCAATTCGTAACAGGCACGCACCGCGTGACGCAAACGGGTCTCGAAATCTCCCTCTCCGGGCAAGCGCACCCGCTCCGTCAAAGGCGGCGGCATCAGCGGCAACGGATCCCATTGGCGTCGCAGGTCGAAATGGGCACACAAAGCCTCGAAAATTTGACGGGTGCCATTCACCTTGCCCTCCACCGAATGCCCGGCAATATGGGGGGTGGCCAAATCGGCGGCCGCCATCATCTCCAGCGGAAAATCCGGCTCCGGATCCCAGACATCCAACACCAGCCAGGACAAACGCCCCGCGCTTCGGGCTTCCGCCGCCGCCGGACCGTCCAGGACTTCCCCCCGGCAGGCGTTGATCAAAACCGCGCCCGGCTTCATGTTCGCCAAACGCGGGGCGGACAACAGGTTGCGGGTAGGCCAAGGTCCCGTTTCCACCAATGGCACGTGCAACGTCAAAACATCCGCCCGCGCCACCAGCTCATCCAGATCCGTCCACGGCCCCGGGACGCCGCTTTCCGCCTTGGGCGGATCGTTGCGCAGCACCTTCATGCCCAAGGCCTCCGCCTTGCGCGCCACCCGCGACCCCACCTCGCCATGGCCGACAACGCCCAGGGTTTTGTCCGCAAACGTAAACCCATGATCCGCATAAGCCTCCAGCAGGGCCGCGACCACGTATTCCGATACCGCGTTCGCATTGCAACCGGGGGCGGAGGCAAAGTGAATCCCCAGGGCCGCCAGCCCCTCCGCGTCCGCGTGGTCCGTTCCCGCCGTGCAGGTACCCGCTAATTTGACCCGCGACCCCTCGAACAGGGCCCGGTTCAGCTTGGTCTTGCTTCGGGTGATCACCGCATCCGCATCCCGTACCCTTTCAGTTGTAATTTCCCCTTCGGGCAGCAAAGTCAGCGACCCCAACGGGCCGAAAGCCGACCCGGCAAAAGTGACGCTGGATGCACAAATGAGATTCATGCGTTGCAAAAAGTGAAAAAAGCGTTCATAAGTAGATCATGGCTTATCTAAGATCCTTGGATGATCAAACCTTAATCGAAATCGAAGAGGGGGAAAACCTCCTCATCGGACGCATGCCCAAATGCGACGTGGTGATCAACGATCCCTCCGTGTCCTCCCAGCATGCCCGTATCCAGTTGACCCATGGCGTGCTGCGGGTCATCGACATGCACAGTACCAATGGCACCCGGCTGAATTACAGCACCCTCATCGCTCCCGCCACCCTGCTCGACGGCGACATCATCGAATTCGGCAGCGTCAGTTTTTCCGTGGACGGCCCCGAACTGCGCGAAGAATCCGACGAAACCGACGCGGAAATGGACCTCATTCCCACTTCCAAGCCCATCGACGCCTCCCAACGCCTCGATGCCACAATGTCCATTTCCATTTCCGACGAGGATTTGGCCGATATTCCCGAAGAGGAATACGAGGACGATGAAGAGGGAATCGACGAAGAGGTCGTTGAAGAATCCGAAATCGAAGTCGCCCCGGAACTGGAACCCGTCTCCCACGAAACACATTCCCCGGAAGAAGAGCCAGCGGAGTCCGCCGAGGACCCCGGGGAAGAAGACGAAGAATCCGCGGAAGACGACATCGAAACCATGGATCCCCAAACGCTGGCCATGGTGCTCTCCCTCCTCTTTCTCGGCATTGCCGGACTGCTGTTTTTCTTATACTTATGGAATCTTGCACCCCCCGAATTGTAAAGGCCAGGGGCCTCAGCCTCATCGAATTGCTCGTGGCCCTCAGCCTGCTTTCCGTGGTCACCCTCATGGGCTGGCTCATGCTGGCCTCCATCCGCAATATCGCCGACGAATTGCTCGCGGAGTCCCCCGACACCCTCCATGAGGCGCTGGCCGCTTTTGAAAATGACCTTGCCCACCTCATCCGATCCATGGAGGCCGAAGGCGATCCGGATTTTCAATTGAAATCCGACGGCACCGCCAAATGGCTGACCGCCACCGCGGGTGCAACTGGCCACGCCATTCCCACCAGGGTCAGCTATCTTCCCCCCGACAACGAGGGCAACTGGCGCCGAACCGCCCAGGCGGCCGGACAAACACAAATCCAGACCAACCTCCTCTATTCCGCCGTACAAAGTCTCACCCTCTCCGTCTATCGTGAAGAAGAAACGTGGTCCCCGGAATGGCCCCCCGAAGCATCTGCCGACGTCCCCTCCTCCACCGCCCTGCCCAAACTCATCCGAGTCGACATGGAAACCACCGACGGCCAAACCGTCCGCAGAAATTTCCTCGTTCCCGCCGCCATGCGCCTGGTTCCCCCCGACACCGAAGATCAAATTTCCAATTGAACGTCTGTATTTGTTGTGCAAACCCACATGACCCGCCTTCAGGATTTTTTCAAAGCTTTCGCGCCATACGCATTGTCGGACCGAACCACGTATTGGGGCCCCTACCGCTGTTTTGATGGCATGTTTCTCCCGTTCCTGGCCACCGGGGATGTGGAGGACGGTCTTGCCCTTCTCCGCGAAACCTTGGACATGATTGACCGAAATTTGGCCGATGAACTCAGTGGACGCGGGGACCAATGGCACTTGGCCGATTTCGCAATCCATGCGGTGTGGAGGGCCCTTCGGACCTTTCCCGATCAGATTCCAGACTCGATTCGGGAACGGATCAAGCAGCGTTTGCTATCCTACAATTTTCACGATGGGGGGCTGACCGAAAACCACGATCTCCTCCACCACGCCATGCGTCACCTCACCGCCCTCGCTTTTCCCAAGGAAAGCCTTTTCGACGGACGCTCCGCGGAAACGCATCTTCTGGAAACCCGCTCCCGAATTCTGGCGTGGTGCGAGGTCTGGTTGGAACAAGGAAGTGAAGAATGGGGCGCGGATATCTATGAGAACGTCAATTTGCTCTCGCTGCTGAACCTACACGATTTTGCAAGCGATGCCGAAATCAAGGACCGCGTCCGCGCCGCGCTGGATCTGCTGGCCCGAGAAATGGCTCTGAACGCTTTCGCGGGGGCTTCCACCGGCGCGGCCCGTCGCGGTTATGGCTGTTACCGCATTTGCGCCCGGAACAGTCCCTCGCGTCCTTTGCACGCGCTTTGGTTTCACAACGAAAACCCCGATTTCGCGGTGCCGTGGTTTGTGGGCGGGGTGCTTGTGGCCGCGCTGAGTCCCTACCGTCCCCCAGCCGACATCGTGGCGCTGGCCCAAGCCAACCCGCTGCGCAGCAGCGATTACAATACCCGCCCATACCCTCAGCCGGATGTCGAGGTTCGCGAAACCTTTCGGGTTACCACCCGACTTCCCGGGGTGCAGCTCTCCGGCACCATCATCCCTGCCACGCCCTCCCGGTACACCGACTTCACTTGGTTGGCGGTGTTCGACGAGGATGCCGTGGTCCTCGCCACCCATCCGGCCACGATACCGCCGACTCATCATCTTCCCGACCACCCCACGCCCAAGGACCTTCTCCAAGGGTACGAGGAGGGGCGCTTCCAACCCTCGGGCCGACCCGGCTGGGTGCCGGGCAACATGCCGCCCGGCGAACCCGGCGACTACCGCCCCGGCTTTTGGCAGGGGCATGGTCATGCGCCCGCCTGCTGGATGCGGGACCGATGCCTCCTGAACCTTTTCAACATCCCGGAAACCGACCCGTGCCCTTGGTTCCATCTTCACCTTCCCGTCCAGGCCTTTGACGAGGTTCTGCAAACCGAAAACTGGTTGTTCGCGAGGCGCGGCCAAGGTCGGCTACGAATCTGGTCCTCCAAACCCCTCATACCCTGCCAACAAGGCACCTGGTCCGGAATCGAATGGCGTTGTCACGATCCGAAAGGCGGACTGTTTGTCGAGATCGGTTCCGGCGACGATTGGAACGACTGGATGGATCAAGCGCCCAAACGATGTCCCGGCATGGGTCAGGATTCCATCCACTTTCAGGGGGAAAACCAAGTCATCACCCTCCACCGCAACGCGGACTTTCCCCGTGAACTGCTTCCCGAGCGCGCCCGCTCCCGCATTCTTCCGAATCCGTGAGATCTTTTCCTCACTGGAATACAAAATCCAACAACAGCGCAACCAGTAACCGGCAACCAAAACGAGTTATCGGCAAGGGACTGCCGATCTACAGACAACCCGCAACCGGCAACTGACAACCAGAAACTGGCAACCAACAACCAACCTACGCGGCGCTGAAGCCGCGGGCGAGATCGGATACGCGCTGGGCTTGGTGACGACGGGATTGGTCCAAGGTGAGTTTGGGGATAAGGAATTCTGGGTCGGCGTCGGTGGACCCTTTGCAGTGCTGGATGATCACCTCATAGAGGAACTTGAAGGCGTCGCGAGGTTGCTTCATCTGGTCGAGCGAGTCCACCAAATCCTGTACGCTCACGCGTTCTTCGAAAAGGTCCTTGAGCAGGGTCGGATTTTCGGCATCATCACAAACGGCCTGCACGCGCTGATTGCAAATGTCGTAAAGATTCACGCCGGTCCATTCGAGGCGTTCGATGAGGTTGCCTTTATCCAAACGGGCACGGCTGAAGAAATCGCCGTCCTCGCGCTTGAGTTCGTACCCGAGTTCGATGGGCAGCAGCATTTTGATGCCCATGCCGTCGTGCTGGAGCATTTTGTGGGAAAACAGCGGCCAGATGAGGTTGCGCATTTTTTTGGCATCCCCATTGACGAGACTGGGCTCGTCCACGCGGTCCACCAACACGGTGAGGCTCATGAAATCCAGCCCCTTGAGGATGCGTTGCAGCCGACCCAGGAGCTCGTAGCGGCAGTCCTGATCGCCGGGGGTAGGCAATGGCAGAGCATCCAGTTCGGAGGCCTTGAGGTTGCCGAGTTGCTTGGTCAGCGTGGAGGTGGGGTGATCGACGACCTTGAGTTCGGACTGAATCATCTTCCGACGCTTGCGGTTTTTCATGAATTGCCCCAGACCGAAATACCCGCCCACGAATGTGGCGCCGCCGCCGAGAATGGCGGTAATCAGGGTATAAGGCATTCCGGCCTGCAATTGAAGCACATCCACCAAGCTCAAAAACGTCACCATGGCGCCGCCTCCAAACAAATACAGGAGAAAAGAGGGGGTTACCAATTGGTTGACGTGTAGAATTTTCGAAATTTTTTGCCAACGCTCGTTGCGGGTGCTGAGACTGGGCTGGTCGTAGAGCACGGCGAGATAGGCCAGATCCAACCGATGTTGGCGTGGCATTTTGCGGAGGTTTTTCCCGAGTTCCTTGGCCACCTTGGAAGACTTGGGACGGCTGGCGGCGTCAATCAACTCGGTGACGACCATGGAAATGAGTTTGTCGATGTGGTCTTCAAGCCGAATGCGCTTGAAGTTTTCGGGATCGTCGGCGTTTTCAGCGCCCACGGCCCGGTCCACCATGTGGTTCCATTCGTCGTAGCGAACGATCCAGGTTTTTTTGCGGGGATTCTTGTCGTTGTATTCTTTCAGCCGTTGTTCCATCAAAAGCCGCAACGCGGTTTTCCCACTCCCCTTTTCCCCGAAGACCACGGAGGTGCTGGGCCGCTCGGGCCGTCCGAAGATTTTTTCGAATTCCGGGTGGGCCACCCCATCGCTCATGATGCGCGCGTACACGTCATCATCCCTGGCCTCCTCTGCCGTAAAGGGGTTTTCGCGTAATTTCCAATGGTTAAAAAAAGTTTCGATTTTCATAATGGCTCCGAATTCAGGTCTGAGAAAGACTCTCTAGCGCATGAGAGCCCCTACTTAAAGCGAAAGCTTGGAAAAATCCATCACGGAAAGTGTAAAATACGATTTTGAAGGCATACCAAACCCGTAAATCGTCCCTAAACCCGTTTTTTAACCCAAAATACACGGACACCCGCCCGCAAATACATTCCGGCATTGCATTGCGCGTCGATCTGCTTAAGATTCGGGACATGCTGACGCAACTGACCGTTCAAAATCTGGCGCTGGTGGAGAAGGCGTCCATCGCCTTTGCCCCCGGCCTCAATGTAATCACCGGCGAAACCGGAGCCGGCAAATCCGTGCTCATGGGCGCCCTGAACCTGATTTTGGGGGCTCGCGCGGACCGCAAAGCTTTGCGGACGGGCGCGGACAAGGGCTCCGTGCTCGGCGTCTTTTCCCTGTCGTCCCCGGAAACCGTCAATGAAATCCTCGAAGAAGCGGGTTTGGAGACCTGTGAGGAAGGCTTGTTGATGATTCGCCGGGAAATCAACGCGGATTCCGCCGGACGGCAAATCGTGAATGACGCCCCCGTGACCCTGGCCCTGCTGAAACGCCTCGGAGACGTGCTCGTGGACATGCACGGTCCCTACGATCACCAGTCGCTGCTCAATCCCGACACCCAACGCGAGATTGTGGACGCCTCCGGTGTTTCCACCGCCACCCGCGAAACCTACGCGGAGGCCTGGCGGGCCTTGCGCGCGGTTCAAAAACGCCGACAAG
Organism: Verrucomicrobiota bacterium; assembly: GCA_020831635.1. GTDB lineage: Bacteria > Verrucomicrobiota > Kiritimatiellia > SS1-B-03-39 > UBA6053 > PXAS01. Next base: position 17,034 of record JAFIGC010000084.1, on the reverse strand, counting down.
AACTGGAAGGCGACGCGGAAACCTTGGAACGCGAACTCGACCTCCTGCGCTACCGCGTGGAGGAGTTGGAACAGGCCGAACTCGTGGATGGCGAAGAAGAAACCCTCTTGGAAGAACATACCCTCATCGGCAACGCCCAGAATATCGCCGAAGGCCTTTCGGGAACGCTGCTGGCGCTGGACGAAGAGGAAGGCAATGCCTTTGATGCCCTCGCCGCCGCCCGCCGGGCCTTGGTCACCCTCCGCGACATGCACCCCGATGCTCCGGTTTGGCTGGACGAAGTGGACGGCATGCAAACCCAATTGCGCGAACTGGCGGACACCCTGCGCACCGCCAGCGACAAGATCGAAGCCGACCCCGGACGCCTCATGTGGCTGGACGACCGCCTCGCGGTTTACAGCCGCATGAAGAAAAAATACGGCCCCGAAGTCGCGGACTGCCTGGAGTCCCTCGAAACAGCCCGTCAAAGATTGTCCACCCTTGAAAACAGGGAAATGTTGCTCGAAGATTTGGCCAAGGAGGAGGACAAAGCCCGCGCCAAGCTGGAGGAAGCCGGCCTCGCCCTGCGCAAAGAGCGCGAAATCGCCGCCAAAAAACTGGCCAAACGCATCCTCGAACAATTGATCGACCTCGGCTTTCCCAACGCCCGCTTCGACATCGCCGTGGAGGCCGCCCCGCCCGCCCCCACCGGACTGGATCTCATCGATTATCAATTCGCCCCCAACCCCGGCGAAGCCATGCGCAGCCTCAAGGACATCGCTTCCAGCGGCGAAATTTCCCGGGTCATGCTGGCCATCAAAACCCTGCTCGCCGCCCATGACCGCATTCCGGTAATGGTCTTCGACGAAATCGATGCCAACGTGGGCGGGGAAATGGGCCACGCCATCGGACGGAAAATGGCCGAGGCGGGCCGCACCCGCCAAGTATTGGCCATCACCCACCTCCCCCAGGTTGCCGTTCACGGGGACCATCACCTCGCGGTGGCCAAGGAAGTGAGCGAGGGGCGCACCTTCACCCGGGTCAAACTGCTGAAAGGCGATGACCGCGTGGATGAAATCGCGCGCATGTTGGGCGGGACCAAGCAGGCCTCGCTTTCCACCGAACACGCCAAGGAATTGCTGGGGAACGCCAAAAAATAAAGCGGGGATGATGTTGGGAGCCGATTTTTTTGACCGGGCCACCCCCGAAGTCGCCAGAGACCTCCTCGGGAAGCGTCTCGTACGTCAATTGCCGGACGGCACCCGTATTTCCGCACGCATCACCGAAACCGAGGCCTATGACGGCTTCGAGGACAAAGCCTCCCACGCCCACCGGGGACCGACCCCGCGAAACGCGGTGATGTTCGGTCCGCCCGGGCACATTTACCTGTATTTGTGTTATGGGGTCCATTGGTTGCTCAACCTCACCACCCGTGAACCCGGCTATCCCGGCGCGGTTCTGATTCGGGGATGCGAAACGGTGACAGGCCCCGGACGGCTGACCCGGCATTTTCAATTGGACCGCAGCCAAAACACCCTGCCTCTCGGGCCCGAGGCCGGATTGTGGGTGGAAACGGGGACAGACCCCGAAAAGTCCGACATTCTCGCCACGCCCCGAATCGGCATCGCGTACGCGGGGCCGATATGGGTTCGCAAACCTTGGCGGTTCATTTGGACAAAATGAAAATAATTTAAATCCATTTTAAATTCAATTGAGAATTATTTTCACAATATTGACAATGAAGCGGTTGTATTCTGCTAAATTTCAGAGCGTGCATCCATTACATTTTATCATAATTCACTGAAAGTTCGCCGTGGCATGACATCTGCTTATTGATGCCTTGATCTCAACTTAATTCGCCCCATGAAGACTACATTCCCTCAAAAAACCCTCAATGCGCAATCCGGCTTCACCTTATTGGAAGTCATGATTGCCTTTGCCTTGTTCGCCATTGGCATGACCAGCGTGGTGGCCATGTCGATTCAAGCCTCCCGAATGGGACAGTCGGCCCGCAACCGCATGGAGGCCCTACATGTCGCCCGCGCGGAATTGGAGGAAATCAAACGCGCCCGGTTTGACGATCCCATACTCGAAGTCGGCAATCATGCGGTGGTGCGGGGCGCCTTCAGCGGCCAAGTCGTGGTTTCGGACCGAGATCCGGGGTTTACCAAAGAAGTGGTGGTGCGCATGCAATACCCCTCTTTTCATCATGCCGCCCACGTCGAACTCGAAGGAGTGATCAGCCGTGCCCTCCACTAAATCCCCCTCAACATCCAAAGCGGGTTTCACGCTCACGGAAATCATGGTGGCCATGTCCATTGCCGGCTTGCTGGGCATGGGGCTGTTTGGCAACATCATGATGCATGGACGATCATTCCGCTACAACCAGACCAGCAACCAAAACGTGCACCAAGCGGGCATGGCCCTGCAACGCGTCATCTACGGCACCCCGAATTACTGGGGCATGCGCATGGCTTCCAGATCCGGCATGCAGGTGGTCCCCACCGGCGTAGTCGGCGATAACGGCGCCTTGGGCTGGCAAGTGGTGTATCGCCATAATCTCTTGGTGACCGATGACATGCCCGAAAGCTTTTCCCAGCACCAGCAAACCCTGGTGTTCGATCCCCGGGCGCAAACCCTGACCCTCAACGATCACGAGGTGGCCCGCAACGTGGTGGACGCCTATTTCGAGTACAATGGACGCGTTGCCGGCATGGGGTTGCAAATTGAGCACGAAACCTATGGGCTGCAAGCCATGGTCGAAACCCGTTGCACTTTACGAAACCAATGAGTCCCATGAAAATCCCCCCACACACCCACTCGGGCCCTTCAACAAAGGCCCTACCCGCTAAAGTCTCCCCTCCACACACAAAGGATGGCTCCGTCATTGTCATGGTGCTGGTGGTCTTGTTCATCATTACCTCTTTGAGCGTAATCTCCCTGCGTAACGCCATGCACATGATGCGCATGAGCCAACGGCAAGTGCTTCTCGAGCAAGCGCACTTCGTCGCCGAAGCAGGCTTGGAAGAGGCCGCGAGGCTCATTTCCTCCAATGAATACCTCGGCGCCGGCACCACCCACATGACCATCGAATTGAGTGATGGCCGCACCACGGATGTCACCATCACCCCTTTGGACACGGAAGGCATGGCCTTCACCGTGCAATCCGTTTCCACGGTGGATGGCATGAACCGCACCTTGAACATCGAACGCATCTATCGCCCCACCTACCTGGAATACGGCATGTTTTTCGAAGACTGGCGCGGGTATTATTGGATTGCCGGGGACGTGGTGGACGGAAAAGTCTGGTCCGGCACCCCCCAAGGGATCTGGGGCTATTACGATGGTGGAAAAAAACATGGTCCCATATTCCGGCAGGAAAACCAAACCGCGGCCGATGGTTTCGCGGGCTGGCCGGAATTTGGCGCACACCTCCCTCCTCACATTCCTTTTGACGAGCACACCGAATCCGACCTTCAATATTTTGACGAAGGATCCGACAGTGTCATCACCGGTTTGGAAATGCCCGCCCTGATGACCGTTGATTTTGAGCGCCACCACAACATCGCCAATGCGCTCGCGGTAAGCCCCGAGGACATTTCCCCGGATCACGTCGCCCCCGACCTCATGCCCACGGGCCGGGCCCTGGTTTTGGATGGTCGCACCGAAATGCGTTTTGACGTGGAAGAGATCAATGGGAAGGAGGTTGGTGTGATCTATCTTCGCAATCGAGAGGCTTTTGGGAATTTCAACCATCAACATAAAGTGTATTCCGAGGCCTTGGATTTGATCGTCATCCGCAACAATCCCAACGGAAACGCCCAACACCGGAACGGAACCCTGACCCTGGGCGATGAGAATCCTCATGCCGCCAGCATTGTAAAGGGCAGCCTGTCCATCTGGGTGGACCACGACGTGGAAATCACCAGCCATGTCATCTACGACAATCAAAATTTCGAGGAATCCACCGACTCACTCGGCATCGTCAGCAAACGCAACATTTACGTGGACCGCATCTATGGCGGCAGCCAACAACATTCCGGGGATTTGTATTTGCAGGCGGGTCTCATCGCCACGGGCATCTCCGGCAACGGGGAAATCGGCCTCAGAAACTACGACAGAAATAATGTCAGGGGCACATTGTATTTTACCGGCAGTCAGGTAGGGAAACGCAGATTCCCATGGGGAACGACGAACAACGGTCAACTCATACACGGCTATCACCGCAGTTTGACATTCGACCCGCGCTTCAGCACCCGTCCCCCGCCTTTCACCCCCACCATTGATTCCGAAGTACGGTACGAAGGATGGCATTGAGCAATCACACAACCAAAATCAAACTCATCTGTTTGGGCATCGTTTTCCTGGGAGTCGTTCACCTCGGAAAACAACTGACACAGCCCCCGAATACGGAAACTGATACCCGTCCTCGCACACCATCAGCCACCACCACGCACACGTTCACGCATCTGGAGCGGGAAGGCCCGACGGAACGCAGCCGCAGTCCCGAAGAAATCGAAGCCTCGATCATACGACAAGTGGATCGGCATGTCCGCCTGAAGGCCACCGGATATTACGACAATGTTCTGGACGAAAATTCCTCCCTTCCGGATGCCATGCGATTTCGCATGTTGGCGGAATATCATCGTTTGGAAGCTTTGTCGGAAGCCCATGGCGAGATCCGGGACAGACTGGCAACCTTGGCGCCCGGAGCCGCTTTTGACCATGAAGGCCTCCCGTCCTTCGAGCGACAACGCGCCCACGACACCATGGACCTATACGGGATCAACGATCAAATCCGGATGCACCACATCCAAGCCATGCGGGAACGGGCCAATGATCCGCGGGCTTCGGAAGGGACCCGCCCCGACCCGCAAGCCATCGAGGCTTTTCTGGAAAGCGGACACCTCCCCTACTATTGATCCGCGATCCATCGGGCATAATTGCCACTGGGCAGCGGGCGAACGCCGCGCCCGCCGGTCAACAGCATTTCCCCGCAATCCACTTCTCCCCCAAGCCCCTGCAAATGCTGTTCCAGCAGGTTTTTCAGGACTTGCGCGGAAAAACCGGGGGTATGGCAACTGAGCAGGACGAACAGGGGTTTGGCACTCAACAAGGCCCGCACCTGTTCCAACAGGGGGTTGATGCGTTCCTCGATCTTGAACATTTCTCCCTTGGCCCCGCGCCCAAAACTGGGCGGATCCAAAATAATGCCGTCGTATTGACGCCCCCGACGGATTTCACGCCCCAAAAACACCGGCACGTCATCGACGATCCAGCGGATGGGGGCATCGGACAGGCGGTTGCGGCGGGCATTTTCACGGGCCCAGTCCGTCATGCCCCGCGAGGCGTCCACGTGACAAACCGTGGCCCCGCCCTGCGCCGGCGCCAGCGTGGCCCCGCCCGAATAGGCAAACAGGTTCAATACCGTGGGGTTTTTGCGGGTTTTACAGGTTTCCCGCATCCATTTCCACATGGGACGTTGTTCGGGGAAAACCCCCAAATGCCCGAAATCCGTGGAAGAAAGCCGGAAGGTGATCCCTTCGATTTCCGCTTCCCATTCATCGGGCAATCGGTGGCGGCCATGCCATCGGTTCCCTTCCAAGCGGTCAAAGCGGGCATCCGCCCGGTCCCAATGGCTTTCGGGCTGATCCGGTTTCCAAACCGCCTGCGAGGCCGGACGTTCCAAAATCCGGTCGCCGAAACGCTCCAGCTTACGCCCCTCTCCGCTGTCGAGCAACTCGTAACCGTCCGGCTTCATGAAAATCAGAAGCTGAGAAGGAGGGTTTCGCGATTGCCTTTGCGAATCAATTCCACTTCGATCTGATTGCCGGGAATGGCGTTGATGGTTTCCCCGACCATTTCGGGAGAAGTAATGGGTCGGCCTCCGAGGGTCAACAGGATATCCCGGGCTTGAATCCCGGCCCGGTCGGCCGCAGAATTCTTCTGCACCTCGTTCACCACCAGCCCCACGCCCTCATCCAGATGGAGATGCTCGGCCAATTGGGGCTCAACGGAAACAATCCAAGCGCCGAAGCTCCGAGTGGGACGGGTCACTTGGGTCTGGGTCTCCTGCCCTTCGCCGAGGGAAACGGAAACCAAAATCGGACGCCCTTGGCGAATCACCCGCAATTCCACTTCACGCCCGGCGGGCGTTTCCTGCACCATGCGGCGCAACATGCGGGCGCTTTCCACGCGATTGCCGTTAAAGGCGACAACCACATCGTTGACTTCGAGACCTGCCGTGGCGGCGGGGCTGGAGGGGGCGACCGCTTCCACGCGGGCACCGTACTCACCGGGCAGGGAATACGTCACGACGTCTTCATCTAAAACTTCCTGCAGGGCAACGCCCAACATTCCGGGCGCATGGGGTTTGGACTCCGCCGCATCCGCGAGGTTCCATAAGGTGAAAAAAGAAAGGGTCAGAATCGAAAAAAGGTTTTGTTTGGTCATGGGTAGTTCTCCGGCCTGCCTCATTAAATCGCTTCGCGACAAAGTGCAAGGGATTTCAGAAAAATCAAAGCATGAAATACCTTATGAGGGGCTTATCGGCAAGGGACTGCCGATCTACGGCTCGGCATCAAACCACAATGGGTGCGAAAATCGGGATGTCACCCAATTTTTCGCGTCCTTGCAGGAAAGAAAGTTCAATGAGAAAGGCACATGCGACGGGTTCGGCGCCGAGTTGTCGGCAAAGCTTGAGGGTCGCGGCCACGGTCCCGCCCGTGGCGAGGAGATCATCCAAAATCAAAACGCGCTCTCCGGGTTTGAGGGCGTCGGCGTGCATTTCGACAATCGCGGAACCGTATTCCAAGTCGTATTCTTCGGAAATGCATGACCACGGCAATTTTCCTTTTTTGCGCACGGGCACCAGCCCGATGTTCAGGGCACGGGCCAAGGCGCCGCCAAAAAGAAAGCCCCGGGCGTCGATGGCCACAATCACGTCCAACCGGGCCTCCCGATATTGCTCGACCAAGAGATCGATGAAAACGCCAAAGGCAAACGGGTCCCGTAAAAACGGGGTGATGTCCTTAAAGACAATCCCGGGCTTGGGAAAGTCCGGGATGTCGCGTATCGATTGTTGTAAGATTTCGGTGCTCACGCAAGTGGGCCCTCAGGTGGCCATGGCGCTGGGCGTGGAACCGTTCAAGCGGGGTTCGTTGAAATCGTCGAACATCCCCTTGAGTTTTTCCAAGGCGCTCTTTTGGATCTGACGCACCCGCTCCCGGGTGATGGAGAAGCGTTCCCCGACCCGTTCCAAGGTTTCCGGATCACTTCCGTCCAACCCGTAGCGGTAGTTGAGGATTTTCAATTCCCGGTCGTCCAAATGGTCCATCAGGCCTTTGACGCTGGTGCTCACTTGGATTTCGTCCAGCACGTCAAAGCCATTGCGGCTGGCGGCATCGGAAATCAGATCGGAGAAAGATCCGCCGTCATCATCGCCAATGGGGGCATCCAAGGAGGCGGGGTTCACCGACATCGCCTTCCAGTGCGCGATGGCACCGGGCTTGACCCCCATGTATTCGGCAATTTCGGCGTTGGTGGGCTCCCGACCATTGTCCTGATGGAATTCATGCACGAATTTGCGGATCCGGGTCAATTTTTCGATCAAGTGCGACGGCAGACGAATGGTTTTGCTCTGGTTGGACAGGGCGCGCTTGATCGCCTGTTTGATCCACCATGCGCCATACGTGCTCATTTTGCCGCCTTTGGAAGGGTCGAAGCGTTCCACGGCCTTCATCAGTCCGGTATTGCCTTCGGCGATGAGATCCATGAGCGGAACGCCCAAGCCGGCATAATTGCGTGCGATTTTGACCACCAAACGTAAATTGGCGCGTACCATATGATCAATGGCCTCTTGGTCACCGACCTTGATGCGTTCCGCCAAAACGTTTTCTTCTTCCCGCGTCAGCAATGGCTCTTGGGAGATGCTCCGCAGGTAGGCTCTGAATGTGCTGTCATTTTCGTTCATGATATCCTCGTTTTCAATCTGAGTTACATTAATGATTCGGATGGCGTTTGCGATACTTACAGGTTGTTATCGGAAATTTTTATCTTTTTCAGGAAATACCGAAAATTCTGACTATAGTTTTACAACATTGGTTAAGACACTGTCGATAGGTATTGGTTCAAAAAGATTGAAAGTTTCGATTCTGATACATTTTTGTAGATAGTTACAGAACTGTAATTTGCATTGAACCCAAGCCCATACTCTGATAAACGAACCGAATCTGGAAATATTGTGAACCCTAGGAGTCAACATAATGTGTGGAATTGTCGGCATGGTCGGACGCGAAGACGCGGTCCCTTATCTTATTGAAGGTCTGAAACGCTTGGAATATCGCGGATACGATTCCGCGGGTGTGGCCGTGCCCGCTGCGGGCGCACTGCAAACCCGCCGCGCCGTCGGACGTTTGGCCGCGCTGGAGCAAAAACTCACCTCCTCCCCCCTCTCCGCCACCAGCGGCATCGGGCACACCCGCTGGGCCACCCACGGCGAACCCAGCGAACGCAATTCCCATCCCCACATGGACACGGCTCGAAATTTGGCGGTGGTGCACAACGGCATCATCGAAAATTATCTGGACCTCAAAGCCTCCTTGTCGGATGAGGGCGTGGCCTTTCAATCGGATACCGACACGGAGGTCCTCACCCACCACATCGCCCGGAAAACCGCGAATGGCGATTTTCTGGACGGCTTCCGGGAAGCCCTGCGAGACGCGCGCGGCGCCTATGCCCTCGGGGTCATCAACCTCCGGGAGCCCGGCGTGGTGTACGCGGCCCGCCTCGGGTCGCCCCTAATCGTGGGCCGCGGTCCGGCGGGCCTGTTCATCGCCAGCGACGTCCCCGCCATCCTCCCCCATGTGGAACAAGTGATCTATTTGGAAGACGGCGAACTCGCGCGGCTTTCGGAAACCGGCGTGGAAGTGTTCACCCTGGACGGAGCCCCGCAATCCACCAAATGGGTGAAAGTCGATCTGGAAGACCACGCCGCCGATGCGGCCGGTTTCGAGACCTTCATGCTCAAGGAAATCCACGAACAGCCCCGCGTGATTCGGGGTCTGCTGGAAAAATACGTGCCCGGCGGAAAGGAAATTCATTTGCCCGACCTGTCCATGTCCGACGAAGTTCTCCGATCCATCGAGCGCATCATGATCGTCAGTTGCGGTACCGCCTATTACGCGGCCATGTACGGACGCCTGCTCATCGAAAAATTCACCGGCATTCCCGTGGAAACGGATTTGGGCAGCGAATTCCGATATCGTGATCCGAAAATCGCGAAAAACACCCTGGTGATCGCGGTCTCCCAGTCCGGGGAAACCGCCGACACCCTGGCCTCCATCAAAATGGCCCGGGGGGCCGGATGTCCGGTGCTTTCCATCTGCAATGTCGCGGGCAGCAGCCTGGTGCGCGAAAGCGACCACATGATTTTCACTTTCGCGGGCCCGGAAATCGGGGTGGCCTCCACCAAAGCGTTTACCGCCCAGCTCACCGCCTTTGCGCTGTTCACCCTGCACGCGGGCAAGGTCCGCGGGGAACTCCGCGCCGAGGAAACCGCCTCCCTGCTTCGGGAACTGCAGGACATCCCCAACGGCATTCACTACGTTTTGGGACAGGAAGAGAGAATCCAGGAAGTGGCGGGCAAACATCACGAAGGACCCAGCGCCCTCTATTTGGGACGCCGCTTCAACTATCCCATGGCCTTGGAAGGCGCCTTGAAAAACAAGGAAATCTCCTACCAACACGCGGAAGGATACGCCGCCGGCGAAATGAAGCACGGTCCCATCGCCCTCATCAACGAATACCTGCCCGTGATTTGCATTTGCACGGAAACCGAGGACGAAGTGGCCGAAAAAATGATCTCCAACATGCGGGAGGTGGATGCGCGGGGCGGAAGGATCATCGCCATCGCCACCCAAGGCGACACCCGGGTGAACGGCCTAGCCGAGGATGTCATTTACGTTCCCCGTGCCCGCGAATGTTTTTCCCCGCTGATCAACGTCGTGGCCTTGCAATTGTTGGCCTATTACGCGGCCCAGGCCCGGGGCACCGATATTGACAAGCCACGAAATCTGGCCAAAAGCGTCACTGTGGAGTAAGATCACCCCATGTCACGGTTTCTCATCCAAGGCGGACAACCCCTCTCCGGCGAACTCACCCCGACCGGCAACAAAAACGCGGCCCTGCCCATGCTGGCCGCGTCCCTGTTGACCGATCAACCCGTGACCCTGCGCCGGGTCCCGGACATTGCCGACGTGCGGGTGATGTGCGAACTGCTCGCGGAATTGGGCGTGGAGATCATCCGCGATCAAGACACCGTCCGCCTGCACGCCCGGCAGGTGAACCCCGACGCCCTCTCCCCCGAAGGCTGCAAACGCATTCGCGGCAGCATCCTTCTCGCGGGCCCCCTGCTCGCCCGTTGCGGGCGGATTCACCTCGCTCCCCCCGGCGGGGATGTGATCGGACGCCGCCGCCTCGACACCCACCTGCACGGTTTGGTGGAAATGGGCGCGAATTTGGATATGGGGCCGGATCACCTGGCCATCCGGGCCGCCTCTCTTCACCCCGCGAATTTGCTGCTCGACGAGGCCAGCGTCACCGCCACCGAAAACCTGGTCATGGCCGCCGCCGCCATCCCCGGCGAAACCATCCTCTACAACGCCGCCTGCGAACCCCATGTCCAGGATGTGTGCCGCCTGTTGCAATCCATGGGCGCGGAAATAAACGGCATCGGCACCAATCGCCTCGTCATCCGCGGAAGCAACACCCTCGGCGGGGCGGACGTGGAACTGGGCGCCGACTACATCGAAGCGGCCAGCTACCTCACCGCCGCCGCCATCACCGGCGGCAACCTCCGCCTCAAACGCGTCCACAACGATGACGTCTATCGGGTCATCCACCGCGGATTTGCCCGCTTGGGCTGCGACTGGGCCGTGGACGGCGAGGACTGGGTGTTCGCCGGCAAGGCCGCGCCCAAGGTGGCCGACGATTTGGGCGGCGCCATCCCCAAGATCGAAGACGGCATCTGGCCCGCCTTCCCCTCCGACCTCATGAGCATTCTGCTGGTGCTTGCCACCCAGGCCGAGGGCAGCGTCCTCTTCTTTGAAAAACTCTTCGAAAGCCGCATGGTGTGGGTGGACCGGCTCATCAGCATGGGCGCCCGCATCGTCCAGTGCGATCCCCACCGCGTCCTCGTTTCCGGACCCAGCCCCCTCAGCGGCTCCCACCAAACCAGCCCCGATATCCGCGCGGGCATGGCCCTGATTCTCGCCGCCCTCTGCGCCAAAGGCGAAAGCATCATCGAAAACGCCTGGATGATCGACCGCGGATACGAAAACGTGGACGCACGCTTGCGGGGACTCGGCGCCCGCATCGAACGCCAGGAAAACACCCCGGAGATCCTTCCGTGAAACGCCCCGTCAATCGCCCAGTCAAAAGCCAAGGCTTCACCTTGCTGGAAGTGCTGCTCGCCCTTCTGATCCTGGGGATGATGAGCCTAATGATTTTCGGCAGTTTTCAAAGCGTCGTGGAAACCACCACCCATGCCGAACGGGCCATGGAATCCCTGCACCACGGCGAAGTGGTCATGGAACAACTCATCGGCTCCCTCCGCTCCGCCTCGTTTTTTGACAGCAATCCCTCCGTCTACACCTTCCAGCACGAACGAGGGATCGGGACCCCGCCCGACGACATGCTCAGTTGGGTCACGGGCACCATGTCCTTCCTCCCGCCCCGCTACCCCACCCGGCAGGGCATGAACCGCCTCTTCCTCAGTATCGAGGAAATCGACGGCGTACGCGGCCTCGCCATCAGCGCCTACCCCCATCTGGTCGATCCCGACGACATTCTCGTCGCCCAAGTCGAACCCTGGATGATCAGTCCCAAAGTCAAAGGCCTGCAAGTCCGCTTCTACGACATGACCGCGGAAGAATGGGTGGACGAGTGGGAGGACGAACGGCAGATCCCGCAATTCGTGGAAGTGACCCTGTTCATGGAACCGTTGGAAGAACGCGGACCCTATCGGGAATTGGTGCGACGCGTGGAAGTGCCCGTGGGGCGCATCAGCCGGGAAACCCGCCGCGGACGCCGTCCCCGGGACGACCAAGGCGAGCCCGCTCCCACTGGAGCGCAGCCGGGGGCTCCGGGTGGCGCACAGCCCAGAGCGCCGGGCCCGGGAGGCGGACGAGATCGTAGGCAAGGAAATGAGCCCCGCATGGAAATCGCACCCGATCGGGGCACCGGAGGACGGCGATGAACCCGACCCCGCGAAAAGGCTCCGCCCTGATTCTGGCCCTGGTCACCATTGTGGTGCTTTCCGCCATGGTGGTTTCCTTCATGTATCAAATCCAGTTGGAAGGCGAACTTGCCACCCATTATCGTTTCCGCATGAAAGCCCAGTCCCTGGCCCGGGCCGGCACCGAATACGGAAAATTCATGCTGGTGAAATCCCTGCGCCCCGGTGCCGAACCCGAGGAAGAATATGGCGAGGAATTTTTCATCCGCCTGCAAAACCTCAACCGGGGCCTGGCCGTCCAAGGGTTGACCCACGAACTGGCCGACGGCACCTTTACCCTGACCATTCAGCCGGAATCCGGACGCCGAAACGTCAACCGGCTCACCAGGGACGACTGGGAAGCCATGCTGACATCCACCGGCGTTCCAGAAGAAATGCACCCTGCGATCATCGATTGCTTTCTCGATTTCACCGACGGCAACGACCTCACCCGGCTCAACGGCGCCGAATCCGACGATCCCTTTTACGTGGAGCGGGGATATGAAGTCAAAAACGCCCCCATCGAATCTTTGGACGAGTTGATGCTCATCAAAGGATTTACCCGGGCCATCCTACACGGCGGCACCCTGCACGAATTTTGGGACCGCCCCGAAGTGCGCGTGTCCGGCATCGCCCCCCTGCTGACCGTGTACGGTGACGGACGCATCAACGTCAACACCGCCTCCCGGGGCGTGCTCATGAGCCTGCCCGGCATTCGCGAAGAGCAAGTGGACCGCCTGTTGGAAGGACGTCTCGGCATCGACGGCATTGCGGGCACCGAGTTGGACGGTTTCCGCACCCCCCAGGAAGCCGTGGCCTATGCGAATCTGCCTGCCGAAGCCGCCGAATGGTTCACCACCTCCGAGCGCCGCTTCATCCGCGTCACCTCCATCGGCGAAGCCGCCGGCGTCCGCAGCGGCATCTGGGTCATCTACGAGCAACGCGGCCAAGATTTGCTCACCGTCTTCCATCGCGAAGAAGAACTTCCCTAAGAAATTTGCGCTGTGGAGTTGATTCCCCGGATTTTTCTTCTATAGGGGAGCCCACTTTCGAAACCCTAATAGGAAAATTGGAACCCCCGATAATGAAAAAAGTTTTGATCCCCACCAAATTGGATGCCGTCGCCCGTAATATGCTTCTGGACCATGGCGGTTATGACGTCCACCAACTTCCCGGCGTTGACCTGCTTGAACTCGCGAAAGAGCACGCCGACACCTACGCCATGATCGTCCGCAGCGAAAAAATCACCGAAGCGGTGATCGACGCCTTTCCCCATCTCAAAGTCATCATCCGCGCCGGCGCCGGCTACAACACCATCGACATTCAATACGCCCGCAAACGCGGCATCGATGTCATGAACACCCCCGGCGCCAATTCCAACGGCGTGGCCGAGGAAGTCGTGGCCCTCATGCTGGCCGACGCCCGCCATATCATTCCCGCCGACGCCTCCTGCCGCCAAGGTCTCTGGGAAAAATCCAAATTCATGGGCCGCGAAATCACCGGCAAAACCATCGGCGTGGTCGGCCTCGGCCACATCGGACGCCTCACCGTCCGCCGCCTGTCCGGTTTTGACATGCGCGTGGTCGGCTTCGACCCCATGATCAGCAGCGACCGTGCCGAAGAACTCGGCGTGGAACTCATGAGCCTCGAGGATTTGTTCGAGGTCAGTGACTACATCACCCTCCACATTCCCGAAAACAACGCCACCCGCGGCATAGTCAATCGCGATCTCCTTTCCCGCATGAAAAACGGGGCCACCATCGTCAACTGCGCCCGGGCCGGCGTTTTGAACGAAGACGATTTCCGGGCCCTGAAAGCCGAGAAAAACCTGCGCTTGCTCAACGACGTGTATCCCAAGGACGAGGCCGGACCCAAGCCCATCGCCGACATTGCCGACATCATGCTCCCCCACCTCGGGGCCAGCACCAATGAAGCCAACGAAAACGCCGCCCGCATGGCCGCCCGGATTCTCGCCGAATTCGACGAAAAAGGCATCACCTCCTACATCGTTAACCGCGACATCCCCGAAGGCCTCGACGAAGCCTACGGCGATTTGGCCTACACCCTCACCGCCTTTGCCCGCAGTCTGGCCGGTCCCGACCGCCGCATCAAACTGCTGGAAACCAGCGTCTACGGCCACCTCTCCCGCTTTTCCGAATGGCTCGTCGTCCCCATGGTCACCGCCATCAACCCGGACTTCGACCGTTCGCTGGATCACCGTGCCGCCATCTCCGTCCTCGCGGACAACGGCATCGACTACGCCAACCGCGATGTCGACAACCGCAAGGGCTACGGCGATTCCATCACCGTGGACCTCACCGTCGAAGCCGGCAAAGACCGCATGCAAACCGTTTCCGTGCGCGGCACCGTCGCCGAAGGCCAAATCATGATCTCCCGGATCAATGATTTCGAAAAACTGTACTTCGACCCCGCCGGGCACAGCCTGGTCTTCAGCTACCGGGACCGCCCCGGCGTCCTCGGCATCATCGCCGCCGCCGTGGCCGAAGCCGGCATCAACATCGACGACGTCCGCAATCCCCACGACAGCAAGGGTGAAAACTCCATCGCCGTTCTCAAGGTCAGCCAAGCCACCCCCAGAGAAATCGTGGAAAAAATCGCCAAGCAAGTGGAAGCAAACATCGCGGCCTCCATCCGCATCTCCTGATTTCCCCCGGCGTGTCGGAAGCCCGGCCCCCGCAATCGGGGCCCGGTCTGAATAGTTCCGGCACGCCAAAACGCACATAAAAAAATATATCCAACGAGGTATTGAATGGACCATCCCACCAGCTATCCCCCCCGCCCCCGTTTTTCCGAAGATCCCATGGAAATGAAAATCTTCGGCGTCAACGCCTGCCGCGCTTTCTTCGAGCACCGTCCCGAACAAATCGTGCGCGCCTACTTCGCCGAAGACGTCGCCTACCGTTTTGGCTACGTCATGAAAGCCTGCGCCCAGGCCCGCAAAGCCTACCGCATCATCGACACTTTCGAGATGGACAAGATCGCCGAAACCAAAAGCCATCAGGGCATTTGCTTTCTGGTCAAAAAAACCGAGCCCTTCACCATCAAGGAATACCTCGAAGCGTCCATTGACCTCGATACCGACTGCATCGTCGCCCTCGAGCGTCTGGGCAATCCCCACAACGTCGGTTCCATCCTCCGCACCTGCGCCCACTTCGGCGTCGAAGGCCTCCTCGTCAGCGACGCCGTCATCGCCCAATCCGGTCCCGCCATCCGCGGCGCCGAAGGCGGCGCCGAATTCGTGCAATTCGTGGACGCCGGACGCATCAGCGACGCCCTTCCCATCTTCAAAGCCGCCGGCTACACCGTCGTCGGCACCAGCAGTCACCAAGGCGAAAACCTCTACACCACCGAGTTGCCCGACAAAATGTTGCTGATGATGGGACCGGAATCCAGCGGACTCAGCGACTTCCTCATCGAAGACGCCGACCTCATGGTCAAAATCCCCGGCTCCGAAAGCGTGGAAAGCCTCAATGTCGCCACCGCCACCGGCATCGTGCTCGGCGAATACTGGCGGCAAAAGGAATTCGAACCCGGACAGGCCATCGCCCCGCCCGAAGACGACGGCCCCATATTCGAAGGCCTCGAAGAAGATGATGACGACGATGATCTGAACGACGATTACGAAGACTGATCCCGTCCCTTTCCCCACCTCGGGTGCGCCCTTGCCCCTGACCCACGCCCAACGCAAATTCATTGTTGCCCTGCACCGCAAAAAAGAGCGGCTCCGGGAGCGGAAGTTTTTGGTTGAAGGCGTCAAGGGCGTCGCCGACCTGCTCGCCTCCGACTGGCAGGTGCACCAACTCGTCGCCACCTCCGCCTGGCAACCGCCCGAGCTACCGAACTTGCCCCCGACCCTCGAAGTCAGCGAAGCGGACTTGCAACGCGTTTCCGCCCTCGAAACCGCCCAGCAGGTCCTCGCCGTGGCCTGCATGCCCCCCGAACCCGACCAAGTCTATCACGGCGGGCGGGTGCTGGCCTTGGATGACATCCAAGACCCCGGAAACCTCGGCACCATTCTTCGGCTTGCGGACTGGTTTGCCTTGGATGCCGTCGTATGCTCTCCCGGCACCGTCGAACGCTTCAACCCCAAAGTCGTGCAAGCCTCCATGGGGTCGCTGTTCCGCGTCCACGTGCAAACCGCACCCCTCCCGGCGTATCTGCAAAGCCTACCCCCAGACACTTGGGTGGCGGGCGCGTTTTTAGATGGCGACAACCTCTACAAAACCCCACTCCCCAAACAAGGCGTCCTCGTCCTCGGCAACGAAAGCCAAGGCATCCGCCCCGAAACCGAAGCCCTCCTACCCCAACGCCTCCACATCCCCCGCCGCGGCCAGGCCGAATCCCTCAACGTCGCCACCGCCACCGCCATCTTCTGCTCCGAGTGGACTCGGTAATGTTTTAGAGGTCAGAGGGAGAGAGGGCAAAGGACAGGAGCGCCAGTCTCCGCACCGGCTGGGGCGACGGGGGAATTGCCTCTGTCGGAACCTTTGTCGAACTCTGCCACCACTGCACTTCATGGGAACCTGTCCCCATAAACCCACACACACCATAATGTGGCGCCGAAAGACAAATGTCGGAGAGAATTTTCCCTTTCCGACCGTCGGAAACCTTTTTCACAGACCTTCCGAGCGTCGGAAACCCCTGCGTTTTGGCCTCTGTTTGTCCTGACTTTTATGGCATCACATCTTGATCCCCGAAGGGGATACTGGAGTTTGGTTTTTTCTAGTTTTGTGATCTAGTTTTTTTCGATTCCCTTGCAA
>JAFIGC010000083.1 GCA_020831635.1 Verrucomicrobiota bacterium | reverse complement strand
CTTTTGGCGAATGGAGCAGTGCGAAGGGTTTTGACCTCGGCGCGCAAGCGGTCGATTTCCGCGGCCTGCTCTTGATTGACCGCCTCCAATCTCCTGATCTCAGCAACCATATCCATCCGGCTTTGCTCTGCGAGACGCTCGCGTTCGTGGGCCCGATGATACTCGTGGAACAGAAAACGGACCGAAAGTTCTTCGGCATGGGGAAAGCGGTCCCGGTAGGGACAGCTAAAACCGATCGGGGGTAGAGGATGCCGGCTCAAAGGTGTTCCATCTCCATTTTCAAAAGCAGCCAGTTCACTTCAGCAAGTTCTTTGAGGAGGGCCTTGAGCTTGAGGTGCCTCCGGGTGCGCCTCCGCACCTCCTTTTCCATGCCGGCCCGGATATAACGGGATGTGGTTTTCCCCTCCACCTTGGTTGTGAGGTTGAAGCGGCCGGAGACCCCCTGAGAGGAGACCGAGCCGATGAGGAGATCAAGGTGGGCGTTGATGTCCCGGACGATGCGTTCGCGTTTTTGTTCAAGATGCCATTTGGATGCGGGCATAAAACCTCCTGGTTGAGAAATATGCGTAAATATACGCATATACGAACCAAAAAAACAAACGAAAAATGACTTCGCTTGCAAATTAATCGAAAAAACAGGATCTATTGAGCTAAACTGTTACAAAGGGGTCAGCCCGGTAAAGGGGTCATCCCGTGCATTTTAACATTCCCTTCCCTAATACGATGTTAAAATGCACGGGCTGGTACCCCTTTACCCCTTTACCCGTTGGAACAAAGACGTGTTTTCATCCCCGTTTGCCAAGGACATGCACACAACGGCGAGAAGGATGGGGGCGGTTTTTGGGCGTGGCATGGGGGGGCTCCGGATGGAATGAATGAGAAAAAATAGAATTCGTGCAAGATGTCAAGAGAGCTTGTGAATTATTTTCGGATGCTTCAAGGTGTACTAAATTGAAGAAGGGGAGTGCAACCCCGTTGGGCATACGCGTCAAGCCATTGAGCGTCCCGAAGGGCCGCACGAAAACCGGTGAGACTTGCGAAAATCGGAAGCTTGACGGTTTCTCGTTTTGGCCTCATAGTAGGCCCATGCGTATTTCCCCATTTGCTTATGCCTGTTTTCTTTTGCCCTGCGGGGTGATTGTCGTTTGTTATTTGGTTTCGACCCATTTGGGGCAGGTTGCGGTTTGCTTTCCCTTTTACTCGGGCTGCGCCTCGATCAGCGCCGCCGCCCGGCAGGAACCGGCCATCCATATCTTTCGCATGGTCATGTTGCCGATGACCACGGTTTTTGCCGGGTTTTGGGTGGTCTGCCGGGTATGGCTTCTCCAATGGGACATCAAACGCTTGCAGGCAAACGCGGTGGGCATCCTGGGAGTCGTGGGTGCCGTTTTCCTGGTGCTTTATGTGGTGTTTTTGGGGACGGAGGGCCGGATCTATGATTTGTTGCGCCGGTTTGGCACCACCGTGTATTTCGGATGCACCGGGATCGCTCAGTTGATTGTCGCCGTCAGCCTGTCGGAACAACGCAAGCGATTGCCCGCGTTTTTCGGCACGATGATTTTGCCGCTCTTTTTATTCATTTCGGTGAGCATGTTGATCCTGGGGATTGTCTACATCCCGGCGGCGAATTTCTTTACCGCCCACAACGTGGAAAACATCATCGAATGGAACTTCGCATTTCTCATGCACATCAATTTCGCGCTGGTCTGGATTCTCTGGCGCCGCCAGGGACTCCGGCTGTCGCTTGCCCCCGGAACCTCCTCCCCATAAGTTCACCCATATGAGCGAACCCGATCCCACCTCCCCAAAACCCCGGCGTAAACGCGGTTGTCTGTTTGCCTTGGTCTTTGTGCCGATTCTGTTGCTGCTGTGCTGGTTTGGCATCACCAGCGAATGGTTTTTGCAGCGCGTGGTCTTGCCGAGAGTGGCTGCGTCCGCCGAAGCGGATATCAGCGCGGACCGCATGACGTTGCGGCCTTTTTCCCGGCTGGACCTGGAGGGCGTTCGTTTTCGGAAAAACGACGGCACCCTGGACGCCGACATTGTCGGGGTGGAGGCCCGGTATCATTTGCTCAATATTTTGCGAGGGACGGTGGACGTTTCCCGAATCGCCCTGAAGGAACCCCACATCACCCTTCGTCCGGCCCCGGATGCGCCGAAAAAGCCCAAGGAACCCACCGAAGCCGTGGAAACGGAACTGCAATTGAACATCGGGGAAATTGTTGTAGAGGGTGGTCGTTTTCGCATGGAAACCCCGGGAGAGATTCTCGAAGTGTCCGATTTCTCTTTTTCCCTCAATAACCTGAAGACCGGCGAACTCGCGGACGTAAAAGCCGGGGCGAACATCGCGTGGACAAAGGAAGAAGGCGTCGGCGGCGAAGCGGATGTGCTGGAGGGAATCTGGGGACTGGAGAGCCAATTCCGCCTGCCGTCCACTTTGATCCCCTCCGAATTGACAGTGGAATCCACTTTTGAGATGTTGGTGACCCGCGGCGCCTTTGCCGAGGCCGGTGAAGTGAGCAAACTGACCCTGGAGGCCACCGTCACGCCAACGGAAATTCAATCGGCCCGCATTGTCTTCGAGGGTCTTGAATCCCGCACGCTGGGCAGTATTCAGTTGGCGGGTCCGGTGGACCCGGGGGCGGGATCGGCGGATCTGCATCTGGTCATCGAAGAAATCGGAGCACAAGTGCTCAATTTGGCGGGGGCGGCTGCGGGATTGACCTTTGGGGACTCCATGCTGGCGGCGGATCTGCGGCTTCGGGTTTCCGAGGCCGGGCAGAACCTGCACTCCACGGGGACCTTGACGGGGCGGAATGTGAGCGTGCGCAATGCGGATTTCGTGAGTCCGGTGGTGTTTTTCAATCTGGAACAGGATGTGTCCGTCGATTTGGAAACCTCGGTTGCGGATGTGCGGGCGCTTTCCGGTTGGGTGCGGGATCTTGAGGAACTGGAGCTGGTGAGCCTGCGCTTGTCGGCGCCCACCCAATTGCGCTGGGGTGGGGAACAACCCGAATTTGACGACGTGGACTTGGATCTGGACCTGGCCCACATCGATCTCGCCGATTGGCGGGCTTTGCTGGGCGAGGAAATCTTGGGCGGCATCCTGAAAAGTTCGACCCGGGTCCGGGTTGCGGAGCAGGGCCGGGACATCCGCGTGGAGACCGAAACGCTGTTAAGCGCCTTGGGCGTGGAAGTGAACGGTCAGCGCATGGAAGGATTCAATCTGGAGGCCAAGGGGTCCTATCGCTTGCGGGATTTCCAGGGAATGGCCTTGGAGGGGGGCGTGTTTCGTCTGGAACAAAATGGCGCCCCCGTGTTGTCCGTTCAGTCCGACGGCAGTGCGGATTTGAAAACCGGGGCCCTGGACTTCGCGCCTGTGGTGCAGGCCGATTTGGCGGTGCTTTCCCGGCTGTTGCCCATGGAGGTGGAAGGGTTTTCCCTGACGCGGGGACGATTGACGGGACGGATGGAGGCGAAACGGGCGGATGTGGAAACGCCCATGGACGTGAGCGCACAGCTTGCGGTGTCCGGTCTTCTCGGTCGGGTGGGGGAGCTGCCCCTCGACGATTTTGGCGGACGTCTGCAAGCCACCGCCCGGATTGGCGAAGAGGAAATTCACTTGTCCGAAAGCACGCTCTCCCTTCAACGCGCCGCCAAACAGGTGGCGAGGGTGTCCACGTCCGCCAGCTACAATTTGAAAACGGAAACACCCGGAGATCTGCGTGTAAACCTGGAGGAACTGCATCTGCCTGAAATCGCGGATTGGCTGGGCCTCGACGATTTGCAGGTGGTTTCGGGCATCGTCCGCGGCACCCTCGGCGGAACTTTGGGGGCTGACGGAGTTTGGACGCTTCCCATGGATGTCACGGTTTCGAATTTCCTGGTGCGCGGCGAACACACGCCGGCGGACACCCCTGCGGAAACCGTGGTGTTGCGCGGAGAATGGGGCGTGAGCGAGACCGAGGCGGTCATCCGGGAATTGGTGCTTTCTTGGCGTGACACCGAACGCGCGAAAAATCAACTTCAATTTGTCGGTCATGCCCGCTGGGCCAATGCCGAGGCGATGAATTTGAAACTGGATGCGCGCGCGGAGAGTTTGGATGTGACCCCGTGGCTCATGATGTTTGCCGCGCCTTCGCCCCATGCCGCCGCGCCGGGCGCGGAGACCCCGCCACCGCCTCCGGCCACGGGGCCGGACGTGGAACCCGAAGCGATTCGACTGCCGCTTGAAGAGGCACAGTTCACCCTGAACATCGGCAAGCTCTATCTGGAAGACATTCTGGGGGAATCGGTGGAAATCAACCTTTCCGCCACGGATCGGCGCGTGGATCTCCGCCCTTTCCGTTTCAATTTGAATGAAACCCCCATCTTTCTGGCCGGGCATGTGGATCTGGGCGTGGCCGGTTTCGAATATGCCTGGGAGACCAAGGTGGACCCCCTGGACTTGGAGCCGCTATTGGTCACCCTGGCGCCACCGCTGGCCGGACGGTTTCGCGGTACCCTCGAGGCCGGGGCCAAACTGGAGGGCTGGGGGATCACCGGACCCTCCCTGCGCCAAAATTTGAAGGGCGACTTCAACGCCCTGCTCACTGAAGCGGCGCTGGATTGGGTGGAACTCGATCACATGAACAACGAAGGCGTTCGCCGCGCGAAAAATCTGGTGGTCTTCCTCGTGCGCGCCGTGGCCCCGGTTTTGGCCATCCCTCCGAGCGATTTGCTGAATCCGCCCATTCATGAACTGAACGTGGCGATGACACTTGGTGAAGGAAATTTGCAATTAACCTCCTTCCGCGTGGTCAACAATTCCTTCCGAATTCGTGCTGCCGGGGGCGTGACCTTAGAGGATAATCTGGACGCCTCCCGGATTCGCGATATTCCCGTGGTCATGGGCCTCAATATCCTTGTCGCCAGACAAGCGCGACTGTATCGAACGGATCGCGTTCGGGATGGCATGGTCGAGTTGCCTCCCTTCGTGAAGGTGGGCGGCACCCTCGGGGACCCCGACATCGACGTGCAACGCCGGGTGATCACGGGCATGATCGTCGGTGGGGTCACCGAATCCGGCGCGATCAGTGATGAACGCGCGCAAAGGGTTTTGGGAGGCCTGGGCGGCATCCTGAGCGGCGAAGGCATCCCCCCGCCTCGTCCCACGCCCACACCCGTGCCCACGCCCACCCCGCCCCCGGATGGAGAAGCGGTGCCGGATCCCGGTCCTGTTCCCACCCCGACCCCCACGCCCAGACCCTCCCGGACCGACCGTTTCTTGCGGGAATTGGAGCGATTGTAAGTCGATCTTCAGCCTCCTTGTCGCTCACAAAGGAATCGCCGAATGAAAACAAGGACATCCCTCAATCAAATCCGGGTAAAGCCAATTAAGATTCCCCTAGTTTTTCTTGTCTTCCTTGCCTCTTCCTGCGTGAATCGAAATGATGATCGAATGATGGAAGTGGAGATGACAGACGATTATCGGAAGACAAACGAAAGGGAGGCCCGGTTATTTGAAATATTCTTTCAAACGCTTTGTCCGCTTTGAGCATTCCCTCCTGATGGTTATTCAGTATTGGCTTTTATGCCGGCCGTCGAAGGGGTCAACCCCGCTTTGTAGACATGCGGCAAGGCGGATAACGAGATCACTCTTGGGGTTGCCTTGGATTCCGTCCGTTCATCAAACAAGATCGTGGTGACGGATGAGGTCTGCAGAAAGAAACCGGACCAGAGGTAATGTTTGGGGATTGCCAGGAGATGAGACAGCCAGGTCAGGCCGAATCCGCCATGGCAAAACAATGCCAATTGTATGTTTTTCGGAACGATGCTTTCTTGCATGCGTTCATACACAAATCCATTCCGCTTCCACCCCAGTTCCTCGAACCAGGCATCGCTCTCGTTGGCGATTTTTTCCAGGGCGGGGTGCCACGATTCGCAGTCTTGGTATTCCGGCTTTCTCAAATTTTCCGGATTCATGTCCCAGGCCATGTAATCGCTTCCGTCACAGTTACGGATGGACAATTCCGCCGTCCAGTCCAAAATCGAAGCAGCGAGGCCGGTTTTGGCGGCTGTGAACGATGCCGTTTCTTTCGCCCTGCCCATGGGAGAGGAAAAGATGCGGTCAATTTTCAGCGTGCCGAGATAGTCGGCCAAAGCTTCGGCCTCAAGCTTTCCTTGAGGCGTCAATGAGTCGGTTGGATAATGCGGTTCTCCGTGTCGAATCAAATAAATTTTCAAAATTTTTCTCCCAGTGGATATTGCGATGGTGAACGGGGTTTTTCAGCGAAATCTCCGTGCGTGAGACGCACGGAGATGGAACTGTAGCGGGCTTTCGGGGCGTCGCATATCCTTTTCTCCATTTTTTTGTGGCGGCATGTTCCTTGAACTTCTTCCATTCAAGGGGTTGTGCTTGAATATTCGGCGGGTTCCCTCTATGTTGAATTCCTTTCCTTCCCAAGATTCCGCCTGTATGAAATCCACCGACCGCACCCGCATCCACATCCCGATTGGCACCGCCGCCACCATGGTGTGGTCCTATGCGCGCGGACGAATCTTGGAGCAAGTGAAGTCGGTGGCCTTCATTATCCTCTATTTGTTGGCGTTTCAGCTCTTTGTCTTGGGGTCCACGCCGTCGAACGCGGTGCGGGTCGCGGCGGGGTTGGGGCTGGTGATTCTGGGGTTGACGTTCTTTTTGGAGGGCTTGATTTTGGGGCTGATGCCCTTGGGGGAACGGGTGGGGGTGCGTCTGCCCCGGAAATGCGGGATCTTTTTGATTGTGGTGTTTGGGCTGTTGCTGGGCATGGGCTCCACCTATGCGGAACCCGCCATCGCCACCCTCAGTACCGCCGGGGTGACGGTGACGGCCTGGGGCTCGCCTCTGCTGTACCGCATGCTGAATGATTCGCCCGGGTTGCTGGTGGCGTCCATCGCTCTTGGCGTGGGCGTGGCGGTGGGATTCGGCATGTTCCGTTTTTATTACGGGTTTTCCATCAAACCTTTTATTTATACTTTGGTGCCCATTTTGTTGGGGCTTTCAGTCTATTGCGCCCTGGATTCGAATTTGCGCAATATTTTGGGGCTGGCCTGGGATGCGGGGGCGGTGACGACGGGGGCGGTGACGGTGCCTTTGGTGTTGGCGTTGGGGATCGGGGTTTCCCGGGCGTCGGGTAAACGTGAAGATGCGGCCGGGGGCTTTGGCATCATCATGCTGGCCTCGGCTTTTCCGATCATGGGGGTGATGATTTTGGGCATTGTTCTGAATCCAAGCACTTCACGTCCCATGGAGGAATCCGCTTTTTTCGCGCCCGAATACCGGGAACGGGCGCTCCGCCTTTTTCCGAATGAAGCGGCGTTGCTACGGCATGTGTTTCAACATGGCGGCGAGGATGGCCGGAAAGCGTTTTTTGGTGAGGATGAGGAGGGGTACCGCCAGGCGCTGCGTCGCTTGGGTACCCCGGAGGGTCGGGGCATGATCCCCGATTCCATGTCGGCGGGTGAATGGTTAACCCGGCGGGCCTCCGAAACGGAGCGGGCCTTTTTGACCCGGGAAGTGCCTGGTTTCGCCTCCAGTCCCCGGGAATCGGAAACCGCTTGGGCTTCGGTGTTCCGTCAGGAGTCGACCAACGCCCTGCGCGCGGTGATTCCGTTGACCCTCCTGCTGGCCGTCGTGCTTTTTTTGATGTTGCGCGATCGTCCCCGGCATGTGGACGAGGTGGCCCTTGGCGTGGGGCTGGCCTTGGTGGGCATGATGCTGTTGACCACGGGTATCCGCACGGGTCTGGCCCCTTTGGGGGACGAGGTGGGGCGTCCTTTGCCGCGGGTTTTCCGCAGCGTGCCCCGCGAGGAGGGGCGGGTTATTTTGGAACCGTTCGAACCCGAACAAGTGTTGACCGGGTTCACGCCCGAGGGACGCCCGTACCGATTTTTTTATTTTACGGAACGTGGAACCACGCCGCGGCCGGTTCCTTTTGATGACGATCAATTCGACCCCGAGACGGGCAGCTACGAGCACGTGCTCCAGCGTCCGCCGTTGTTTGGTCCGCAGTTGACCTTGGTTGGGATTGCCATGGTGTTTTTGTTCGCATTTGGCCTGGGCTTTGGTTCCACCCAGGCGGAACCGGCCCTGAGCGCTTTGGGGCGCACGGTCGAGGAGTTGACGGTAGGCACCATCAAACGCTCCGGGGTGGTTCGGGCGGTTTCCCTGGGGGTGGGCATCGGATTGATGATGGGGGTGGCCCGGATTCTATACGACATTCCCATTGTGTGGTTGTTGTTGCCTCCATATATGTTGTTGTTGCCGCTGACCTACTGGAGCGAAGAGGATTTCGCGGGCATCGCCTGGGATTGCGGCGGGGTGACCACCGGCGGCATTACCGTGCCTTTGGTGTTGGCCATGGGCTTGGGCATTGGCGGCGAGTTGAATGTCACCGATGGGTTTGGGGTTTTGGCCATGGCGTCCGCCTACCCGATTCTCACCGTGCTTTTGTTCGGGATGATGGTGCGGGCCCGGCAGCGGAAAGGGCTCGTGGACGTGGATGAGGAGGATGAAGATGAGTGACCCCACCCCAACTTTCAGAGACGTGAGCCGCATTACTTGCATGGTGCATCAACGCCTGGGTGCCAAAGTCACCGAATGTCTGGTGGGCATGGGGGCACACACGGTGCTGGTGGAAAACGCCCGCGCGGTTCGGCAACACATCCGTCCGCGTCCCTGGATGTTTCCGGGAAATCTGACGGAAATACACGGCACCCCCGTGGAGGTGTTCCGCACCACCGTGCCCCGGGATTGCGTGGACGCGGTGATGCGGGCCCTGATTGAGGCGCTGGAGTTGGAGCGTCCCGGTCACGGGGCGATCTACGCCCAGGATTTAAAGGAGCATAGTTTGCTGGAGCCGCCCGTTTTGAAAATCAACTCTGGCAAAGAGGGGCTGTTGTTGCGGGATTTGGTTTTGCTGACCGGCATTTTGTCCCAAGTGGGGGGCGGCGATGCCTTGGCGAAAAGCGCCTTGAAGCTGGGTACCTGCGTGCCCGTGATCACACGCGGCATGGGCACCGGCATTCGCGACCAACTCGGACTTTTGCGCATTACCATTCCACCGGAAAAAGAGCTGGTGCATCTGATGCTTCCCGCGCAGGATGCCGCCGGCATTCAGCGTTTGTTGATCGAGGATGCCCGCATGGACCGGCCCGGCGGGGGCTTTTTATATCAAACCCCCATCCGGGCCGGGGTGGTGGATCCGCTGCTCCGCATCGGACGGCAGGAACACGCGGCCAGCATGGAGCAGGTGATTGCGGCCATGGACGAGTTGAAATGCGGCACCGGATGGCGCAAACGTTTCGGGGATTTGGAAGATCCCCGCAACGAGCGCATGAAGCCTTTGCGGCGCAACCACCGGGAAATCACCTTTATCTGCACGGAAGGCCGTGTGGACGCCTTTGTGCGGGCGGCGATGCGCGTAGGCGCGGGCGGTGCCACCACCGCACGGGTCCGTTGCTTAAGCGAAAGCGATTTCGAGGGGGGCATCGGCGCCCGTGAGCGCGGCATTCTCTGCGTGCCCGCCGGGCGATGCGATACCGTCATCGAAGCGCTGTATGCGGCGGAACAAGAATTGGAAGACACCCATTGCCGCATCCAGATGCTGGAAGCGCCCTCGGTGTTTTCGCATCAAAGATGATCAAAGATAGTCGATGATGTCCTGCCAGTCGTCGACGAGCAGGAACTTCACGGGTTTCTCTTCTCCGGCGGCTTCAAGCAATTCGTTGTTGAAGGCGTGTTGAAGGTGTTTGCGGAGAACCGGGGTTTTCATTTCCAAATCGCCGCTTTCTTGCTTTTTGACCAGCGCCTCCACCAATTCGGGCAGGGTCTTGGGCTTTTCGAGAATTTTTTCCAACACTTTCATGAATTCCGGCGGGGGCGGATTGGCTTCTTCATCCAATTCGTCCACATCGATGTCGTCGGGGGTGAGGATGTCTTCGATTTCTTCCTCATCGTTGTCCTGATCATCGTCGTCCCCGTTGTCATCCCCATTGTCGTCATCGTCCTTGTTGTCGGCATCATCGCCCTCCACGGTATCGACGCTGTCGAGCAAGGGATCCACGCCGTCGAGGTCATCGTCATCTTCGTCGCCATTGTCGTCGGCATCATCCCGGCGCCCGCCGCGGGTATCGTCCGCGTCGTCATCGGCTTCCACTTTTTCCCCGGGGAGGAGGACGTGGCTGGCGTTTCCCTTTTCAATGAGTTGGATGAGCCCGCGATTGGCGGCGTCCACGACAAAATCCTTGAATTTGCGCATGGGGCGTCCGTCTTTGTCCTTGAGACGGGTTTCGTCGAAGCGACGGATGCGTTTGCGCATGCGTTGTTTGAGCGAGGTGAGCAGCACGCGGTGTCCGCGTTTGCGGCTTTTGGTGACTTCCTCGACGAGGACTTCAAACGGATCGGCGTTGTCTTTTTCCTTGTCGGCGGAACGGCTGTCGCGGTTGGTCTCGCGGCCCCGATCACGGTTGCCGTCACGAGTGTTGTCACGGTTGCCGCGTCCGGCGTTGCCGCCGTCTTTGCCGCTCCAGACTTCGGTGTCGTCGGCATCGTGCCGGGCCGCGTCCAGTTTGCCGCGGTCGGGGCCGCACAGCAAGACCGTGTGACCGGAACGTTGCAGGTAGGCGGCCACGGGGCTCAGGCGAGAAGTTTCAATGCCCGCGAGGATGTAGCGGTCCACCTGGGGGTAGGTTTGGGCGAATTCCTGAAGGCGGGTCATCAGACCGGCCATCACCGATGCGTCGGCATCTCCGCTGCGGGGGAGGAGGGTGACCCAAACGCCGTTTTGGTGCAGGGTGTTGAGAAATCCGCCGGGGACGGGCGCGTCGACAATGAGTTCGGTGTGAACCACACGTTCGTCGTTCTCGGTAAAATTGCGGAGCACGTTGACGTCTCCGGGCAATCCGCTGTTGGATTTCAGGTCGTCCGCGGTGGCGGCAATGAAAATGGCTGTATCACTCATAATGGTTTGTTTCCTAAAGGTTAAATGGGTTTCCCGGTGATGGGTAAGCTTGTATGGGGTGAAAAGCCTTAACGCAATTTCAAATTGCGGAGTTCTTTCCAATATCTTTGATCCTGATCGTGGTTGAGAAAGGCTTTCAGGGCGTTGAGCTGCCTGGGACTTCGGAGACCGTCGGCCAACGCGGTACCGACAATGACTTCGTTATGGCTTAGCGGAGGGCGCACGGCCCGCACGGCGCCAAAGTGATGGGCAAAGGCGCCGCGGGCGCGGCGATGCAGCCGGGCATGGCCCCGTCCGAGGACGAAATTCATGATCAAGGCTCCGCCGGGAAGGAGTTTTTCCGCCATTTTTTCCACGGTATCGCGGTTGACATCCGCCGGGCGTTCCACGTCCCGGTCACCACAGCGGTAGAGGTCATCGATGAAAAGGTCGTATCGTCCCTTGTCTTGATCCAAAAATTCGTAGGCGTCGGCCTCAACGATTTCCACGTCGAGTTCGTCCAGCGCCATGTATTCGCGTGCCAGCCGGATCATCACGGGGTCGATTTCCACGGCGCGGATGTGAATGCGGGGGAGGAAATGGCGGATTTGCCGAAGCACGGTGCCCCCGCCCAATCCCAGCAGCAACAAAGTGGCGGGTTCCCCGGGGTGCATCATGGCGCCCGCGGTGATGGCGTCCCAAGCATGGCCGGTCAGCAACAGGGTGGGGTGCCAGGTGGCGTGGGTGGCGCCGATGACGTCAAAATCAATGCCCCCGTCCTTTCGTTCAATCACATCCACATCGTTATAGGGTGTGGTGATTTGTTCCAGACGCCTCACGGATTCACACCGTATTTTTGTTCCAGGATTTGCATGATCCGGTCGAGTTCTTCGTCGGGGATTGCGCGTCGGTACACGGAAACTTCAGCGATCCAGCCTTGAAAATGAAATCCGCGGTCCATGAGGCCTCCCAATTGCAGGGTTTGCAGGGTGGGGGGCTGGTTTGCGGCGATTTCAGGGGGGCTGCCGGTCAGTTCCAACCGATGGGTTCCCGCATAGGCGGTGTCGCGGTTTTCATCCCTGCGGACGGCAATCACGGTCGGGAAATTCCGTTCCGCCCGGGTAAGGCTCAAACGACCGGAGCCCCGTTGGGTTTGAAAGGCAAGGCTCCCCGGCATGGCGGGGTTGTGCAAAATCAGAAGTCCCCCGCCTTTGTGGGGGCCATGCTCGACGCCGGCGATGAGTTGGATGCCGCCCGCATCGGGTTGTGGCTGCGGATACGCCACCAAAATCAAAGTGAATTCGTCCTCTTCGGTGAGATGGACATTGGAAATGACCAACGACTGTTCGAATTTCAGTGCGGGAAGGCCGTTGAGCGCCGAAGCGCGCAAGCGAGGCTGCAAATTCATGTCATCTTGTCGGAAATACAGGTCTTCATCGCGGGCAATCTGAAACGGCTGATCGTCTTCCGCGGACATTTCGATGAGATGGAGGTGAAAGGTTCGTTCCCAATCGACATCCGTTTTCGCGGGCTCGACGGGTGTGGAAGTTGCCGTGGGGGTTGGCTGCGCCGTGGGGGTTGTCGGCACGGGGGTGGGTTGCGGCAAGGGCGTGGGGGAGGGTGCTGGGGTGGGACGGGGGCGCGGGGTGGCCGTGGGGAAGACGCCAAGTAAATCGGGGTCGGGCTGCAATTGTACCTGACGGTACACGTGGAGCCGCCAGATGCCCCAGAGACCCAATACACCCAGTCCCAATAGCAGATACACCATCCATGGTGCGCGTTTGCGAGGGAGAACGGGTTGACTTTTGACCGCGGGTCCTCGGGGTGTGGTCGTCGTTTGGGACTCGCCCTTGTTTTGAACCGCCTGCCGGACCTGAGCCAGCAAATCAAAGAGGGTTCTGTAATCGGGGGGACGGTCTTTGGGATCCCGATGCAAGAGCATCAGCGTGAGTTCCGCGAATTCCGCGGTGATATTGGGGCGGATTTGGCGGGGATCGGGGGCGGCTTCGTCAATCTTACGTCGCATGACCACCTCGTCTTCCAGATCGAAAAACGGGAGATCGTCGCAGAGAAGGTAATAGAGGGTGGTGCCGAGGCTGTAAAAATCGCTGCGATGGTCCTCGGGTTCGCCCCGAATTCGTTCCGGGGGCATATAATAAGGTGAAGACCAGTCCTCCAAATCGCCCGCATCCTGACCTTGGAAACGGGCGAGTCCGAAATCGCTGAGTTTTGGGGTCCCATCCGGGGCGATGAGCAGATTGCGGGGCATGATGTCGCCGTGCAGAATTCCGCATTCATGGGTATCCGCCAGACCTTGGACAATGCCCTCCACGATATTGAGAATGCGATTTTCGGAGAGATGTTCGCGGCGCATCACTTCATGGAGGAATTCGCCCTTGATATGCTCCATGACCATGTACGGCTGTTTGTTTTGGATGCCGAACTCATACACTTTGAGGACGTTTGCGGAATTCAAGGAGGCCGCCGCCAAGGCTTCGCGCTTGAACGCTTCCACGAGCTCCTGGTTTTTGCTCAGCACATAGTTCAGCACCTTGATGCTGACCATGCGGTCCAAGGTGGTGTCCTTGGCTTCGAACAGGGAGGTCATGATCCCGTCCCCCAGGCGTTTGGTCAGGATATATGGACCGAACTGGGCGGGGATCTCAATTTCCGTATTGCAAAAAGGGCAAGGAATGGTGCGGAATGGCTCTAAAACCATTCCCTTGAGGGCTTCCCCGCAATTGGGACAGCTGAAATCTTCCATGGAATCAAAAATTACATCCTGCATAATAAATCAATGGTACCCCGGGCGGGACTCGAACCCACTACCTCAAGATTAGGAATCTTGCGCTCTGTCCTGATGAGCTACCGGGGCATGGTTACTCCGCTTGTCTAATATGGTTCTTTGCGTGCTTTCGCAAGGCGAGAATGCGATGGTTTTCCATTAACTTCGAACTGGCAACTTGCAACGGCTTCCCCCAGGCCCCAAAAGCGGCAGCTCCGTTCGTCCCTCACTGCGCTACCGCACTCCAAAGCGGCTTCGCCGCGCTCATTACTCCGCATTCCGAACTCCGAATTCCGCACTCGAAAAGGTACGGAGTGGACCAAAAAAATCGACAAAACTCCCGACAAAGCTCAAGACAAAGTTTTCGGAAGAACTTTGTCTTAAGCTTTGTCTCAAACTTTGTCGATGATGGTTTCGACTGTGCTAGAGCACTAGATACGGTCCAAATACAGCAACGAACCGCCATAGACGGCGTTGCGACCGAGGGTGTCCTCGATGCGCAAGAGCTGGTTGTATTTGGCGATCCGGTCGGAACGGCTCATGGAACCGGTCTTGATTTGTCCGGCGTTGGTGGCCACGGCGATGTCGGCAATGGTGGTGTCTTCGGTTTCGCCGGAACGATGGGAGATCACGGCGGTGTAGCCGTTGCGTTTGGCCATCTCAATCGCGTCCAAGGTCTCGGTCAGGGTGCCGATTTGGTTGACCTTGATGAGAATGGAGTTGGCGGTGCCGGACTCGATGCCGCGCTTCAGGTATTTCAGGTTGGTGACGAAGAGATCGTCTCCGACCAACTGCACTTTGTCGCCGAGGGCGTCGGTGAGTTTTTTCCAACTGTCCCAGTCGCCTTCGTCGCAACCGTCTTCGATGGAAATGATGGGATATTTTTTCACCAGGTCCACCCAGTAGTCCACCATTTCGTCGCCGGAGCGCTCGGAATTGTCGGATTTATGGAAGACGTATTTTTTACTTTCCTTGTTGTAGAACTCGGAGGCGGCGGCGTCCATGGCGATGAAGATGTCTTCACCGGCCTTGTATCCGGCCTTGTCGATGGCCTCCATGATCACGTCGAGGGCGTGGGTATTGCTGTTCAGGGCGGGGGCAAAACCGCCTTCGTCGCCGACGGCGGTGCTCAAACCAAGTTTTTTCAACACGCCTTTGAGGGTGTGGAACACTTCGGCGCCCATGCGCAGGGCTTCGCTGAAAGACTCGGCGCCTTTGGGCATGATCATGAATTCCTGGATGTCCACGGGGGCATCGGAGTGGGAACCGCCGTTGAGGATGTTCATCATCGGCACCGGCAGCACCTTGGCGTTCACGCCACCGAGGTATTTGTAGAGGCTGAGCTCGAGTTCGTCGGCGGCGGCGTAGGCGGCGGCCATGGAAACGCCGAGCATGGCATTGGCGCCGAGGTTGGATTTGGTTTCGGTGCCGTCCAGGTCCAGCAGAGCTTGGTCCACGGCCACTTGGTCCAGGGCGTCGAGGCCGAGGAGGGCGTCGTTGATGGGGCCATTGACATTGTCCACGGCTTTGGAAACGCCTTTGCCCATCCAGCGGCTCTTGTCGCCGTCGCGGAGTTCAAGGGCTTCGTTTTCGCCGGTGGAGGCGCCGGAAGGAACGGCGGCGCGACCGACGGCTCCGGTGTCCAGGGTGACTTCGACTTCCACGGTGGGATTTCCGCGGGAATCCACGATCTGACGTCCATAGATATCAATAATTTCGGGCATGTGTTTTCTCCAATGAGTTTTGGGGTGTTTGTGTTCAAAACGGTGTTGTCTCTCTAGGATAGGGAAAGCGACGTTGCAAGACCTTGCGCAAAGAAAAAAAGCTTTTCTTGCGTATTTTCGTGACTTGCCTATGCTTCGTTCATGGAAGCAAAGGCTATACCCGTTGGTGTCCCCGTTGGTATCTTGGGCGGCACCTTCAATCCCATACACCACGGACATTTGATTTTGGCCCGGGCCGCGAAAGAGGCCTTGGGTTTGTCGCGCATGTTGCTGGTGCCCAACGCCCGTTCGCCCCTGCGGCAGGACGAGGAGTTGGCCCCCGCGGATTTACGCCTGCGCATGTTGGAGGCGGCGGTTTCGGGGGAAGAAGGTTTGGAGGCCTGCGGGGTGGAAGTCCGCCGCAAGGGAACCTCCTACACCGTGGATACGCTGCGGGAGTTGAACCAGGCCCATCCGGATGCCCGTCTGCATTTTCTCGTGGGGGCGGACAGTTTGGAAACCCTTGACCGTTGGGTGCGGATCGATGAAATCATTCGCCTGGCCGCCGTGGTGGTGTTGCCACGTCCGGGGGCGGATGCCCCGGCTTTGTTGCGCGATTTGGGGGAGCGCGCCCCCGAAGTCGCGAAAGGAGTGCGGCTGTTGGACTTGAATTGCCGCATCGAAATTTCCGCCACCGGGATTCGGGAACGGGTGGCGGCGGGTCAATCCATCCGTTGGCTGGTTCCCGACGCGGTCCGGGAAATCATAGAAAGCCAGGGCCTCTATCGCCTGTAGGCTTGACCGAAGCCCCTTTCCGGCGTATCGCACTCCCTCAATTTTCATTTGGAGCTTTTTATTACCATGTCATCCTCTTCCGCTTCCCTTCCCGCTTCTCTCATTCATGCCGTCCAGGCCCTCGACCAACATTTGGCCGAGGAAATCCGCATTCTCGAAGTGCGCGACGTTTCCTCGGTCACCGATTTTTTCGTGATCGCCACCGGCACGGGTGTGCCCCACCTGCGGGCGCTCGCCAGTGAAGTGGAAAAAGCCTGCAAAAATCACCGCGTGCGCGCCCGCCGCAAGGGCGGCAGCCCCTTCAGCGGCTGGATGGTCATCGATTTCGCGGACGTGGTCGTACACGTCATGACCCGCGAATTGCGAGAATTTTACGCCCTGGAACAACTCTGGAGCGACGGCAAAACCGTGGACGCCGCCGCGCTTTTGTCGGATCAAAGTTAATTCATCTCCTCGGATCCACGCAACTCCTGATCTTGCACGCCTTCGTTGTATCGTTCGCTCGGATTCAGAGAACAGGTTTCATCCATCATGGGAAAAACCAGTCATAGGAATCTCAGACGAAGCCGGCCCGAGTATTGACTAATTCCGCCGGCGGCGCTGCCTGCGGGGACCCCGACGTTGCGTGGGCCGCCGGTTCTGGTGGGGCGGGGGCGCTTTGGCGAGGTCTTTGGTCCAAGCGGCGAGCAGTTCGGGCTGGCTTTCGCCTTTGGCGAGAAGATCCAATTTGTAGAACACCAGGGCGTCCCGGAAATAGGGGCGTTGCACGAAACGCTCGATCCGCTGGGGGCTGCGTCGGTCCTCAAATCGTTCTTGGGCTTTGAGAATGTCAAAGATACTGAAGCTGATCCGCCGGGGAATGAGAATGCGTCCGGCCAGTTCGCCCTGAACTTGTTGCACGGCCTGCACCAGGGATTCACGGGGAGGGAGGTCGGGGTTGTCGGTGCGGATGGCGGCGTCAATGGAGCGGATGTAGGGCGCCAGATACAGGGCGTAGAGCAATTCCTGGGAGGCCTTGACCTTGCCGTTTCGCCATTTGTCCATCTGTTTCAGTGCCTTGCGGAGCCATTCGATGTCGCTGGCGGTCGCTTCTTCGCGCACCCAATTGGAAAAACCGGGAAACATCACGTCCAAAAGTCCGGTTTCGCACCACTGGTCAAAGGCCGCGTTCATGCCGCCGCTGTAGAAAAACTTGAGGATTTCCTCGTACATGCGGGCGTGGCTGGCGTGGGTGAGTTGCTCGCGTTGGCGCAGAATCGCCTCGTAGGTGTTGTGCTCGATGTCGAGGCCCAGGGTGGAGGCGAAACGCAGGGCACGGATCATGCGGACGGGATCTTCCTGATACCGCTGGTCGGGGTCGCCGATGGCATGGACGGTTTTCTTTTCCAAGTCCTTGAGTCCGCCGACGTAATCGATGATGGAAAAATCGGCGATGTTGTAAAACAGGGCGTTGATGGTGAAATCCCGGCGGAAGGCGTCTTCTTCGGGGGTGCCGAACACATTGTCCCGTAAAACGACCCCGGTTTCTTCGTGGACATGGCTGTCGTGCAGGGAGGGTCTGCGCCTGCGGTTGTTACCGGATTCCTCCTCTTCACGATCCTGCCCACGCTCTTCTTTGCGCTCTCCTTCGGAGTCGTTGTCGGTTTCGGAGGCCATTTCGTTGGTGTCGGACTCCGGGACTTCGACGTCGGCATTTTCCTCGTCTTCCGACGGGTCGCTGTCGGAACTGTTGGCGCGGAAGGTGGCCACTTCGATGATTTCATCGCCGAAAATGACGTGGGCGAGGCGGAAACGACGTCCGATCAAGCGGCAGTGATTGAAGCAGCGCTTGACATCCCGGGGGGTGGCGTCGGTGACGACGTCGAAATCCTTGGGGTGACGGCCCAGCATGAGGTCGCGTACGCAACCTCCGGCCAGGTAGGCTTTGAAGCCGCGTTCATGCAGTCGATACAGCACTTTGAGTGCGGCGGGGCTGATGTCTTTGCGACTGACGGTGTGTTGGTCTCTGTTGAGGATTGTTGGTTCCATGCAAGTTACGCTTGATTTATTCGTGAGTTGCTCCTTTATAGGAGGTATTCCTGAAACGCAACCGAAAACCGGACCCAGGGTCCCATTGGAGTCTATATGAAGAAAAACACCGAAGCCGTTCTGAAACGTTTGATCGAAA
The DNA here is from genome assembly GCA_020831635.1 of Verrucomicrobiota bacterium. Lineage (GTDB taxonomy): Bacteria > Verrucomicrobiota > Kiritimatiellia > SS1-B-03-39 > UBA6053 > PXAS01. The sequence goes on along the minus strand of JAFIGC010000083.1, from coordinate 6,432 downwards.
GCATCAGCCCCTCGGGCTTCGAAGGCCCCGCCGCCAATATTTTCCGCGAGGAAGCCCAACAATTTGCCGACGAGGTCACCCGCGACCGCCATGGCAACACCATCGCCAAGGTCAACGGGACCGGTGATTTGCGGGTGATGTTTGCCGGACATTGCGACGAGATTGGCTTTCTGATTACCCACATTGACAAAAAAGGCTATTGCTGGATCGCCCCCATCGGGGGCTGGGATCCCCAGATCGCCCAAGGTCAGCGGGTGCAAATTCGCGCCAAAAAAGCGATTGTCCCAGGCGTCATCGGCAAGAAACCCATTCACCTGATGTCCCCGGAAGACCGCAAAAACGTGGTGCAGCTCAAGGACATGTGGGTGGATATTGGCGCCAAGGACCGCAAGGAAGCGGAGAAAATGGTGTCGGTGGGCGATCCACTGGTGGTGGATCAGGGCTATGGTCGCCTGGCCGGGGACATCGCCGTGGCCCGTGGTATGGACAACCGCGTGGGCGCGTTCACGGTGCTGGAGGCGGCCCGGCGGGTGGCCAAATCCAAAAACAAGGCCGCCGCCACCTTGTACAGCGTGGCCACGGTGCAGGAGGAAATCGGATTGCGCGGGGCCACCACCTCCGCCTTCGGCATCGACGCCCATCTGGGCATTGCCGTGGACGTGACCTTTGCCGGCGATCACCCCGGCCTCGGCGACGCGGTTCGGACCGTGAATGAATGCGAACTCGGCAAGGGACCCGTCCTGACCCGCGGCGCCAACACTCACCACCGCGTGTTCGAACTCATCGTGGCCACCGCCAAAAAGCACAACATCCCCTTGCAAATCAATGCCGAGGGACGCGGCACCGGCACCGACGCCAACGCCATGCAGTTGAGCCGCGGCGGCATGGCCACGGCGCTCTTGAGCATTCCCAACCGCTATATGCACAGTCCCTGCGAGTTGGTGGACCTGCGGGATGTGGAGGCCTGCATCGAATTGATGGCCCAAACGGTGCTGGATTTGGCCAATGACACCGACCTGACTCCGTTCTGATGCAGTTGATTCTCGCCAGTTCCTCACCCCGCCGCCGCCAATTGTTGGCGGACGCGGGCTTTCAATTCTCCGTCTGTTCGCCGGAGGTGGACGAAAGTCTGCTGCCCAACGAAAAACCGGTGGATGCGGTCGTGCGTCTGGCCCGGGAAAAGGCGGCGGCGGTCGCGGCCCTGCATCCGGATGCCGTGGTCTTGGCCGCGGATACGGCCGTGGTGCTGGATGGGGCGTTTCTGGGCAAGCCCGCCGATGTCGTCGAGGCGGCGGGCATGTTGCGGGCCTTGTCGGGCCGTGAACACGACGTGATCACCGGCTTCGCCCTGGCCTCCCGCGAGGGCGTGCGTTCGGATTGTTGCCGCACCCGGGTGGCGTTTCGGGACTTGGACGACGCGGAAATCGAGGCCTACATCGCCACCGGCGAACCCATGGACAAGGCGGGTGCCTACGGAATCCAATCCGGCGCCGCCCACATGGTCAACACCATCCATGGCAGTTACACCAATGTGGTTGGCTTGCCGATGGCGGAGGTTTTCATGTTCCTGAGGCAGATATGATCCAGTTCTCCCATCCGGAAGCCTTTTTGATGATTCCCCTCTGGGGCGTGGCCGCTTGGATGCTGCCCCGGGCGGGTCTTTGGAAACCCCTGCGTATCCTCACGGGTCTCTTGTTGATGCTCGCCTGGGCCAACCCGCATGTGCCCCGACAAAGCCGGGGGCTGGACGTGTGGATGTTGGTGGACCGCTCCAGTTCGGCTTCGGATTGGATCGAACCGCGCCTACCGGAAATGGAATCGCTTTTGGAGCAGTCTCGCGGACGACACGACCGCCTTTTTTTCGTCGATTTCGCCGAAGATGTCATCGTGCGGGAAACCATCTCCGAGGCCATTCTCAGCGGACGCATGGACGCCACCCACATTGGCGGTGCCCTGCAATACACCCTGTCCCGACTCGACCCCGGACGGCATTCGCGTCTGCTGATGGTCACCGACGGTTATTCCACCGATCCTTTGGAGGACGCGGCCCTGCGGTTGAGCCGCGAAAACGTGCCCATGGATTTGCGGTTGATCGCCCCCATCGATGCCACCGATTTCCGGGTGGACGAACTGCGGGCCCCGAATCCGGTGCGTCCCGGCGAGGCCTTTATCCTGGAGGCGCGCATTTTCGGAAATGCCGATGCCGATGTGCCCGCCGAACTGTGGCGGGACGGTCAGCGAGTGGGCCGCGGGGTGGCCGCAGTGCGCCGGGGGCGGGCCACGGTGCGCTGGTCCGAAGTGCTGCCGCGTCCGGGCGCGGTGGAATACGAGGTGCGCATTCACCCCGAAACCGACGCCTGGCCGGGCAACAATCGGCAGACCCAATGGGTCGAAGCCCGGGGCGGGCGGCGTTTGCTGCTGGTGACCGCGTATCCGGACGATCCCATGGCGCCGGTGCTGCGGGCCCAGGGGGTGGATGTGGAACTGGTGACCGAGCCGTCCCGCCTGCGTCCCGGCCATCTCACCGGCACCGCCGCCGTGGTGATCCACAACGTGCCCGCCTACGATTTGCCCAATCCGTTTATCGACGCCCTGCCGTTCTACGTGCGCGAGCAGGGCGGGGGATTGGCCATGATCGGCGGACGGGCCAGCTTTGGGGCCGGTGCTTATTATCAGTCTCCGGTGGACGACCTGCTGCCCGTCTCCATGGAACTCAAAGAGGAGCACCGCCGTCTCTCCGTGGCCATGGCCATCATCATGGATCGTTCAGGCAGTATGGCCGCAGGGGTGCCCGGCGCGCCGGGCATGACCAAAATGGGACTCGCCAACGAAGGGGCCGCCCAAGCCATCGAACTGATGGGGGACCGCGATGCGGTGACCGTGTTTGCCGTGGACACCTCTCCGCATGTGATCATTCCCCTGACCACCCTCGGCGGAGACAACCGGGATCAAATCACCGACATCGTCAGGCGCATTCAAAGTTATGGCGGGGGCATTTATGTCTACGAGGGACTCAAAGCCGGCTGGGAGGAATTGCAAAAGGCCGAACAAGGGCAGCGGCACATCATTTTGTTCAGCGACGCCGCCGACTCCGAACGACCGCAGGGATATGAACGCATCGTGGACGACATGTTGGCCAATCAGGCCTCCCTCAGCGTGATCGCGTTGGGAAATGAACGCGACCGACACGCGGACTTGCTCAAGGAAATTGCCGCCCGGGGGCAGGGACGTATCATGTTCAACGACGACGCGGCCACCTTGCCCTCCATTTTCGCCCAAGAGACCGTGGCCCTGAGCCGGTCCGCCTTTTTGGATGAACCCGTGCCCACGCGGGCGGCGGCGGGCTGGCGGGAACTGGCCGCCGCCCAACTCGACTGGCCCGCGCAGGTGGATGGCTACAACCTGAGTTACCTGCGTCCCGAAGCCACCGCAGGCCTTTTGTCTGCCGATGAATATGAAGCGCCGCTGGTGGCCCATTGGACCCGCGGGACCGGACGGGTGTTGGCCATTACTTTTCCCACCGCCGGAGAATACTCCGAAACCGTTCGAGGTTGGCCCCAATACGCGGATTTTGTTCGCACGGTATTTGGCTGGATCCTGCGCCCGGAAATGCCCCCCGGACTCGCCCTGCGTCACGAAAGGGTGGGGGAGACCCTCAACGTGGAACTGCTCTACGACGAAAGCTGGGAGGACACCTTCGCACAGACGCCCCCGCGACTCATGACCGCCGCCGGGGAAGCCCATGAAGGGCGGGAGCATGTATGGCGACGCATTGCCCCAGGGACTTTTCAAACCCGGCTTGACATGGGAGGAACGCCCATGTTGCGGGGTGCCTTGCAAGTCGGCAACCGCGCCATGCCCTTTGGTCCGCTGACCGCGGGAGCCGGGGCGGAATGGCGTTTTAACCCGGCCATGCCCAGGGCCCTGCGACAAATGTCCGAAGTCAGCGGCGGAGTCAACCGCATCGATCTTGCCTCCATCTGGGAAGCGCCCCGGCGGGTGGAATTGCGAGGAATCCGCGACTGGCTGCTCGTGGCCACCTTGCTCGTGTTTCTCGCGGAAGCACTCTGGACCCGATTGGACGGACAACGACCCAGCATAGATTTCCGTGCCGGAAAACCGCCCAAAAGACCCCGTTTCCGAAAACCCAAAGCCGAAAAACCCGAAGCCGCGCAAGAACCCGAACCCCCGTCCCCCGAAGTCCAACGCCGCACCGTATTTGATCAGGCGAAACGGAGATAGTTTGCGCTTCCCGCTGACATATGGGGGCGGCGCATCTTGCGCCGGGCGCACTTCAGCTTGATCTTTCTCACCATTTTCCCAAGGCTCCAATGGGATTCCAGCATGAGTAATCATGAACCACTGATGGACACTTATGCACACTGATTTTCAACAGGTGTTTTTTGTGACCTGCCGGTTGTTTGGTGCGGAGTAAAGAGCGCGGCGAAGCCGCTTTGGAGTGCGTGTAGCGAGCGCCGCGAAGCTACCGCTTTTACCATGGTGAAAGAAAATGGGCCGGACAAACGGCTGAGGCTCTGCAAAGCGGTAGCTTCGTTGCACTCGCTACCGCACTCCAAAGACGCTTCGCGTCGCAAATCCACCGCCCCCATGTTTTTGCTCGAAAGCCTTGACCAGGGCGGCGTGTGGGGTGTATCTTGTTAATCTCGTGAATGCTCACCCGGTACATCCAACAAGGGTTCGGTCAAAATGAAAAACAAAATTATACGAAACGTTAGCCTCAATTTGCGCCAAAATTCGACGCTTTGTTTGTTGTTTGTTTTTTTGGGTTGTACGGACACAACCCTACTAGGCCATAATTTGGAATCCTACAATAAAGCAAAAGATGATGCTTTACGATCAGTCGATGTCATAAAAGATTTTCATGGTATGTATCCTGATGCCATTGGACATTTCAGCTATTACACAGGAGTGGTTCGGGATACGATATGGGGTTCAACGACATATCTTCATGGGAGATATATTTTGGTAATGAGGGTTCCTGTAGAGCTTTCGGATGACAGAACCCGCATTGTCGGTTCTGGTGAACCCACATTTCATTTAAGGCAAGTAACTCACATAGATATTTTGGAGGACGGTAGGTTTAGTCAGCATCTAGGTAAAGGTTGGCAGTTTGACCATAAAAAGTGGAAGGAATTGAAAAACGCAGACGGACGAATCGAAGATGTTTTCCCAAATATCTCTACAGATAAACCCGTCCCTCGATTTGATCAATATGAAGAGCATATGCGGTCTCTTAGAGACTGAACGCATTTTCCATGCATACATTTCCACATGAACCTCGCGACGGATGCATCGAAGACAAGTGAAGCGGGCGACACGTTCGACCCTGTTCCCATGCCCATGGCCTTGAGTACCGCGTTGTGGATATGTTATTTGGCCACATTGTTCGTGGTGATCGCATTGGCACTGTTGTCAGGGGTTTTCAACCTCTTGAGCTTTCTTTTGCTGGTGGTCTTGTGGCTTGGTTTGCGATCCGCTCATTCCATCTTGTATGGAAACCGTTCCGCAAGCAGTATTTTTATGTCGTTTTCGTTGATTGGCTTTGGTTTTTTTGCCCACCAATTCGTGCAACTGTTTCGCACCCATTCCGATCCCGTCTCGTTTATCTTGTCCGACCTCCATTGGATCTCCTCGGTGTCGATTGCATTCAACAGCATGTTTTTCCTTTTGACCACGGTGGGTTTTTTCATGCCGGGGAGTTTGACATGGGAAGGCTTGCCTCAGGGCAAATTTTCGTGTTCGCTTTCGCTTGGCGATTTTTTTTGTCCACCTGTGGAGGATGAAAATACCGTCCGCGCATCTGATGTGATCCCATCTCCTACCAGATGGCTTATCCGCTTGGTGTATCTGCTTTGGCTCGCGGGCGGCGCATTGTTTCTTCATGCCGTGTGGGAAATGGCCAGGGCCAACGATCAGGGGAGCCTGTCTGATTTTTCCTCGCAACACCTTGTTATTCAGGTAGTGGACGCGGGGACGGGTGAAAAAATCGACGCAACCGTTCAAACCGAAGATCCACGGATCCCCGAACTCCCCATGTTGTTTCGGAGCCGTCAACCCACTCCGCCGATGTTTCAACGGTTGCATGATTATCGAGGGGAAAACGCACCATCCGGCGAGATGCGTTACTGGCTCCACGCCCGTACTCCCGTTCGACTGTTCATCGTGAAAAAAGGCTATGAAACCGGAGTTGTGAATGTGGACCCCTCCGATTCTTCCGACCAAAGAATTGAGATCCGGCTTGCGCGTGATCTGTTGGATGCGGAGTAAAGAGCGCGGCGAAGCCGCTTTGGAGTGCGTGTAGCGAGCGCCGCGAAGCTACCGCTTTTACCATGGTGAAAGAAAATGGGCCGGACAAAGTAAGCGTCCGGCGAACCCCATCTACCCAGTTTTGCGGCGGAGTGGTATAGACCC
>JAFIGC010000280.1 GCA_020831635.1 Verrucomicrobiota bacterium | reverse complement strand
TTTACGTGAATTCGCCCTACGGCCTGGTGCTCGCCCACAACGGCAACCTCACCAATTCCCGCGACCTCACCGAGGAACTCTTCACCAACGATCTCCGCCACCTGAACACCAACAGCGACTCGGAAGTGCTGCTCAACGTGTTCGCCCACGAACTCGCGGAACGGGGTAAACTCCGCCTGAAGCACGAGGACGTCTTTGGCGCCGTCGCCGCCGTCCACAAACGCTGTCATGGCGCCTACGCCGCCGTGGGCATGATTCTCGGGTATGGCGTCATCGCCTTCCGCGACCCCCTCGGCATCCGCCCCCTGGTCCTGGGCCGGCGGCAGGAACCGGGCGGATTCGTCAGCCACATGGTCGCCAGCGAAAGCGTGGCCCTGAACGCCAACGGCTACACCCTCGTCCGCGACGTGGCCCCCGGCGAATGCATCATTCTCGACATGGCCGGCAAACTCCACGCCAAGCAATGCGCCGAAAATCCCAGCCTGCATCCCTGTGTCTTCGAGTTCGTCTATCTCGCCCGTCCCGACAGCTTTATCGACGGCGTCTCCGTGTACAAAGCCCGCCTGCGCATGGGGGACAGCCTCGCCGAAAAAATCAGCCGCCAATGGGGACATGTGCAATTCGACGTGGTCATTCCCATCCCCGACACCAGCCGCACCAGCGCCCTCCCCATTTCCTTTCATCTCGGGGTCAAATACCGCGAAGGCTTCATCAAAAACCGCTACATCGGACGCACCTTCATCATGCCCGGCCAAAAAGAACGCCGCAACAGCATCCGAAAAAAGCTCAGCCCCATTCCCTTGGAATTCGAAGGCAAAACCGTTTTGCTGGTGGATGACAGCATCGTCCGCGGCAACACCTCCCAGCAAATCGTGCAAATGGCCCGGGAAGCGGGCGCCAAAAAGGTGTACCTCGCCTCCGCCGCCCCGCCCGTCCGCTTTCCGAACGTTTACGGCATCGACATGCCCGCCTCCTACGAACTCATCGCCCACGGACGGAACGAGGCGCAAATCGCCCGTGAAATCGGCGCCGACGGGGTTATTTATCAAGATCTGGCCGACCTCGAGGACGCGGTCCGCCACGGCAATTCCGAAATCGGCAAATGCGAAGCCTCCTGTTTCGACGGTCAATACCTCACCGGGGACGTGACCGCCGCCTACCTGCGCATGATCGAAATGGAGCGCAACGACAGCGCCAAATCCCAACAACAACTCGCCCTGCCCCTGCCCCAACCCGGATTGGTCACCGCCTGAACACCTCCCGATTTCCCCACAAATCTTCCTAAAGAACCCCTCATGAAAAAACCCTCCATTTCCTACAAAGAAGCCGGTGTGGACACGGAAAAAGCCGCCGCCCTCGTCGGCGACATCGGCTCCATGCGCCTCAAAACCGAGACCAAGCACAAGCTCATGCAATCCTTTGGTCTTTTTGCGGCCGGGTTTGACCTGAGCCCTTGGAAAGAACCCGTCATTCTCGTGGCCTGCGACGGCGTCGGCACCAAAATCCAGCTTCTACTCAAGCACGACATGCCCGAAATCGCGGGTGTGGACCTCGTGGCCATGAACGTCAACGACGTGCTCACCTCCAACGCCATGCCCGCGCTGTTCCTCGATTACATCGGCATCCACAACATCGACGAAGCCCCCATCGCCCGCATCATCGAAGGCATGACCGAAGCCCTCGCGGGCTGCGACTGCAACCTCGCGGGCGGCGAAACCGCCGAAATGCCAGGTTTGGTGCATCGCGACATCGTCGAACTCAGCGGATTTGTCGTGGGCGTGGCCGAAAAACCCGACCTACTCACCCCCGAAGACATTCAAGTCGGCGACCCCATTCTCGGCATTCCCTCCAACGGCGTCCACGCCAATGGCTTCAGCCTGGTGCGCAAACTCCTGGAACGCGATCCCGATCTGATTCCCGCGGACGAAATTCCCGACCTGCTCGCCCCCACACGCATTTATTATCCCGAAGTCGTGGCCCTCAAAAACGCCGGCATCCGCCCGCAGGGCATGGCCCACATCACCGGCGGCGGCATCCGCGAAAACTTTCCCCGCATTCTCAAAGGCAAAGGCGCGAAAATCACCCTCCCCGAGTGGAAAAACCCCGCCGCCCGCCGTTTGGTGGACGCCCTGGACATCGAGGACGCCATCCACACCTTCAACATGGGCATTGGTTGGATGATCGTGGTGAAACCAGAAGACCTCGACGCCGCCAGAGCCGCCCTCCCGGAAGCCGTGCCGCTCGGACACATTAACGACACCGGAAACATCGAAGTCATCGTGCCATGGGCCTGAATACCAAACTCGGGGTCCTCGCCTCCGGACGGGGCTCCAATTTTCAAGCCATCCAAAAGGAAATCGAGGCCGGAACCCTCGACGCGGAAATCGCGGTGCTCATCAGCGACCGCGCCCAAGCGCCCGCCCTCGAAATCGCAGCCGCCCACGGCATCGACGCCCACGCCCTGCCCTACGACAAAAACAACCGCGAAGCCTTCGAACGCGCCGCCGGTGACCTACTGGAACAGGCCGGATGCGAGTGGATCGTGCTCGCCGGGTTCATGCGAATCCTCACCCCGTATTTCATCAACCGCTTCGCGGGCCGCATCCTCAACATCCACCCCTCCCTCTTGCCCGACTTCAAAGGACTGCATCCACAGCGTCAAGCCCTAGAGGCAGGCGTCAAAACCAGCGGCTGCACCGTCCACCTCGTGACCCAAGACCTCGATGCGGGCCCCATCATCACCCAATCCGAAGTCCCCGTCCTCGAAAACGACACCGAAGAAACCCTCGCCGCCCGCATCCTCGTGCAGGAACACCGAGCCTATCCAGAAGCGATCAGGATTTTGCAGAAAAAGAGGGAAGAAGGATAGAAGGAGAGAGGGCATGCGTAGATCGGCAGTCCCTTGCCGATCACATGCAGTTCGTGTGGACTGCGGAAGCTTGCTTCCGCTTTGGAGCGGCAAAGCTTGCTTTGCAGGGAATCGACATATCCTCAGACTTCCTGATCTAGACGGGGTTTTGGGTGTAAAAACCGGAAAATGATTTGG
>JAFIGC010000082.1 GCA_020831635.1 Verrucomicrobiota bacterium | reverse complement strand
TAGCCCGGGGTGTGGAGGGCCGAGTTTCACGAGGCTCTCCACACCCCGGGAAAAGGGATGAAAACATTGAGCGTCCCGAAGGGCCGCGCGAAAACCGGATGCCATGACCATATTTTTGAAACTTTGTCTTTGTCCTGTCTCGAAACCGCATTCAACATTCGTTCACCTTGAAACGGATATTATTTTGGGAGTCGGTTTGTTGAAATCATTTCCCCTTTATGGGGGACAGGGAGTCCTAGGCTGCGGGCTCGTTCTGGATCATTTCCTTGATGCCCCAGAATGTGGATTCCTTCGCGTAACAGAATTTTTCTGGCGTCGCGTACTCTTTTCATCGGGTCTTTCTGCCGCGCAACCGTTTCAATTGCGACCCTCGGAATGATGCGATTTTGCACTAATCTGAATAATTCATTCACACGGGATTGCCCTCCTCGATGTGAAAATATTTGATTTCGAATATCCGCATTAAGTTCCGCGATCAAATTTGAAGGGAGTTTTCCCTCTTCCACTATCCAATGAATCGACTGTTTTCCGCTTGCGCTGATCGACGTTTTTCCGTCACGGTTTTTACCCGTTCGCAAAAGGTATGGATGCGCACGGACAACGCCGATCCAAAATCTCGAGCGACGATCATCTATTTTGACAAGCAGACAAATTTCTCCAACGGCCTCTTTTGGAATCATCCAGTCGTGGAGTACGGTGCATTTTATATCAACTTCCTGATCTTCGATTCTTGTATCAAGTTTTTGGCCGTCGGGAAGTTCAAAGTCAAATTTAAAGAGAATCTCCACCTTGGTGCCAATGTACGTTTTTTCGGTTTTTTCAAGTGAATCGATGGACCACCTTCCCGTGCGCATACCGTCAATCACTTCGTCCAAGGCTTTCCGAAGTGTTTCCGCAGCCTGTTCGTGAAACCCTGTTTTTTTAAGGAAATATTCGATGACCAAAGAAAGAGGTCCATCATTCTCTGAGTTGTATAAAGCGGGATCCGGAAGTGTCATTGGTTCTTTATTTCCTTGCGGTTGTCCTCCGAGATTAAGGCAATGCGAATCTTATCGGCAACCGCCTTTGCCACTGGCGGGGGAAATGCATTCCCCACCTGGCGGTACGCCGCCGTTTTTCGCCCCCGAATCATCCATTCGTCCGGGAATCCCTGAATCCGGGCCGCCATTTTCACGGTCAATCTGGGCATGCCGGTGTGGTTTTTTGACGGTGGGCTGTCTGCCAATGTTCGCCCTTCCACTCCAAGGCTGGCCCATGCTTTTCGAGCCCGGGTTGGCCCCAGGTCAGCTCCGCCATGTTTTTTGGAGCCTCCCACTAAAGTGGGTGCGATATCATTTGCCAGGGCGGCCCAAGATAATGCGCCTTCCCATCCATTTTCAGACATCAAATCAATCAGTGTTTCTCCAACGGTTTTAGGAGGAATGCCGTCAGTTAACGGGAACGGAGGTTGGAAATTCATCGCAATTTTTTTCTGAATCGCAACAATAACAACTCTTGGCCGTAACTGCGGCACGCCATAATCGGAAGCATTCAGCAAGTGCCAGCTCGTTTGATACCCCATGTTGTTTAGAGCCGCTTTTAGTTCCAGACGATAATCGGTGAATACGGCATCCAGAAAACCGCGAACGTTTTCCAACATGACAGCCCTGGGTTGACATTCACGGACCAAGCGAAGGGCTTCGGGAAATAAATCCCGGTCATCATCGGGACCCATTTGCTTTCCGGCTTTGGAAAAAGGAGGGCAGGGAACCCCTCCGGCCAAAAGGTCTACCCCTTGATAAGGTTTGGCCGAAAAATTTCGGACATCGCCTTCGATCACATTCCAGCAAGGACGGTTGTATCGAAGCGTTTCACAGGCGTGTTTATCAATTTCAACAAGTGCCTTCGCCTCGAATCCGGCCTGCTCCAAGCCTAGGGCCTGTCCTCCAGCTCCGGCGCAGATTTCAACACAGGTTAAATATGATTGATTGTGGATTGTCATAAAACATACATAAAGACAGTGGCAGTGAAGGTCAACATTATACAACTGTAATTTTTCAAAATAAATACAGATATTCGTGAGCGCATTGCTGTGAATTCGCGCAATCGTATGGGGTGCAATGGATTGCTCGGAGCGTTAAACTGAAGATATCGATATGCCGGTGTTCGCGACCATTTTTTTTGCTCCAAAATCCTTAAAGGATCTTGTTCGCCTACATTGCAAAGATCTCACGGATTCAGGTTGAACGCGTCCAAAAGCAGTTTGACTTCGGGCTTGCAGGATCCGCATCCGGTTCCGGCGCGGGTGCGTGTGCAGAGTGTTTCCAAATCCAACACGCCCTCGGACATGGCTTCTTTTAGGTTGAGTTCACCCACTTGGTTGCAGGTGCAGACCAGGCGGCCCCGGGGTGGGTCCTTGGCTTCGGCTCCCCTGCTTCTCAAGAGAAACAATCGTTCTTCCTGTAGCTCAATGCGGCTGTCCATCCATTGTTTGCATTGTTGCCAGGGCGATACGTCGCCGAAGAACTGCGCCCCGACGAGACGGTTCCGATGCAGGATGCAACGTTGGTACACCCGCTGACGCCGGTCTTGGAAGACGACATCTTCCCAATCCGGGTCTTCCTCGCAACCCTCGGGGATCTCGGCCATCCCGGCGGAGCGCACTTCGGTGCCGTGAATTTTGAGGATGTTAAACAGCGTGGAACCCTCGTAGCTCGACCAGGGATCGCCGGCCAGATGCCGCGCGGCGATGTCGGCCTGCTCTTGGGCACCGGCGGTGATGCCGTACAGGGTCCCACGGTGTTCCGCGATTTCGCCGATGGCGTAAATATTCGGGTCACTGCTTTGCAAATGATCGTTCACCATCACGCCGCGACCGGTTTCCACCCCGGAATCGGCCAGATACTCGATGTTGGTGCGCGTGCCCACGGCCACGAACAGCATATTGGCGTCGATCTCCTCCCCGTTGCGGGTGATGGCGCCACACAAGCCTTCGTCGTCCGAGGTTTTAATGGTCTCGACCGCATCCCCGCACAGCACCCGGATGCCGCGGGATTCCAATTCTTCCCGCAGCAAGGCACCGGCGGTGGCATCGAGTTGCAACTGCATGAGGCGGGGGGTGAGGTTCACGATGGTGCATCCGATTTTGTTGTGGTTGAGGGCGGCGGCGAGTTCGATGCCCAACAATCCGCCGCCCATGATGAGCACATGCGAGCCGGGACGCAGCACCGCGCGGGCCCGGTCGGCATCCTCGCGGGTGCGCATGGTGAACACGCGGGGCATGTCCTGTGGCGTTCCCGGCGGGACAAAGGGCCGCGAACCCGTGGAAAGAATGAGCTTGTCGTAGGGGCATTCCTCTCCGTCACTTTTCAGCACCACCTTGCGTTCCCGGTTGATGCCCACCACGCCCACGCCCTGCTCGAAGGTGAAGTCGAGTTTCTCTTCGGCCTCCTTGCGCAGGGTTTCCAGCGATTCCCAGCTCCGGTCGCCGGTCAGGTAATCCGGCAGGAGAATGCGGTTGTAAAATCCGCGCGGTTCCCGTCCGATCACCAGCAATTCGTCCTCCCGGTTCAATTCGCGGTAGCGGGAAACAAATTGCAGGGCGCCCGCGCCCGCGCCCACCACGACGATGCGTTCGCGCGGTTTCGTCGGACGCCGTACCCGCACGGGCACATGCTTGAAATCGGGCTGCAGGGAAACCGGATCAATTTTCGCGGGCACGAGACGGTTGATGCGTCCGTTACCGCCGGACAATTTGCGTCCCCAGTGCATGGGCACGAAGACCACGCCGGGCCGCAGGTCCGTGGTGGCGTGCGCGCGCAAAATCACTTTTCCGGTGTCGCTTTCGATTTCCGCCGGCCATCCGTCCTCCAATCCGAAGCGCTTCAAATCTTCCGGATGCATGTCCAGGGTGGGAAGGGGCGACTGAAGTTTCAGGCGGTTGACCCGACCGGTGCGGGTCATGGTGTGCCATTGATCCCGCACGCGGCCCGTGGTCAGCACCAACGGAAAATCCCCGGTGGGCTGTTGATCCGGGCCGCGGTCGGTCACGGCGTGCAGTCGGGCGCGTCCATCGGGGGTGGGAAAACGGTGGTTGCTGAACAGTCGCGGGGTTCCGGGCGCGTCGGGGGAAGGACAGGGCCACTGCACCGAACCGCGCTTGTCCAGCAACGCGTGGCTCAGGCCGGAAATGTCCACATCGGTGCCGTGGGTCAGCGCCGCGCACTCCGCGAACACGTCCGCGACGCTGTCGTAGGCGAACTGGGTTTTCCAGCCCATGCGGCGGGCGAAATCCAGAAGAATGTCACAGTCCGGGCGCGCTTCGCCGGGGGGCGTCATCATGCGGCGCAGCCGGCCGATCCGCCGCTCGGTGTTGGTCATCACCCCCTCTTTTTCCGGCCAGGTGGCGGCGGGCAGGATGAGATCGGCGGAGGCGAGCGCGTCGGCATTGCGCGAAAAATCCTGGACGATCACCAGATCCGCTTTCGTGAGCGCCGCCTCCCAGCGGGCGGTGTCGGGCATGCTGACGGAGGGGTTGGTGGCGATGATCCAGAGCACCTTGAGGGTTCCCGCCTCCAGCGCCTCGGTGATGCGGGTGGCCGTGAGTCCGGGTTTGTCGGAGAGCGCTTGGGGCGCGTCCCAGAAGGCCCGGATTTTCTCGCGGTGTTCGGGGTTTTTCATGTCGTGGTGTGCGGCCAACAGGGTGGCCATGCCGCCCACCTCGCGTCCGCCCATGGCGTTGGGCTGACCGGTCAGGGACATGGGGCCACATCCGGGTTTGCCAATGGCGCCGCGCAGGAGATTGAGCTGGATGAGGGCGATGTTTTTGTCGGTCCCGACCTGACTTTGGTTCAGGCCCATGGTCCACATCGTAATGAGGGTGGGACTGCGTCCGATCCAGACGGCGGCCTGAAGGATGTCTTGCGGATCGAGGCCGCAGGCCTTGGCCCGGGCGTTGAGGTCCATGGACTGCAAATGCTTGCGCAGTTCCGGGAAGCCGGCGCAGTGGTGGTCGACAAAGCGTTGATCGATGCGGCCCGATTCCACCAGCAGGGCGGCGATGGCGTTGAACAGGAAAATATCGGTGCCGGGGAGGATCTGCAAATGCAAGTCGGCAAAGGCGCAGGTTTCGGTGCGCCGTGGATCCACGACAATGATTTTCGCGTCGGGGTTTTTCTGTTTGCGGGCCTCCACCCGCCGCCAGAGAATGGGGTGGCACCAACTTGGGTTCGCGCCCGCCACCAGAAAGCAATCGCAGTGGTCCAGATCCTCGTAGGAGGTGGGCACCAAGTCGTCGCCGAGGGTCATTTTGTAACCCATGACCGCGCTGCTCATGCACAGCCGCGAGTTGGTGTCCACGTTGTTGCAGCCAATGAAGCCCTTGGCGATTTTGTTGACCAGATAGTATTCCTCGGTGAGGCACTGGCCGGAGATGTAGAACGCCACCGACTCGGGACCGTGCGCGCGCAGGGCGCTTTGCACGGTGTCGGTGATCCGCGTCATGGCCGTGTCCCAATCGAGGGGCGTTTCCTCCCCGCTGTCCCGGTCGCGGGACAGCGGTTGCAGGAGGCGGTCGCCGTGGTCGCCTGCGGCCAGATGCAGATAACGTCCCTTGCTGCAGAGATTGCCGATGTTCACCGGATAGTCGGGATCGCCGGAAATCTCCAGCCGCCCGTCGCGGTCGCGGGAGCCAAGCACCCCGCAGCCCACGCCGCAGTAGGGGCAGAGGGAGGCAACGGGCTTAGTAGACATCGCGCACGTACCGCTTCTCTTTCTTCAGGGTGTCCAGATACGCCTTGGCACCCGCTTCTTCGCGTTTGCCTTCGGCAATGATGATGTCGAGCAGGGCCTGTTCCACGTCTTTGGCCATGCGGTGGGCGTCGCCGCAGACAAAGAAATATCCGCCTCCCTCCAGCCACTGGAAAAGTTCGGCGCCGTTCTCGCGCATCTTGTCCTGCACATAGACCTTTTTGTCGCCGTCGCGGGACCAGGCCACGTCCAGTCCGTAGAGCGTGCCGCTGGACATGAAATCGCGGAGGTCCTTTTCGTAGAGGAAATCCGTGGCCGCGTGCTGATCGCCGAAGAAGAGCCAGTTTTTGCCTTTGTGTTTGCGAAACTGCCGTTCTTCAAGGAAAGCGCGGAAGGGGGCGATGCCGGTGCCGGGACCCACCATGATCATGGGCGCGTCGGGGTCGGCGGGCGGCGAGAAGTGTTTGTTGGGGGAGCAGAACACCCGCAGGGCCGCCCCGGGTTCGCAATCGCAGAGAAAGTTGGAGCAGACCCCGCGCTGTTCGCGCTCGGAGGCGTGGTATTTCACGGTGGACACGCAGAGATGCACCTCGCCGGGATGGGCGTTGGGACTGGAACTGATGCTGTAGGCGCGGGGCTGCAAGGGCTTGAGGGCCGCGATCACTTCCGCCGCCGTCCATTCCGTCGGATGGGCCTTCACCAGATCGAGGGTTTCCTTGCCTTCCTGCCAGGCCGTGAGCGCGGGGGCATCGGCCAAACGGGCGTTGAGCGCTTCATCGTTCACTTTTTCGGCCAGAGCGTTGATGAAGCCGCGCGCGGGAATGCGGATTTCCAGTTTCTGACGCAGCACGTCCATCAGGCTTTTGTCCTCGTCTTCATAACGAACCCGCTCCTTGGGATCCAAGCCCAGGGCCAGAATCAGACGACCCGCCGATTCGGGACTGTTTTCGGGAATCACCGAAAGCGCGTCCCCGGTTTCGTAGGACACTTCACCTTCCGGCAAGTCGATCACATAGTGGCGGACATCCTTGGCGGAGCCGGTTTTGCTCAGGCGACGATTTTCCTTGAGATGGGTGACGAAGGGATTTTTGCGGGAATATTTGACTTTTTCCGATTTCGTCGGCGCGGCGGGGGCGGACGGAGCGTTGGATGGGACGGCGGATCCTGCGATGGCTTCGCTGGAGGTCAGCGTGGCTTCCAACCAAGCCGCGTAGGGTTCCTCGTAATCCACGTCGCAATCCACGCGGTCCGCGATTCGCTTGGCGCCCAGGGCGGCCAGGCGCGCGTCGAGATCTTTCCCGGCGGTGCAAAAAGTCTCGTAATTGGAATCGCCCAAGGCGAGCACCGAAAAAGACAACTCGCTCAGGTCCGGGGCGTCGTCGGCGGAAAGCTGTTCCCAAAAGCTCTGGGCGTTGTCCGGCATTTCGCCGTCGCCGTAGGTGCTGGTGATGATCCAGATCAGTCCCATGGATTTCAGGTCGTCCATTTCGACTTCGTTGAGTTCCAGAACCGTGGGGGAGAAGCCCTTGGCTTCCGCCGCCTCGGCGGCCTCCTGCGCCAGTCCGGCGGCGGTGCCCGTCTGCGACCCCACCAGAAGGGTCACGGTTTTTTGGGCGGCGGGCGTGGCGGCGGGGTCGCCGGAAATTTGGCCGACATCGGGTGCCGGACCGCGGCTGTACATGCCCGCCAGAAATCCGTTCAGCCACTGGCGCTGCGCGGAACTGAAGGGGGCGTTGTCGGGAATGACCGGCGTGCTGCGTTCGAGGGTCGAGGTGCTCATGCGGTTTGTCCTTTGTGTGTTTGTGCGAGGGTCAGAAAATCATCTACTTCTTTGCGGCGGCTGTATTCGAGAAACGATTCGCCATCGGCGGCGTCCGCCTGGTAGGCGCGAAGCATGGCCTCGATGGTGTCGGGCACCTCGTCGCGGGGAACGGCTTTGAGGAAGTCCCGGGCCAGGCCCTGTTCCGACCCCACGCCGCCACCCACGGAAATGTTGTAGGCTTCGATCGGCTCCCCGTCGCGCTTGGATTTGATGCCGAGCAGGCCGATGTCGGCGCAGACGTGCTGGGCGCAGGAGTTGGGGCAGCCGGTGAGCACGATGTTCAGCGGATCGCGAAGTTGCAGGCGGGTATCCAAATGCCGGGCGATTTCGGCGGCGGTTTCTTTGGTGTCGGTCTGCGAAAGCTTGCACCCCGTGTTCCCCGTGCAGGCGGTGAGCCCGGCGGTGGCGCAAGAGGTTTCCACCCGGTATTCGATGCCTTCGAGCGCGGATTGGACCGCCGCCTTGTCTTCGTTTTTGATGCCAGTGAGAATCGCATTCTGCCAAACAGTGAAGCGCACCTCGCCGGAGCCGTACTTGCGGGCGATGTCGGCCAGCAGGCGCATCTGGGGAATGCTCATGCGGCCCACGAGCATGGCCACCCCCACATAGGAAAAGCCCTCCTGACGCTGGGGATGAAAGCCAATGTGTCCGAAACGGTCCACTGGCCCGCGGGGCAGATACAGATCGGCCCGCGCCGGAATCGGCTCGAAATCGATTTCATCGCAGACCGCTTTCAGGAAGCTTTCGCGGCCCATGGCCTCCACGCAGTACACCAGTCGGGCGCGTTTGCGGTTGCTGCGGTTGCCTTCGCTCACAAACACGCGGATGATGGCGGCGGCGAAGGGAACCATCTGCTCGGGACGCAGGAGAATGCCCAGGTCCTTCGCGAAGTGACCGTGTCCGGCCACGCCGCCGACCTCCACGCGGGCATACAGTCCGGCGGGAATGTCCTGGCCTTCGGGCACCTCGACGATGAAAAAACCGATGTCGTTGGTGTCGGCCATGATGGTGATCTGTCCGCCACCGTCGAAGGCGATGTTGAACTTGCGGGGCAGTCCGTAAAATTCGCGGGTGTTGAGGATGTAGTGGTGCATGGCCCGCGCGTACGGTCGGCAGTCCATCAACTCCCGGGGATCCACGCCGGAAAGCGGGGAGCAGGTGATGTTGCGGATGTTGTCGCCCCCGGCCCCTTTCGAGGTCAGACCGCAATCCGCCAGCGCCAGCAGGGTGGGGATGGTTTCGCGGGGCTGGATTTCGCGGATCTGAATGTTCCCGCGGGTGGTGACGTGGGAATAGCCCCCGCCGAAGTTTTCCGCGATGTCGGCGAGGGTGTCCATCTGCGCGGCGGTGATGCAGCAGCCCGGCATGCGACAGCGCAGCATGTAGCCGTCCTGGTTGGGCTTGCAGTTGAAGAGACCGTGAAACTTGAAGCGGAACACATCCTCGCCCTCGGCGAATTCATCTTTTTCCGCCATGTCCACCATGCGGTTCCACATGTCCAGGGGATTTTCCTCCAGCTTGATCTTCTCCTCCTTGCTCAACTTCTTGTAGGGCGTGCCGTAAAGCGCCGCCGGCTGGTCCGCGTCCGCCGCCGGCGCGGCCAGATTGCCGGACACCGCCGCCTTCGGTGACGCGGTAAGCCGATCCCCCGCCGTCGTCCCTGCAAACGGGGGCGCGTCCCCGGATTGGTGGAGTCCGGCAAAGTAGCCTTGCAGGTATTGTTTCTGATCTTCGTTGAAGGGTTGATTGTTCATGACAGGCCTCAAAAGGCGAAGTTGATTTCCAAGGTCAGCCGCTCCGTGTCGGTCGCGAGTTCGTCGGCGCGGTAGTTGGCATATTTGGCGATGAGGGTGGCGGAGCCGAGCGGTTTGACCAGGAGCAAGTTCAGTTCGCGACCGTAGGTGTCGGAGGTTTCCGTTGCCGCGAACCAGTGGTGGACGGCGGTGAAGCGTAGATCCCCGGTCAGCAGGGTGGAGGCGCGCACATGCACGTCTTCCAGTCCGTTGGCGGGGGTGGCGAGAAATTTGTCGGCCCAGCCGTTGAAGGCGTGCAGGGTGGCCAGCGGCGTGCTGAACGTGAAGGAGCTGTCCTCCCCGACATCCGCTTCCAGCCGCTCGTACCCGATGCCGATCAGGGAGGGGCCGAAGTGGTAGGCGCCGGACGCGGCGAGGTACAGGGCATCGCCCTCGGTGGCGCTGGCGGAGTTGTCGCGCTGGGTGGCGGCTTCGAAGCGGTAGGCGACCGCATTGCCCTCACCAGTGGCCACGCGGCCATCCAAATACACGCCGAAGGTGTCGGAGGACAGCGCTGCGGCGTTGTCGAAGTCGAGGAGGTAGCCATAAACGCCGATGGTGCCGACGGGAAGCCCGCTGTAACGGAGGTTCACGATGTGCGACTCGGAATCCAGACGACGCTGCGCACCCTCGGACTTGGAGCCGAAGATGCGGTTCACCCCGTCGATGTAGCCGTAGAGGAGGGTCAGGTCTTCGGTGGGCGCGAAGGTGAGGGTCACGGCGTCATAGGTCTGATTGTTCTGGCGCCAGCCGACATCGCCGACGAAGCGGGCGTTGTCGAGCACGAGGCGCTGGCGGCCAACCACGCCGGTGATGTCGCCGCGGGTGTAGCGCAGGAAGAGCTGATTGAGTTCGGTGGAGGGCGGGTCGGCAATCACGGTTTTGTCTGGATTTCCGGTGACGCCCGCCGCGTTGTAGTCATCGGTGTCGGCGGCGCGGGTGGCTTCGAATTCGAGGCCGGCGCTCAGACCCTCCCAGGGGGCGGTGGTGTAGGCGAGACGGGTGCGGGCGGTGAGGGCGGTGGAGGATTCTTTGCCGTCCTCATCCCCGTATTCGGCGCGCAGGCGCAGATTCAGGGCGGGGGTGCCGCCGCGGACGGCGTCCAAAAGGGTGGGGTCCTCGGCGGAGACGGACAGCGCGGGCAACATCAGAAGCATCATCAGGTTGGTTTTGATTTTCATGGATTTTCGGGTTTTGGGGTTTTGCCTAAATCGGTGAGATATTTGCTTGGAATCCGCACAATCTCATGGGCTGCAAGGAATTGTCTGGAACGCTCGACAGACCGCAAGGGTATGCCTCGGTTCCCGACAATCCCTTTCGCTCCATGATCTTGCACGCCTACTTTGCAAATATCTCACCGATTCAGGCCGGGTAAAAAGAAAAAGCCGACCGTTCAGTTTCCCGGGAAGGGAACTGACAGGTCGGCTTGAGGCGAATCTCCGTGCCGGAGTAAAATGGGAAAGGGCGCGTCTCCTTACAGACGCAGGTCGATGTCGCGGTGCTCCATGACCTCTTCGATCTTCGTCGGCTCGGCGCCGTTGCAGACCAAGGTGAAACTGTGGCGGTAATTCATATCCAGCGAACGCAGAAACTGAATCAATTTGGCCTGCCCCGGTGTCAGGGGACCTACCTCGATTTCGGCGTCGCTGTCTGTGGATTTGGATACACTTGGTTTCATGGTGTTTTTTTAAGCAACCCATATGCCACTTTGGGTTTGGGAAGGGGAATTGGGCTGCAGCGCTTGTAAACATTGGCTTTCGTGGATGAAATAGCCGCCCAATCCCTTGGGTGGGGTGCGGTGTATTCTTCAAAAATGTTGTGAGGGTTTTCATTTCATTCAAATTTGTATTTTCCGAGCGTCGGAAAGAACGTCAAAAGTCTTTCCGAGGCTCGGAAACGGCGGGGTTAGGTTTCGGCGAAGGGTGCGGGTTCGAGGGAGGCTTCGCTGAGATAGGCTTCGGCGCCGAAGAGGGTGTTGTCGAAGTCATCGCCCTTGGCGAAATCGTCTTCTTCTCCGAAGAGGTGGGCGATGAGGCGGTTGCGCAGGGTGTAGAAGGCGGGGTCTTCGAGGAGGGAGCTGCGGTCGCGGGGGCGCTGGAGGGGCACGGGGAATTCGCGTCCGATGCGGGCGGCGGGGCCGTTGGTCATCATGAGAATGCGGTCGGAGAGGAGGATGGCCTCGTCGGCGTCGTGGGTGATCATGACGACGGTGGTGTTGTTCTGCTCCCAGATGGCGAGGAGTTCGTCCTGGAGTTCCTCGCGGGTGAGGGCGTCGAGGGCACCGAAGGGTTCGTCGAGAAGGAGGACGCGGGGATTGACGGCGAGGGCGCGGGCGATGGAGGCGCGCTGTTTCATGCCGCCGGAGAGTTCGCGGGGAAGGCGGTGGATGGCGTGGGAAAGGCCGACCATGTCGATATAGCGGCGGGCTTCGCTTTCCTGGGTTTTTCGGTTGAGGTCGGGGCGGCAACTGCGGAGGGCGAGGAGGACGTTTTTGTAGACGTTCATCCAGGGGAGCAGGGAATAATTCTGGAAGACCATCATGCGGTCGGGCCCGGGGCCGCGGATGGGGTCGCCGTCGAGCAGCACCTCGCCATCGGTGGCGGTGTCGAGGCCGGCGATGATGTTGAGCAGGGTGGATTTGCCGCAGCCGGAATGTCCCATGAGGGCGACAAACTCGCCGGGACGCACTTCGAGGTTGATATTTTCCAGGGCATGGTAGGGACCATTGCGGGTGACAAAGGTCTTTTCGAGGTTCTTGACTTGGAGGCGGGGTTCAGGCTTCATGCAAACACTCCAGTTCGGTTTCGGCGGGATTGATTTCAGTCAGATCGGGCATGGAAACCCGGGAGGAAACGGCGCGGTCGAAGGTGGCATGGTCGAGCGCCCGGGCGAGGGCGTCCGCGGAATCGGCGGGGGCGGGGCAGCAATTCCAGTGGACGAGTTCCCCGAGGATTTTGTGGAAGGCGGTGGGGTCCGGCCGGGCGGCTTTTCCGACGGGAAAGGCGTGGAATCCGGGAGCGGGTTTCGCTTCGTCGATCCCGTTGTCAAAGCGGTCGAAAAGGCTGTCGCGGAAGACGGAGGCGGGTACGTTGACAGCGTCGCGGCGGCTGAGGGTTTCGACCAGTCGGATACGGTTTTGCGGGTTGTCGCAGTAGGCGGTGGCCTGCAGAAGCGCGGCGGTGAGTTTTTCGTACGTTTCGGGGGCGGCGTCGGCCTTGGAGCGCAGGTAGCCGAGCACTTTCTCGGGGTGTCCGCTCCAATGGGTGAGGCTGGTGGCGGGCACGAAGCCGATGCCTTGCTGCACGGCCATGCTGTTCCAGGGTTCGCCGGCGCAGAAGCCGAGGATGTTGCCGAATTCGAGGTTGGCGAGCAACTGCGGCGGGGGGATGACGAGGATCTTCACGTCGTGTTCGGGGTCGAGGCCGGCGTTGACCAGCCAGTCGCGCAGCATGAGGTTGTGCATGGAGGCGTTGAAGACCACGCCGAGGGTGGGCTTGCGGTTGGGGGGCAGACGTTTGACGAAGGCGGCGAAGCTTTCGCGGTCGGTGACGCCCAGCTGCATGAGTTTTTTGTGCAGGGTGATGCCGTTGCCGTTGCGGCTAAGCACCATGGAGGCGGTGAACTCGAGTTCGGGGGTCGTGGCGGGATTGAGGTTGTGCCGCAGCGGGGTGGGTGCGAGCATCATGGCCGCGTCCAGCCGTCCGCTCATCACGCCTTTGCTGACGGTGCGCCAACTGGGTTCGCGGGAGAGTTCGACCTTGAGGCCGAATTCCTCGAAGATGCCGAGTTCGCGGGCCATGAGCAGCGGCGCGGCGTCGGAAAGCGGAACAAATCCAAGGGTGAGGGTGTCGGGTGACTTCATGCTGTTCCGGGGATCGGGACCGGTTTTGCGGTGGGCGCGGAGGAAACCGGTGAGGTGGTTGCGGTAGCGGTAGTAGAGGGGGTGGTTCACGGTGTCGACGCGGTTGCGGGGGCGCGGGAGGTCGATGTCGAGGATTTCCCCGATGGTGGCGGCGGGGCCGTTGTTCATCATCACCACCCGGTCGGAAAGCAGCAGGGCCTCGTCCACGTCGTGGGTGACCATGACGACGGTGATGCGGTTTTTCTCCCAGATCTCGAGGAGGGCATCCTGGAGCTTGCCGCGGGTGAGGGCGTCGAGGGCGCCGAAGGGTTCGTCCATCAGCAGCACCCGGGGACGGGTGATAAGGGCGCGGGCGATGCCGGCGCGCTGTTTCATGCCGCCGGAAATCTGGCCGGGCAACTTGTCGGCGGCGGCGGTGAGGCCGACCTGTTCGAGCTGTTCGGCCACGAGGACGCGGCGTTCGGTTTTGGGCAGGCCGGGGAAGACCGCCTTGGCGGCCATGTCCACGTTGGCGCGCACGCTCATCCAGGGCAGCAGGGAATGATTTTGAAAAACCATCATGCGGTCGGGGCCGGGCGAGCGGATGGGCTGGCCCAGAAGAGAGGCGTGCCCGTGACTGGGCTGAATAAAGCCGGCGAAGACGTTGAGCAGGGTGGACTTTCCGCAGCCGGAATGGCCGATGAGGCTGACGAACTCGCCTTCGCGCATGCTCAGGCGGGTTTCGTCAATGGCGTGGAAGCTGTCCCGCCCTTTGCCGAAATGCACTTGGACGTCGTGAAGTTCTAAACAGGGAAATGGAGTGGATTCATTCATGGGATTTGTGATTCTGTCGGTTAAGCGGAGGTGGCCTGTGCGACGCGGTCGCCGATGGTGGCCACAATGCGGTCGAGGATATAGCCGACGATGCCGACATAGATGAGGGCCAGAACAATGTCGCTGATGAGCGAGGAGTTCCAGGCGTCCCAGATGAAGAAGCCGATGCCGACACCGCCGATGAGCATTTCCGCGGCGACGATGCCGAGCCAGGAAAGGCCGATGCCGATGCGGAGTCCGGTGAAGATGTAGGGCGCGGCCGCTGGGAGCATGATTTTGCTGAAGTAGGTCCAGTGGTTCAGGCGCAGCACCTTGGAGACGTTCTGGTAATCGGAGGGGATGTTGAGCACGCCCACGGAGGTGTTGATGAGGATGGGCCAGATCGCGGTGATGAAAATCACAAAGATCGCGGAGGGATTGTTGTCCTGAAAGCCCGCCAGGGAGATGGGGAGCCAGGCCAGCGGGGGAACGGTGCGCAGGACCTGAAAGATGGGGTCCAGTCCGCGCATCGCCCAGGTGGAGATGCCGATGAGAATGCCCAGACTGACACCCACCACGACGGCGAGGCTGTAGCCCAGGGCCACACGTTTGAGGCTTGCCCAAATCTGCCAGCCCATGCCGACATCGTTGCCGCCGTGATTGTAGAAGGGATTGAGGATCAGCTCCAGGGTGTCGCTCACCACCGCCGTGGGGGTGGGGAGGTGAGCGCTTTCCCGGGAACACAGAATTTGCCAGATCAGCAGGAACAGAAAGATCACCACCACCGGCGGTAACATCCGTTGCGTGGTGTAGCGCCAAATCCGGAGCAGGGGTTTCGGGGAGGAGGATGAAGTTGCCATGGGAATCCTTAATGAGGGGATGAAGGGTGTCAGATGCGCTTAATCGACAGGCTGTCGAGATACGCCATGGGATTTTCCGGATCGAAGGTTTTGCCATCGAAGAAAGTCTCGATGCCGCGCGAGGTGCCGGAGGGAATGTCGGCGGCGCGGATGCCGAGTTCGGCGGCGGCTTCGCGCCAGATGTCCTCGCGGTTGACGCGGCGAACCAGCGACTGCGTGTCGAGATCAAGCGGGAGCTGACCCCAGCGCTGATTTTCGGTGAGAAACCAGAGATCGTGGCTCTGGAAAGGATACGAGGCGTGGTCGCTCCAGTAGCGCATCCGGTGCGGGCTGTTCTCCACAACCCGCCCGTCGCCATAGATAAAGTGACCTCGAATCCGGTCAATGATGTCTTCGAAAGGGGCGTTGACCCAGCGGCGGCGTGAGCAGATGCGCGCGACTTCCTCGGCGTTGTCCGGATCCTCGCAGAACATTTGCGCCTCCATGACGGCCATCACCAGCGCCCGGCTCGCCTTGGGATTGGCCTCGACGAAATCGGTGCGCATCGCGAACGCTTTCTCGGGATGATTGTGCCAAAGTTCGCCGGTGGTGTTGGCGGTGAATCCGATCTCCTGGTTGAGGAGCTGCTTGTTCCAGGGTTCGCACACGCAGAAGGCGTCCATCGACCCCACCCGCATGTTGGCGACCATTTGCGCCGGGGGGACGGTGATGACGTTGATGTCCCGGTTGGGATTGATCCCGGCGGCGGCCAGCCAGTAGCGGATCCACAGGTCGTGGGTGCCTCCGGGAAAAGTGTTGGCGGCGTTGACTTCGCTACCGCCCGCCCGCTTCGCGGCAATGGCCTCCTTGAAAGCGGAGGCGTCGGTTCCGATGCCCAGTCCCGCGTGCTCGTTGCTGACGGAGATGCACTGTCCGGCGAGGTTCAGGCGGGCGAGAATCGTCATCGGGGCGGGAACATTGTTGGAGGTCACCGCGCCGGTGGTCATTAAATAAGGCATCGGGGTGAGAATGTGCGCTCCGTCAATGCCGTTGCGCCGACCGCCGAGAACGAGGTTGTCGCGGGTGGCGCCCCAGGAGGACTGCTTGAGGACTTCGACATCCGGCATCCCGTATTTGGCGAACATGCCCTTTTCCAGGGCGACGAACAGGGGCGCGGCGTCGGTCAGGGCGATGAAGCCCAGTTTGGCGGAGGTGACCTCAAGATCGAAGTTGCCTGTTCCGGTAATGGAGGGGCCCTCGTTGCGGCCGCAACCAAAGAGGGCGGCGCCGCCGGCCGCCAGGGCCGACTGCTTGATAAAGGTTCTGCGGCTGGAGAGCCGGAGGTTGGTGTTGGACGGGTTTGGATCTGATTTCATGATATGTGACTCGTGGTTTGGGCTGTTTTAAGGATTTCGGAACAAAAAAAAGCTGACAGATCCAACCCCGTTCGGGGAGGAAGCCTGTCAGCTTAAGTCTTGTACTTCGTGCTGAGTTTAGATGTGAGGATCCAAGCGGATCGATACTCATTTAGCGAATCCCGTGCCAACTTGTGATAAACATTTTTTTTACCGGGAAATACGCCGATATTTATACTTTAATGGTGTATTCATTTTGAGGGGATGTTTCTCGTGTTTGATTGCGTGAACAAAAATGTATTATTTTATGGGTGGTAATACGTAAATGTATTTTAGGGTTGTCTTCCTGTTGAAGTGTGCTTGAATTAGATATTCCTTTGTTAAAGGGTAAGATCCAATGTCTCACATGAACCAACTTCCAGAAAAGCCGTCCACATTGCATTTGCGGGACTTGAACCCGCGTCAGAAAGGGCTGCTGGCGATGATCCAGTCGCTGGATCCCAACGGCACGCACCGCTTGCGGATTCAGTGTCGCGGGGACACGCCCTGGAACATTGCCCTGGTGCACAGCGAGTTCAAGTTGGGGCAACCGCAGTCGGAGGAGGCCGCCGGCCGAGGGTTGGATCACTGGGACATCATCATCCGTTGCACGGAGGAGGCGCGTTTGCCGGAGGGCGATGATGCGAAAAAATTGAAATCGCACGGGCTTTTCGCGCGTCCGGAGGAGGGCGCGTTCATGTTGCGCACCCGGGTGCCGGGCTGTGTGATCCGCGCGGATCAATGCAAGGGACTGGCCGACATCGCGGAACGTTATGGCGACGGATTGACCACCCTGACCATGCGCGGAAATTTTCAGTTGCGCGGCCTGCGGCCCGAACACACCGTGGACGCGCTCATCGCCCTGCAGGAAATCGGCATGACCAGCATTGGGTCCGGGGCCAACAACGTGCGCAACATCACCGCCTCTCCCACCTCCGGCCTCGATGCCGGGGAAGTGTGCGACGTGCGTCCGCTGGCGAAAAAACTCCAGCATTTTATTTTGCACCACCCCGAACTGTACAACCTGCCCCACAAATTCAACCTCGCCTTTGACAACGGGTCGAACAACGGGGTGTTTGCGGACAAAAACGATCTGAGTTTTGTGGCCACCCGCATTCCCGAGGGGTTTTCGGTGCCGCCGGGGGTGTATTTCCGCATTTTTGCGGGAGCCAAGGTGACCCGGGGGATCCGCTCCAAAGAGGCGGGGGTTTTGGTGACCGAACGGGATGTGATCAAATACGCCACGGGAATTATTCTCTTGTACAAATATCGGGGGGATCCCGATGGCCGGGGCCGGGTGCGACTGAACGATTTGATCGCCCGGGAGGGCTTGGACAAGGTGGCGAACCACGCCGCCGTGCTATCGGATGTCTTGCTGTATCGGCTCTCGGCGCGGGAACATTCCAGCTTGCCGGCGCTCGGCACCTCCAATGGGTTTTCCGGGATTCACCCGGAAAAAACCGCCGGTCTGTTTACGGTGGGGGTCGGGATTCCGGTGGGACGGGTTCCCGCGAAAAGCCTGCGGGCGCTGGGAGCCATCGCCGCCCGGCACGGCACCGGGGAGATCCGCCTCACCGCCTGGCAAAATTGCCTGATTCCTCACATTCCCGAGGCGGAGATCCCCGCCGTGCGCGATGTCATTCAGGGACTGGGCTTTTCCTGTGACGAGGGCGATCCCGCCGCCAGCCTTGTCGCCTGCAGCGGCATTGGAAACTGTCCCTATGCCGCCACCGACGCCAAGGGCATGGGGCAGACCCTGATCAGCACTCTCCGCGACTCCGGACTGCGGAAAGCGGTCAACATCAACATCAACGCCTGCTCCAACGCCTGCGCCCACCACACCTTCGGGGAAATCGGCCTGCTCGGTGTCAAAGCGGGGGGTCATGACAAAAAAGCGTATCATCTGTTTATCGGTTCCAACCGGCCCGACGAAGAAACCAACAAACCCCTGCTGGCAAAAATACCGGAAGCCGACGTTCCCGGCGTGGTAGAGAAACTGGTGCGACGCTACGAACGGCACGCCATGCCGGGAGAAAGCTTCGCGGAATTCAGCGCCCGCCAAGGGGACGATGTCTTGAGATCCATGGCGGAGGAAGCCGACACGCCATGAACTGTGAAACAACGCGTGCGCGACCACCTCTTTCTCAGCCGCGATCTCGGCCACAGCGAGGCGGGGCTCACGCTGAAGACTCGCGATTCCTCACCCGCCGATTTCGCTCATGCCGCGGTTGTGGGTGTAGCGGTGGTAGGCGAGGTCGTGTCAGCGGGGTTTTCTTACTTAGCCTTGGCCAGCATTTCGGGTAATCGTTGGACCAGATAATAGGGGAGATTCAACAAGACATATTCCACGGGATCTCCTTGGGTGGTTGCCATTTGAATGGTTTGTCGCGAAGGCGGATTGCGGTCCAGACGGACAGCCAAGGAGAGGTTTTTGTCGAACATGAATTGGTGAAGGCTTTTCATGGATCCGGCGGCACCGCTTTTCACTTCGATGGGCAGGATCCGTCCATTCAACTCGATCACATAATCGATTTCGCCGGAACGTCCGCCTTCGCGTCGCCAATGGTAGATCTCCCCGGGTATGCCAAAAGATCCTGACAACGTTCGGAGTTGTTGCGCCACGATTTGCTCGACGAGAGAACCGCGAATTTGAGGATTTAGATCCCTCCAATTCGGGTAACGTCGTCCGGCCGGTGTATTCCAAAGCGCATGAGCGAGGCCCACATCCAAAAGTCCTACTTTGCGCAGCCTTTCATTGACCTCCGCGCCAAGGGGGAGTCCGTTGGCATGGGTGTGGGGAATCAGCGTACAGAGGCGGGATTGGGCCAGCAACTCGATGGCATGTTTGGCCTGCCGGTGCCGGATGTCCTCACCGGCATGACTATAGATGAATTTTTTCCCCATGGACCGCACTGCCGCCATAAGAACCGCATTGAGAATTCGCGGGTCCATACGTCCGGTATATTTTGCAAAATCATCCCGATAGGTCTGTAATAAATCCGTCTGGAGTTGACGGCATTCTTGTGCCGTTGCCCCCTCGATTTCCGCCGCCACGACTTCCGGCATCCCTCCGGTCATTTGATAGAGGTCAAACCAATCCAACGTTTTTTGATGTAATACCTCAGATATCTCCTGGTCTGGGCTCCAGTCGTCCCATCGGGACCAAAGATGCGCTTGCCCGTGGGCCAGCAGATATTCCTCGAAATTGAGCGGTTCAAGAAAACCGTAGCGGATTCGGCCCACGGGCATGCTGTGGCTCATGTCCGCCAATGCGAATTCAAGGAGCGATCCCGCTGCAATTACCCGCAACTCAGGCATTTCTTCATAAAACCAGCGCAATTTTGAAATAAGCTCTGGTGCCGCCTGAATTTCGTCCAGAAATAACAACGCTCGTTCCGGGCTCACCTGACGATCAAGTTGCAGCGTAATGTCGTCATAGATTTTCCGGGGTGAGGCGTTTGAAAAGAGGCGCACAAACTCCGGGTTGCGTTCAAAATTCAACTCAAGCACTTCGAATCCGCATTCTTTCCCCAACATTCTCACCAGCCAGGTTTTCCCCACCTGACGGGCCCCCCGTAAAACCAAGGGCTTACGGTTGTTTGACGAAATCCAAAGCTTCAAATCATTTAAACGCGTTCTTTTCATATCTATGTGTATAAAACAACGTGTTGTTTTGTCAAGGACTTGTTGATAATCAAAAATTACTCATGATTTGGCAAGATTGACAAAGTTTGCGACAAAGCGGGAGACAAAAGAATGAACATCTTGGATCTTGCCATTTCTTGACCTTTTTTACCCGCCGATTTCGCTCATGCCGCGGTTGTGGCTGAATCGGCTGGCGGCGCGCGGCTGGAGGGGTTTCGCTTGAAGAAGTGAATCGGACATAAGAAAACGAATTATTTCCACTTTTATAGTTGTGAAAATCGAATAAGCAAAAGGAAACCTTATTTTTGATGGAAGCATATGAATAAAACAGCAATATGTCCTTGAGGTCTGATGAACGGGAAGTTGGATGATAGACCCTGAATTACATTGCCAATTCTGTGTCAGATGCTACGATTGCTTTATGATAAAACACGTCGTTACGAAAAAAAATCTTCATCAGGACACCCCGTCTTCGGATCTTGCGTTTTGGTTGTCGCAAAGTCAGTCCCATCGTCTGTCCGCCGTCGAATTTCTCCGGAGACAACAGCATGGAACTGAACAAAGACTTCAAAGAGTTTTTAGAGTTGTTAAACAAACTCCCAACGGATGACTTGCCGGATGGCTGTTTTTCAGAGGAAAGAAGGTGTGAACCGTGTTTTCCGGTGGCCTATTCCCGGATTTGCTGTATGAAACGGACATGATTGTGAATGTCGAACATCTGCTCATCAGTCCGGAACACATTTACCGGGGGCATTTTGGCGGTCTTCCGGGGAAGACACCCTGCCTGTCCCCGTCCGAAATCGAATTGAGGGCCGGGCGGGGCATCGTGGGGGATCGTTACTTCGATTTCAAAGAAAATTTCAAAGGCCAAATCACCTTTTTCGACTTGGCCGTCCTGGATGCGCTTGCGACCACAATGCATGTGAACATCGCCCCCGACGCCGTGCGGCGGAACGTGTTGCTGCGTGGGGTGGACCTGAATGGTTTGATTGGGAAAACTTTTGTGCTGCAGGGGATTCGTTTTCAGGGCGCGGAGGAATGCAAACCCTGCTTTTGGATGGATGAGGCGGTGGCGCCGGGCAGCGAGGCGTTTTTGAAGGGCAGGGGAGGGTTGCGGGCCCGAATTCTCACCGACGGGGTTTTGAGGACGGGCACCTCGGAACTGATCGTGGAGGAAAGCGCATGATTTCCGTGGACGAGGCGTTTGCGCGGATACTGGAGGCCATGCCCCCCGCCGTCACGGCCACGCTTCCGCTCGAGGCGGCGGCGGGGCGTTTTTTGCGCGAGGAAATACGCTCGGATCGGGACGCGCCGCCCTTTGACCGGGTGATGTTGGACGGGGTCGCGCTGTGTCTTTCCGCGTTGAATCAAGGCCGGCTCCGCTTTCGGGTCGCGGGTTTCGCGCCCGCGGGCGCGCCGCCACCACCTCTGCCGGCTCCGGCACTGGCCCGGGGGGTGATGACCCGCGCCCCCCAGCCGGCGGGGGCGGGCCCGGGGGGGCGGCGGGGAGATTTAGATCAGGACGGAGACTGGATCGAGGTAAGGGAAGCGCCTGCGGACACGCGGGGCGTTCATCACCGCGCCTCCCAGGCTCGGGCCGGAGAGGTGGTGTTGGAAGCGGGCAGCCGTTTGGACCCCGCCGCCATGGCCGTTCTGGCCACGGAAGGGCATTTGAAGGTGAGGGTCTCCGCCCCGCCGCGCATTGTTCTGATCACCACCGGCGATGAGGTGGTGCCCGTGGATGCGTTGCCCCTTACGCATCAAATCCGCGCCAGCCATCCCCTGACACTGCAAAGTCTTTTCGCGGCCCACGGGTATCGTCAGTGGGCGCATGACCATGTGCGGGATGAAAAATCCGAGATGAAGGACCGTTTGCGACGGGGGTTGGAGGAAGCCGACATTCTCCTCATCACCGGCGGCGTGTCCAAAGGATCGAAAGACTGGGTTCCTGAGCTTTTGGAGGCACTCGGGGTTGGCAAGCGTTTGCACGGGGTGGCCCAGCGTCCCGGAAAGCCGCTTTGGTTCGGCCTCCGGGATGCTTGTGCGGTTTTCGCCCTGCCCGGCAACCCGCTCTCCGCGCTGACCTGTGCGCGACGATACGTTCTGCCCGCCTTGGAGCAGGCCGCTTCGGGTCGGGTGGAAGCCCCGCTGCGCATGAGACCGTCGGAGCCGCCCCCCTCGCATGCCACTCTCACCACCTTCCCCTTGGCTTTCAGAGAAAATGGCACGCTGTTCCCCCGTCCCGCCGCCAATTCCGGTGCCCTGCACGCCGCCGCCCGTTCGGCGGGCTTTTTGGAATGTCCTCCCGGGGAAACGATTCACGAGGACTTCGCCTTTTACCCGTGGGGCGCCCTTTAACCTGAATCCGTGAGTTGACGGCATCAAATGCTTGCAGTGACCGAAAAATCCTGTCAACTCGCACATCAACCCGGTAGAACCTTTTATGAGCGAAACCTCTTCATTTTCCCATTTGGATCCCCAAGGCGCACCGCGCATGGTGGATATTTCCGACAAATCCGTGACCGCCCGCAGCGCCACGGCCCGCGCCCGGGTCTGTTTTCCCCCTGAGGTGGCGGCGCAACTGTGCGCCGACGACTGGCGGGGGGCCAAAGGGCCCATTCTGCACACCGCCATTATCGCCGGCACTCAGGCGGTGAAGCGCACTTGGGATCTCATTCCTTTCTGCCATCCCCTGCCCATCAACGGTTGCAAGTTTTCGCACGGCATGACCGACAACATGCTCGAACTCCGTTGCACCGTGAAAACCGTTCATCGAACCGGCGTGGAGATGGAAGCCCTCACGGGGGTGAGCCTCGCCGCCCTCACCGTCATCGACATGTGCAAGGCGCTCTCCCACGAAATCGAAATCCGTGACATCATTTTACTCGAAAAATCCGGCGGCAAGCGGACCGTGCATCGAACACAGGAAGAATCGACACGATGAAACCTCTCTCCCCACTGAAGGGCCTGGTCCTCGCCGGCGGCAAAAGCCGCCGCATGGGACGCGACAAGGCCTTGCTTGATTTCCATGGAAAACCCCAGGCGGAAGTGGCCGCGGAGATGCTCGCCCCTTTCGTGGAGGAGGTCTTCCTTTCCTGCCGCCCGGATCAATATGCCCCGGAACTTTTCCCGGGCATCACCCGCTTGCACGATCTCGAAGACGGCCTGGGTCCCCTCGGCGGCATTTTGGCCGCCTTTGCGCGACATCCCGACGCCGCCTGGCTGGTGGTCGCCTGCGATTTGCCCTTGCTGACCCCGGCGGTTCTTGACCAGCTTGTGCGCGCGCGCGCTCCCGAACGCGCCTTCACCGCGTTCACGTCTGCCTACGACGGATTGCCGGAACCGCTTTGCACCGTGTACGAACCCACCTCGCTGCCCATCATCGAGGCGGCGAGGGCCGAGGGGAAGACCTGTCCCCGCAAGATTCTCATCCTGAATCCAGGGCGGGTGAAACTGCTGAAACTCCCCGAAGGCAATCCCCTCGACAACATCAATGCGCCCGAAGACCTCGAACGAACCGGATTGGCACCTTGACCTCCTTGACCATACAATATTTCGCGTCCCTCCGGGAACAGGCCGGGGTTTCTTCCGAACCCTTGGAAACCGCTGCCCGCACCCCTGCCGAACTGTACGCGGAACTCCGTGAACGTCACGGCTTTTCCCTGCCCCCCGATCACGTGCGCTTTGCAGACGACACCGCATACATTCCCGCCGACTCCCCACTGCGGGACGGGATGCGTCTCACCCTCATTCCCCCGGTGGCGGGCGGATGAAATCGTTTTCCCTAACCGACAGCCCCCTGAAAATCGGCGAATGTGTCGAAGACTTCGTGGACGACCGCGCCGGTGCGCGGGTTTCCTTTGAAGGGGTTGTGCGGAATCATCATCTCGGCCACGGCGTGGATTTTCTTGAATACGAAGCCTTCCCGGAGATGGTCGAAACCGAGGGAAAGCGCATTTTGGACGAGGCCCGCGCGCGCTTTTCCCTCACCGATGCCGCGGCGGTTCACCGGGTGGGGCGGCTCGAAATCGGCGAGGTGGCCGTTTGGGTGGGCACTTTGGCCGAACACCGCCAGGAGGCCTTTCTCGCCTGCCGCTGGATCATGGACGAAATCAAGGCCCGGCTGCCGGTTTGGAAAAAAGAAACGTTCAGTCACGGCGAGGTCGAGTGGGTCGGGGCCGCCACCGCGCCGACGGAGACGGCTGCGCCCGCGGACTTGTACCGCCGCCAAAGCCGCTTGCCGGAAATCGGCGAGGAGGGTCAGCAACGCCTCAACAATGCCAAGGTCCTGGTGGTCGGGGCCGGGGGATTGGGCTGTCCAGCGATGCTGTATCTTGCCGCCGCCGGGGTCGGAACCCTCACCATTGCCGACGGCGATGTGGTGCAGCTTTCCAACCTCCACCGTCAGGTGCTCTTCACGCCCGCCGATTTGGGCAAAGGCAAAGCCGCGCTTGCGGCCGATCGACTCCGCGCCCAGAATCCATGGATTTCCGTACGTGCGGTGGATGACTATCTCACCCCCGCATGGCTCGCGGACCAGCTCGGCGAACACGATTTGGTGCTCGATTGCACGGACAACTTTGAAACCCGTTTCGCGCTCAATGACGCGTGTTGGCAGGCGGGGGTTCCCTTGGTGCAGGCGGCCATCCACCGCTTCGAGGGCATGGTGCAAACCTTCCGAAAAGGCGCCTCCGGCGGGTGTTATCGCTGTCAATGGCCCGACGCGCCGCGGGACGGTTGCGTGGGTACCTGCGCCGAAGCCGGGGTGCTGGGACTCACCGCCGGGCTGATCGGCGCGCAACAGGCCGTGGAGGCGATGCGTCAACTGCTGGACTGGCCCGGCTCCCTCGAAAACGACACCTTGCTTATCGATGTGCTCAGCGGTGATACGCGCCGACTCCGCCGCGAGGCGCGTCCCGACTGTCCCTGCCAAACCGGGGTCGCATTCCCCCGCGATCCGCTTGCCGACCATCTGCTGCGCCCCGGACCCGCCGCCGCCCGGCTGCTGCGCGAGGCCACCGTCATCGATTTGCGCGAACCCTGCGAACGCGAGGGGAATCCTCCGCACATTCTGGCCCTGGCTTCCTATCCCCGGGAAAGGTGGCCGCATATTCTCGACGAACATCCCGAGCGCCCCCTCGTCCTTGCTTGTGCCGCCGGGGGGCGAACTCGGCTGTGTCTGCGGGATATGAATTTTCCCGAAGGCGTTTACGCCTGGACCGCGCCCCTTTCGGACTTGCCACGCCCACACACGGTACGGCTGATTTTTCTAAGAGAGCCATGCTTTGGAATGTTTTGAAGTAAGCAAG
>JAFIGC010000279.1 GCA_020831635.1 Verrucomicrobiota bacterium | reverse complement strand
TGGAACTCCCCTCCAAACCGCACCCCGAGCTACGACCGTCTGCCCCTCCGGGGCACTTTCATGCAACCAACAACCGCCAACAACCAACCAGCAACTCACAACCAACAACCAACAACCCCCAACTAAACCGCCCCAACGTATTGTCTTGGAATTCTGGGGTGAATGGCGGTGAGGATTTCGTAGGCGATGGTGCCCGCGCGGCGTCCGAGGCGGTCCGCCCAGATGGATTCGGGGCCCTGTTCGCCGATGAGGGTGACGTCGTCCCCGGCTTTGCACCCGGAATCGGGTCCCAGGTCGAGGGTGATCCAGTTCATGCTGATTCGTCCTACCACGGGGACGCGTTTGCCGTGCACGAGGGCTTCGCCCCGGTTGCTCATGGAGCGCAGGTATCCGTCCGCATATCCGGAGGCCACCACGCCGATTTGGGTGTCGCGGGTGGCGCGGTACGAGGAGTAGTATCCGATGGGGTAGGCCTCGGGCACGTCCTTGACCTGCATCATGCGGCTGGTCATTTGCAGGAAGGGACGGGTTTGCACCCGCATGTTGGGGTCGTTGCATCCGTAGCCATAGAGGAGAATGCCCGGGCGGACGGCATCGTAATCCCAGTCTTTGTAGTATTGGACGCCCCGCGAGCTACAAAAATGCCGCATCAGCCGACGTCCGGTCATGCTTTCCGCCAAGGTAAAGGCCTGGCGGAATTGATCGTGCTGTTTTTCCTGGAGCCAGGGGCGCTTGAGGTCCACCGCCGCCAAATGACTGCAAATGCCGGTGATGTTGAGTCGGGAGCAGGCGAAAATGCGCTCGAATTCAGCGGCGCTGCATCCTTCCAAGAGTCCGAGCCGTCCCATGCCGGTGTCGACTTTCACGTGAGTCTCCAGGGTCACGCCGGCTTCCTTGGCGGCGAGGTCGAGGGTTTCGGCATGAACGGCGTCCACGACCACGGCGGTGATGTTGTTTTGCACGGCGGGTAAGACTTCTTCGGGGCAAATGGGGCCCAAGACCAGGATTCGGGCTTTGGGGGCGGCTTTGCGGGCGGCCAGGGCTTCTTCCAAGTACGCCACCGCAAACCAGCGAACGCCTTCCGCGGACGCGCGGGCGGTCACCGGTCCGATGCCATGGCCGTAGGCATCGGATTTGACCACGAACATGATGTCGGTGTCGGTGGAGATTTCGGCGCGGAGCCGGGAGATGTTCTCGGCGAGGATATTCAGATCAACGGTTACGGAAGCGGATTGCATGAAAAGCCATTGTCACAAGGGCCGTGGGTTTGCAAGCCTGCGGCGGCTTGTTGCGTTCATTTCCACAAGCAACCCGCAACCAACAACAAACAACCAGCAACCTTCAACCAGCAACCATCAAGGCAACCGTCCAGCCCATTCGGTAATATCGCGCAGTCGTTGCATATCCTCTTTGCGCAATTGGTCTTCCGTGAAGCGCCAGGCCCAGTTGCCGTCCATGCGACCGGGGACGTTCATGCGGGCTTCGGTTCCGAGTCCGATGATATCCTGCAGCGGGACGATGGCGGTGTGGGGGCTCAGGCGGTGGGCGAGGGCGATGAGATCCCAGTGGATTTGACTGCCGTCGGTGTGCACGGTTTCCAAGACGAGGTTGCGCTCCGCCTGAATTTGTGCCTCGGTTTCGGTGTTGTTCAGGCCCGGTTCCCGCCAAAACCATCCGAGGGTGGTGTCGTTGTCGTGGGTGCCGGTATAGACGACACAATTTTCGGGGAAGCCCTCGGGCTGAAGGCTGGGTTTCAGGTCCTCGGCAAAAGAAAACTGCAGAATGCGCATCCCCGGCAAATCAAAGGCATCGCGCAACTGATCGACTTCCTCGGTGATGAGGCCCAGATCTTCGGCGATCACCGGAATTTCCCCGAGTTCGCGGTTCAAGGCATGGAAAAAGTCCTCGCCGGGTCCTTTGACCCATTGGCCTTTGATGGCGTTGGGCTCCCCGGCGGGAATTTCCCAATAGGACTCAAAGCCCCGGAAATGGTCGATGCGCACGACATCGACCACTTCCAGCATGTGACGCATCCGCTTCATCCACCAGTCATATCCGCGCTCCCGATGTAAATCCCAGCGGTAAAGCGGGTTGCCCCACAGTTGTCCGGTGGCGCTGAAATAATCCGGGGGAACGCCCGCGACCACGGTGGGCTGGCCTTCGTGATCCAAATAAAACAGATCCTGGTTTGCCCAGACGTCGGCACTGTCGTGGGCCACGAAAATGGGGATGTCGCCGACAAGTTTCACCCCGTGGGCGTGGGCGAATTCGCGAAGGCGTCGCCATTGCCGGTCAAACAAAAACTGGCGCAGTTTGGCGCGGCGGATCGCGGAGGTCCTTTGCTTGCGATATCGTTTGATGGCCACCGGATCGCGATGCACGAATTCCGGAGCCCATTCCGTCCAGGGACGGAGGTCGTTTTCTTCCTTGAGCACCACAAAGAGGGCGTAATCATCCAACCACTCGGCCTGCTTTTGGCAAAAGGCTTCGAAGTCGGATTTGAGGGTGGGGGAGGCCCGGCGGGAAAACAGCTGACAGGCCCTGTCCAGAACGGCCTGTCTGGCGATGAGCACCGGGCCATAGTCCACCCGTTCGGCGGGGAATCCCGGGAAATCCTTCAACTCCTCCGGTTTTAGCAGTCCATCATCCACCAAATCGTCAAAAGAGATGAACATGGGGTTTCCGGCAAAAGTGGAAAGGGCCTGGTAGGGCGAATCGGCATAACCGGTCGGCCCCAGCGGCAACACCTGCCAATACGACTGACCCGAAAATTGTAACGTTTGAATGAACTGACGTGAAAAAGGGCCGATTTCGCCCATGCCATAGGGGCCCGGTAAAGAAGTGGGATGCAGCAGAACGCCGGCTTTGCGTGGAAATTTCATTTGGGATTCCTGAGTTTCAGATGGATTTTGATCGGGGAAGGAGGTTTTCAAACGTTTTTAATTAGAAGATTCTCGTGGGAAGGTCAAGCGCGGGGTCATGCCCTTTGGACGATTTCGCCCATAAATCCCCCCCTTTGCCCCTGCCGGTGCGGAGACCGGCGCTCCCGTCCCCCTTCGCCCCTGCCGGTGCG
>JAFIGC010000081.1 GCA_020831635.1 Verrucomicrobiota bacterium | reverse complement strand
CCGAAGAACTGGCCTATCATCTGGGCGGTTATCCGGGAGACTTGCCTTCGGATCTGTCGGACGACATGACCGCGCTACAGCCCCGACCCGACTTCAGTGCCACGCTCCGCCGACTCGGCTTCGACAGCGCGGGGCTGGGCGTGAGTCTTGGTTTCGACGTGCTCTCCATCAAAGCCTCCAGTCTGGCCTTGACCGTTCCCGCGAAGATCAAGGGACTGCTTGCCGGCTTCTTCGGACGAAATGCCGCCGTCTTGGCCGCGGGGGCAACCGCCGCCGCCGCAGACGGACCTTTTCCCGTGGGCGATGTCATCGCGGTGGGAGGCTTGGTGTGGACCGCGTACGATCTCCATGCGTCACAAGGCCGTTATCGGCGCATTCTGCATGAGAGTCTGATCGAAGCCGTGGAGAAGGCCCGCACCGCCGGACACGAACAGGCCGACGAACTTTCTCTCCGCATGCACCGCGCCTACGAGAAAGCCTTGAAGGCCCTTGCCGATGAAGCCCGAAAGTGAGGAGGACTTGTGAATGAAATCAATACACATTATTCTCGTGCTGCTCTGCCTGTTGGCCAGCGAGGCAAACGCCCTCAGTTCACATGCCGCCCGTCAAACCCTCCGGCGGGCCGCCCGTCGAAGCGGAAAAGAAGCGCTCACCGGCGTAAGCGAACGCGCGGCCGTCGAAAGTCTGAAACATCTTGCCGCCCGTCACGGCGACGAGGTCGCCAGGCTGGTTCGGGACGGCGGACTGGAAATGCTCGACGCGCTTCCCCGGCACGGAGACGGACTCGTCCGCGTGTCCAGACAGCTTACGCCCCAGGCTCGGCGGGTGCTCGCACTGAACAGCGACCAACTCATGCCGCTCGCCTTGAAGGACGGACCCCGGGTCGTGGAACTCGCCGCGCGAAATCCGGGCGTGTTTCCCCAGGCGCTGCGACTCATGGACAGCGAGGGCGCGGGGCGGCTTCTCGTCGAAGTGCCCGCATCCGACCTGCCCCGCGTCCTTCGCTACATGGACGCGGCGGACAACCCGGCCACCCGTGAACTGTTTCTTCAGGCCTACAAAAGCGAAGGCCCCGGGCTCTTCCAACGCATCCCGCCCCGGCTGGTGCTGGCGGGCGGACTGAGCGCGTCGATGATCCACGGCACCCACCGTGTAACCGCCCCGGCCCAAGAACTTGCCCAAGCGATTTCCCGGGCCGACACAAGCGAAGTCATGGAAATCGCCGAGAAGCACGTTCAGGTGACCCGTGACCGACTGAGCCTGTGGGTATTTGGAATGGGCATCGTGCTCGTACTGGTGGTCTGGCGATGTTTGCCGAAGCCACGCGGTCGATCCCGCAGAGAACCCGAAATCCCCAAACACTAAAACAATCACCCCCAAAGCCAGCCGGACATCCCATCCGGCTGGTTTTTTTTTAGCCCTTGGTTTCAGATCTTCTCGTAAACTCGTTGTGGTGGACTTTTGGGTGTCCCCTAGGTGTCCCCTAGTTTGTCCCCTTTTGTCCCCACTGAATCAGGGTGTGTCAGGGTGTGCAGAGAAAGGATCGGTCGAGTGAGCGAAGCCTTTAAAACATATAATAACCCCAATAAAAAAGGCCTTTTTCGTTAGGAAAAAGACCTAAAAAGATGGTCGGGGCGACAGGATTCGAACCTGCGACTTCTTGCACCCGAAGCAAGCGCTCTACCAGGCTGAGCCACGCCCCGACCCAAAAATTGTTGCTCCCATATACTCCCTTTGAGATCGCTTCCGCAAGTTTTATTTCAAAGATTCCTTTGAAAAGGGCGCATCCCCGAATTGGTTGCAGTTTGGAAAGGATTGTTATTGAGACAACTACGATTGACCCAGGCTTTGTCGCTTACGGTATCGGATGAGTGAATAATATTGCAACAGGTATTTTATCTTTACCAATGGGAAACTTCGAAAAAAACGGGCGCCATGAAATTCTCGATATTGTCAATGAGTCGTTCGCCCTCCAGTTCGGGATGATCGTCCAGGGGTTCCAGAACCAAGCGGTATTCTTCGCCGATTTTCCATTCCCGCACGTGCGGCAGTGGCCGGCGGTCAGCCACCGCATACTGATGCACGACGACTTTCCCGGAAAGGGGTTCTCCTTTGACGGTTCTGATGACTTCATATTCATTCGAGATTAAGGCGCGGCTGTAGATGCCCATGTCTTGTTCCGAAGGGACGGGAGTCATCGAAATGAGCCTCGCCATGACCTCGGATTGTGGCGGGTCGGCGCGGTCTTCCAGATACGGGGCATACAGTTGATAACGGGCCCGGGCTTCGGACGGGGTCATGGCGATCGCATGGATCGAGATGCCTTCCAGTTGCCCTTGCCAGGAATCGGAGCCGTCTCCGCGTTGGCCGAAAACGAGTTTTGTCGCGTCTGCCCACGCTTCGAAATCATCGATTTCCCATGGATTCATGCCGCCCATGTGCGCGCGGTCCAACTGTTCGCCGTCGACATAGACGTCCACATTGCCCGCTTCATAGACGAAGACCAGGTGGGTGGGGGCGTTATTCCTCATGATCACACTGTAGACCCGCCGGGGAGAGCCCTTGTTCGCCCCCCTGTCGTGGACCACGGAACGGGGCAATTCGATATTCACACGATTGAGCCATTGATAAATGCGCAAATTTGCGTCGTCCTCCGCGGTTTCCAGTGCCATGATCGTTCCATCTTGGCGCGGCAGGCCCCGATCCACGACGAGTTCGATTGAAAATGCCTTTGCGTCTTTGACGGCCTCGACGATCCGATTCGCTGCTTGATTGCCGGTCGGCGTGAATTGTCCATCCCGAAGGCGCATTTGCCAGTGGCTGCCATAGCGGGACAGTCCGCTTGCCCGCATTTCCACGGGAGAGGCGCTGCCATCCGCCAAGTACACCCGGTTGCGGGCGGTTCGATTTTTCCAGGCAAAGACCAGGGCCTCGCTTTCCCCCGGCCAGGTGCCTTCGACTTCGGCCACGGCATCCAACGGTTCCAAATGCGAGGTGTCGGGAGCCACGTACTCCGGTCCGGGGTCAATCCAGGCATCGGGATGGCCAAGCCAATTGCCGCGATCCAAGCGGTGGGATTCATCCGCCACCTTGATGTAGGATTCGATCTCGGTAAAGTCCTCATTGAACTTGGCCAAGTAGGCTCTGGGGCCATGGCTGAGGACCAGATAGTCCGGGTGGTTGGTCCAGCGCGGGTAGTACACATCCCCCCGGTCGTACTCCTGCATGGTGTCGAGTCGGACCTCCCGCTTGTTCACGCCTCCCCAGTCGAAGAGGTGAAGAAAGCGATGGCCTCCGTCGAAGCTGAAAAAGCGTCCGCTGGCATCGGGACTGATGCCCGACCAGCATCCGAAGTGCCATTTTTGATAGGCGCCGTTGGGAAACTCGGCCACCCCGTTCCCCGCCCAGGGATAGGCGCTGGCCGCGTAACGTCCGTCTGCGGTGAGGCTGAGATAAAAGAGGCTGGCATGACCAATCGGTGTCCGGTCCCAGATCAGTTCTTTGATCTCCGGGTTGTCCAGTTGGATGCGCCAGGTTTTGCCGCCTTCATAGAGGTGTCCTTCTCTTCGCGGCTCGCCTTCGACGAGATCCCGGTAGTAGACCCAATCCACGCCGGTTTCCGGATCACGCCAAACTTCTCCCATCTGACCTTTGCCAATCGTTCGCAGACCGCTGCCGTCGAAGTTGATCACCCGCATTTCCCGGGCCGGGTAGTCGGTCCAGACAATCCGTTTGCCGTCGGCGGTGAACAGCGGACGGTGGTAATTCCCCGACGCCCCGATCTTGCGGGCGCCTTTTCCGTCCTCGCTGTCCAAAACCCAAAGCTCCAAACCGTCCTCATGCTGCATTTTGCCTTGGCGACGCAGCGGATGGGTCCAGAGAAACCGTGTGTGCGCGCCCGTTTCCCGACGAAGCTCGCGGGCGGATATTTGGGTGTCAAAAGCCTGCTCCGCATGGATTTGCCCCATTCCGAGCCAGCCGAAAATCGCCATGAAAACGCAGAGGACGAGCGTTTGGCACTTTGTTTGACGCTTTGTAGGGGAAGGTCCGTGTTTGTCAGGGTAGTTATTCGCGAAATTTGAAGAAGTCTGGATTGGGAGTGAAAACATATATTTTTACTCTAAGGCATACGCCCCTTTTGTCACGCAACTCTTGGCGCACACATATGCATTCGCAGGTTTTGTACCGGGTGCCCGCCGACGTGTTGAAAGCGCGGGGAAATGAAATGGTCATCCTGTTTGTTGATGGGGAAGATTATGCCGTCAACAACGCCTGCAGACGTCTGCCGTATTCGACATAGGTCTCGAATCGATTCCCGCAATCCGGATGAACGCCAAGATGGGGTTCGATGGAAATGAAACCGTCGTAGCCCGATGCGGCCAAGGTCTCCAGCGTTTCACGAACCCGACACACCCCCTCGCCCGGCCAGAGATGCTTCGGGGTGATCCCTTCCGCGCACCCGGTATGGTCTTTGATGTGCACATGCCGGAGATGCGGTTGGGCGGCCGCGAACCATTCGGACATGCGGGCGGGTCCGGCGTGATGGGAGGCCGGGTTGCCCGTGTCGTACACCGCGCGCACCGACGGGAGATTCACCATTTCAAAGAATTTCGCGAAGTTGTCCGGGGTGGAGGCGGCCCAGCCTGAGCAATTCTCGACGAGCAGGAATATTCCCGCATCGGCGGCGCGTCGTCCCAATTCACGCAAGCGTTTCACGGTCTCCGATTGCCAGTCGGCCTCTGAAAGACCGTCGTTGGGATAGGTCATCACCCGAATTTGGTCGGTGCCCAAGATGGCGGCGTTCCGCATGGCGGACGCGAGTTCTTCCAGGGATTGTTCAAAAGGGTCAGTGATTTTTCGCGCCCCGTTGGCGACGGGGGATCCCAGGCCCGCGACGCCCAGTCCGGCATCGGCGATGGTGGCGGCGAGTTCACGGCAGCGTTCTTCGGGGAGGAGCGCCACCTGCTCCCCGTCCAGTTTGCGCAGTTCCAAGTGCGTCCAGCCGAGTTCCCGATGGGCGCGAATTTGTTCTTCAATCGTGGCGCCGGCTTCGTCGGATATTCCTGTAAGCTGAAAG
The DNA here is from genome assembly GCA_020831635.1 of Verrucomicrobiota bacterium. Lineage (GTDB taxonomy): Bacteria > Verrucomicrobiota > Kiritimatiellia > SS1-B-03-39 > UBA6053 > PXAS01. Next base: position 20,325 of record JAFIGC010000081.1, on the reverse strand, counting down.
CTCATGATTTACAACGACGCTTCAGCAGCATCAATCCGGAAAAGCCCAAGACCATCAGCAACAGGCTTCCGGGTTCGGGGATCGCGGTCACGGTGACGTTGTCAATTAACAGTGTATGGGTATCATTGCTGTTAAACCCCAGAAACCTAAACTCAATGTCATTGTTGGCACTGAGAGAGGCGGGGGTGTCCAGGTTGAAGGTGAAGCGTCCGTAGTTATTGGTGCCTGTGGGAGGAAGGGTGGAACCCAGAGAGGAAAAGCCTCCGGTCGATCCCACCCGATAGGTGATTTCGAAGCCGCGGTTGCTATCGCCGCCCCGGGCCAGGTCAAAGGTGATTCCTTGCAATTGACTCACGGAACTGTCCACCGTATTCCCGAGAGTCAGACGAAATTGAATGTAGTTCTCGGGGTCGGGTACTCCCGTACCGCCGAAACGATTGGCTACACCGACACCACCACTGGCTTGGCCCGACTCATACGGTTCGATGCCGCCGGAACCTCCGCCGGGATCGACGTTGTTAATGGTTGGGGATAAATTCCGGTTCAGGTCGGCGGTGCCAATATCATCCGCGTCATGCACGGTGGCCACCGAGCCGGTGGTGTCCAGATTGGTTCCGGCAAAGGGAGACGTGCCGTCGAAATCCCATATGGCCAACGGGGCGGCCCATGCCATGCAGGGTAAAAGAAGAAGTGCGAGTACTGTTTTTTTCATGTCGATACCTGTGTTTCGGGTTTGCGATTGCGGGCGGAACAGAAAGACGTGTTCCTCTCATCGTTGGACATCCTATGCTTGAAAGGGTATGATTGTCGAGAAGAAGTTTACGCACACATATGCGTGAGAATTTTTTGAACAAGAGGACGCGGAGAGCGCAGAGGGAAATGGCGGTGGAGTTGCCTTTACACACAAATGGCAAGCAGCCATACATTTGATCGAAGGAAATTCAATTGAAACCACGGAGGTCTTCGTCCAACCACCGGGCCTCAAATGATGGAAGAACCACGAAAGGCACGAAAGGGCACGAAAAAGGTTCTCAAGATGTGGGAGCTTTATTCATTTCGTGAAATTTCGTGCTTTTCGTGGTTGAAAAAGGAACCACGAAAGGTTTCGGAAGAGCAGACCTCAAATGAAACTGACAGCCAATTCCTGAATCATGGGTATTGTCCCGTATGATTTGAGTGTGAAGGTCAGGGCAAGCACGGAGGCGGCGCAACGAATAAGGCAAAGAACGACACCCCTCTTCTCGTCCCGTTTCGCTCACGTAAAAAGGAGCGCGGACACTCCTGTCCGCATTTCTTCCGCTTTCCGAGCGTCGGAAAGAATTTTTCCACTGCTTCCGAAGCTCGGAAAAGGGGAAATTCCAATCCTCCGTATTTTTGAACAGAAGGTCGCGAAGGAAGCGAAGCGTTTCCGTGGTGTTGCGACTGAGCGTGCAATGTTTGGCCAAACCGCCTCCATGCCCTGAAAGGGCTGTTCAACGTAGCCGGGGGTTCGAGTGTAGCGAAATACCCCCGGGTTTCGGACGAACATGATGTGCATCCTGAAAGGATGCCTCACCCCGACGTACAAGTGGCAAATGCAAGGGCTCCGGTGTGAATCACCCTTTCAGGGTGAACGAATGATGAATGGGATGTCCGTGGGCGGTGGGGCTTGATCGCCCCTTGCCCACGGCTACGGTGAATATCCCCTTCGGGGAAAAGATGTGATGTGTATAAGGAAGATTCGCGGGTGATCCCCAACCCTTTGCCTCACGATTTTTTCTATTCGTTGGACGTTTTTGTAAACGCGTTTTTCAGCCGGAGCGGGTCAAATTTTTCTTGGCGGTCATAGGTATAGATTCCGTTCTGTTCTTGTTCCACGTCGGTGAGTTGGGTGTAACAAAAGCCCGCGATTTCGGGATGGCGGATTAGTGTGGCGGTCAGTTCTTCGATGCGGTGATACACCTCTTCGATATCGGTGGGCCGTTGGCCATAGCCCCAGCTCTTCTTTTGGTCGTCACCCGGGGCGGGTTCCGCGGCGGCATCCCACCAGGTTCCGCCGTATTCGGCGACCACATAGGGCTGTCCCGTGTAGGGCGCGGAGCGGTTGGGTTCTCTCACCGGGGCCGTCGCCGGGTTGGCGGGATCGAGCGTTTTGTACCGGTCCGCGAATTTTTCGGGATCCTGTTCGTAATCGTGGATACTGAAAATATCCGTTTTCACATGCACATGTCCGCTGGTGTCGTGGCAGGGTCGGGTGGGATCAATCGCCCGGGTGAGATCATAGATGGCGGCCAAGGCCTGCCGGTGGGCTTCGGGAGCCCAGTAGGCGCCGTCCATGGTCTCGTTAAACGGGGTCCATGCGAGAATGGAGGGATGGTTCACATCCCGGAGCAGCACCTCGGTCCACTCGCGCTGATGGTTCAGCAGGGCCTGCGGTTTTTTGAAATCGACGCCCCAGTCGTGAAACTCGCCCCAGGTCAGGTACCCGAGCCGGTCCGCCCAATAATGATAGCGTTCCTCAAACACCTTCTGGTGAAGCCGCGCGCCATTGAAACCTACCGCGAGCGAGCGTTCAATGTCGGCCCGCAGTTCCGCATCGGAAGGCGCGGTCCAGATGCCGTCCGGGTAAAACCCCTGATCCAAGACGAAGCGCAGGAAGAGCGGTTCGTTGTTGAGAAAAAACCGGTTGCCTTCGATATGGACCTTGCGAAGGCCTGCGTAACTTTGCACCCGGTCGATCACCTCATTCCGGTCGTCCACCAGCTCAAAACGCAGATTGTAGAGCCAGGGGTCGGACGGAGACCAGGGACGCGGGTTCGGAATGTGCAGGCGGAGGGGTGCGGTGGCGTTTGCCGGATGCAGGACGAGGGACAACTCTGTACCATCCGAGTTACAAAGAACGGCCCGGAAGCGCAGTTGTTCCCGGGGGTCCGCCACCATGGGGGTCAGCACAAAACAGTCGCCATCGAGGTCGGGCACCACCCTGACCGATTCGATGTGCGAGGCTGGAAGCGCTTCCAGCCATACGGTCTGCCAAATCCCGGTGGTGCGGGTATAATGACAGCCTTGGGAGGCAAACGTCGGGGATTGTTTTCCCTGGGGGCGTTCTCTGGATCGGGCGTCGTCTTGGGCCCGGACCACCAGTTGGTTTTTGCCGTCTTTGAGCAAGGCGGTGATTTCGAAATGAAACGAGGAGCCGGCCCCGCGGTGCCTTCCGGCCTCAAGTCCGTTTACCCAGACGGAGCAATCGTAATCCACCGCACCGAAGTGCAGGCGAACATTCCGTCCGGCCCAATTCTCCGGAATCTCGATTTCACGGTGATACCAGACCACCGACATGAAGTCCATATGCCCGATCCTTGAGAGGGTCGATTCCGGACAGAAGGGGACGAGGATTTGCGACGCAAAACCCGACGGGTCTCCGGGCCAGCCTTGTTCCTCTCCGGAACCGCCGAAATCAAAGGCGAAATTCCACCAGCCGTTTAAATTGAGCCAGGTCTCCCGCTGGAACTGGGGACGCGGATGCTCGTGGCGGGGGACGGAATCGGGAGGGGCCGGGGATTGGGCCGTGGACATCATGGGATGTGAGTAAAAGAGTTGCGGGGCGGAATCAAGAGGGAAAGAATGATGATCTTACAAGTAATTCAACCTACAATATTTATTCCTCGGCCTTGAACACCCGAATGAATTGAATTCGCAGAAAGTTCGAGCGCGGGGCCGGTTCGAGGACCAGACGGTTGTCGGTGTCTTCACCCACCTCGACCACGGCGTGATGGACATCGTAGCGGTCCATGTGGCCGTCGCGGTCTTTCAGCAGCTTGCCGTTGACGAGGATGTCGTGAATGGCGTAGTAGGTGGTATTTTCCTGAAAGCTGTCCAAGCCGCCCCAGTTTGGATACCTCGGATTGCCCAGGGCGATCTCCACCTCGTACGTTCCGGACGGAAGCTCTATCGACCAATTATGGTCGGGATCGGGATCAAAGCGATTGTTCGTGTCATAGAGAAACGTGCCGGGGTCGCGGCCCGCGCGGTTGAGGCGGTCGTTGGTGGCGGGCTTGTTCCAGCCATAGCTCATGCCGCCGTCCCGTTCGCCGAACGCCTCGCCGGTCTCGGGGAGCCACTCTTCCGGATTCTCATTGAGGTCGCGGGGTCTCAGGAAATTGACTTGTGCCACCAATTCGCCAGTGCTCCGTAGCTGATCCGGTTCGCCCTCGAAGTCCGGATCCGGGTTGTACATGGGCGCGTCCACAGGCGTCATGCCTTCCGGATGGGCTCTTTGGGCCTCGAAAATCGAGGGAAATGGCGGCACGGGCCGGGGCGCGCCGTTGTCCGGCGGCAGAATCCGGTTTCCGTAACTGCGGCGCAGCGGGGTCTGCGCGTGATCCGATTCGTCCCACCCGTCACTGAGGCGGTTGTTCGAGCCGTAAATGGTGTTGGCGATCATTTCGATCCCGTGATTGTGGATGGCCAATTCCTCGTTGGCGCGATGCGCCACGGGGGTGTTGGCCCCGCGACCCTGGGCACCGTGGCGGAGAACCGGCGAGAACAGGTCCTCCATGATGATGGTGTTGCCGATGATCAGGTGGTCGGTCTGGCGGTCCCGCATCGAGAAGGCCGGGCCTCTCTCAACGTGAATGCGGTTGTAGGCAAAGATCCAGCCCTGTTGATAGCCTCCCAAATGCATCCCGCCCGTGGGACCGAAAATATCGGAATTCCAAATCACGTTGCGCGGGCCGGGAGGGGAGTGCATCTGGTTGCCCGTATCCGGCGTGTGCAAGGCCCGTCCATAGGAGCCCCCGAAGGTGTTGTCGCCTACGGCAACGTTTTCCACGAGGTGCTCGACCCCGTAGCCGTTGTGCCATTGCAGGTCGCTGCCCGAGAAATTCGAATTTCGCACCACGTTCCCGGCTCCCCCATGGAAATCCGGGGCATGACGCTGTCCGACGGAAACCACATTCTCCATGAGGCTATCAAATGAGCCGGCGAAACCGATATAGGCCGTTCCCCCGGACTTTGGCCAATGCGCGCCGATGAATTCACAGTCGCGGATCTCGCCGTTTTTCACGCCCGTCATGAACCCGGCGTATTGACCCACATCCACCACGCGCACGTCCCGCATCCAAAAATTCCGGGCGTGGGTGGTCATCACAGCGCTAAACCAGTCGTTCCGGTTGGGGAACTGAATCACCAGATCCTCGAGGCCAACGGAATCAATGGGGAATTGGGGTTGCGTAAAACTGACGCCTTCCTCTTCCCCTTCCGTTACCGGAAATGTCATCCTCAGCGGCTGGTCGATTTCCACGCGATTGCCGGCAATGGCCACGATGGTTACCAACTGCTGACGGGGATGCCCGCCACGCGTCCGTTCTTTTAAATAATCGGTGTTTGTCGCTTGAACATTCAAAATGTCGCCGGGCTGCAAGCCGCCGTTTTCATCGAGGGTGAGATCGTTTTCAAACACGAGCGCGGTATCCCCGCGGTGCGCGGTTTCCGCCAAAAGCTGGCGATTGTTCCGTTGGGACCACTGGTCGCCGATAAACATGAAAGCGCCCCGCAATTGGGCGTGTCCGCCCAGCCGCCGATGAGGGCGGCGCAGACCCGGAACGGGCTCCCGCTCCCAGTCGATGTCCTTGATTTCAAAGATGTCGCCCTCGATGATTTCGCCGTCTTGATATTCAATCCAGGGCTGCAACCAAGCGGTCTCCCGATCTCGAAACGCCTCCCCGAAATTCCGGGCGTCCCATTGTCTGAAATAGGCTTGCTGGGTCACGCCATCCCAGAATTGATCGCGGTCGCGAATGATCTCGCCATCCGCATCCAGGGCTCGCAAGCCATACTGGCGGATGGTACGGTTGGGCTGAACCGGATCGTCCGGATTGTTGAAGCGATAACGGGCATCTCCGAAGACCATGATGACGCTGTCTTGGGTCAACTTTCCGTCGAAACGATGGATCGCCAGCCAGGGTTTGCTGTTTTCCGGGCGGTCAAACGCAAACATCAGCCGGGTGACGCCGGTGTTGGGTCCCGCCTCCCCTTTTCCCATTCCCCGGATGACCACGCCGTCATACACAACCGTGATCGGCGAGGAAATGGTGAAGGTGCCCTGTGGTATGAGGACCACGCCACCGGGCAACCCTTCTTCCAGAACCCGCCGCCCCGCCGCGTCGACCGCGGCCTGCAGTTCTTCGGTGATATCCCGGGCGCCGGGGAACCACCGGATCATCTCCACCACCGGCCAATCGTCCGAGGGGATTCCGCCGACGACGCCGGCCCGATCCCAGCGGGGATAGACGATGCCGTCGGGTCCCACCCAGTCCGCATCCGTCAGTTGTTCGGTGTCGCGGAAGTCTTTTCTGGAAACGTCGGGATAGAGGGCGGGTTCATCCGCGCGGAGGGCGGGCTTGACCCCGAGCAAGGACAGGAAAAGGGCCGCGAGGGCAAAGCGTTGAATCAATTGAACGGGCCGCAAACGAACGGAAGGTGTATCGGAAAAGTGAGATGGGATCATGAGGAATTCGGGGATGGGGTGATAAGGAATTTCGAATCGGTTCGCATTATGCCTCGAAAGCCGGAATGAGACAAGACGGATTCCTCGCACACATGTGCGATAAGAAAAGTGGGGCATATATTGCCGATTTGGCGGTAGGAAGGCGGGCACTGCTTCGACGGCGGGGCGGGTGGGAGCATTTCCCTTGACTTGCAAAACCGTTCTACCTATTTGCGCCACCATGAACCATGAACTTTCGTCCCCATCCACGCCGCCCCCATCCACGCCGATTGTGACCTCATCCGGCAACGAAAATCCCCATCCCTCGGAAACCGATGTGGCGGTTTGGTCAAGAATGATTGACTGGCAATTGGAAGGATTGGAGGCCGCGCGAGGCCTGTGGCAGCACGGTTCCACCGTCGAGGCATTGCGCCAGGTGGGCGAGAAGATTCTGGCCAGACTTCGCGCGGAAGGATCGTCCATGGAATCCGGCATGGGGTCCCATCTTTCTGAATCGGAAAAACGGAAGCTGGCGGATCAGGCGATGGCGGGCAAAGTGACCTTGCTTCAGTTTGGACCTGTGGACATTGGGTCGCCGATCAATTGGAACACCCGTGAGCACGAAGACGGACAATGGACGGTGCACCTCAGTTACATGCACTGGATTCACCATCTTGCGGACGTTTTTCTGATGACCGGTGAGGAGCTGTATGCGGCCCGGTGGCTGGAAGTTGTGGAGGATTTTCTCGAGCAGAGGCCCTATGGAACGCCCGCTTTGAATTATTGTTCGTCGCGTCCTCCGGTGCTCAACCATGCGAAGACCTGTAACAACGGTGAAAGCTACGGGGGATCGGATGCGTGGATCTCATTGTCGTGCCATTGGCGCACCGACTCGTGGCTGTATGGGTTGAGGGCTTTGTCGCGTTCCCATGTGCTCACCTACGACCGACTTTTGAGGATTTTGACCTCATTGTTCGATGAGCACTTGCATGTGATGGTGGCCAATCCGCGGGAAAACACACCCAATCAGTTTCTCGCCATCGCCGCTTCCATGGTTCGCTTGGGGGTGGCGATGCCGGAGTTCAAGGCGGCCAATGTGGCCTTTGCGATTGGATACGAGCGGATGCTTCGGGCCATTGGCAACGTCATGTTACCGGATGGAAGCGACCTTGAGCAGTCGGTCAATTATAACATTCGCTTCTGTGACGCCATGACCGAGGTCGCGGAGTATCTGCGGCAACTTGCGCCCGAGCGGGCGAAGAAATTTCATACCGCCGCCCGCATGAGGGCGATTTGTATTCTGGCGTTGGTGACGCCATTGGGACGGACCGTCTCACTGGCCAAGACCGGGATTCTCCCCATGAAAAAACGGACTGACGGGTGGCGGGAGCCATTGGATCTTCTCTGGATAGACCATGTGTTCTCCGGCGGGAAATCCGGACCTACACCACCTTTTCAATCCCTCGTCTTTCCTTACGGTGGATACTACACGCTGCGAAGCGGATGGGCGCGAACTTCCGACTACCTTTTTTTCAAAGCCAGCGCGGCCGGGCTGGGGCACATGCATGAGGATTGCCTGAGCCTGCATATCACCGCCAACGGGTACGATCTGATCGTGGACAGCGGGAATTTCAGTTATACGAAGCTGACGCCGCTGGATGAGGCCATGAACGCGTACTGTTTCAAAAGCGAGAGCCACAGCACCGTTCTCGTGGACGGTCATGGGCAAGGCCGTTTTGCGCAGAGAAAAAATCGTTTGTGGAATCATGACGAAGCGCCCCAAATGCGGGGCTGTGATCAGCCACCGCTTCCCGCCCGTTCTTTCGAAGGAAAGGGTTTCGCTTTTCTCGAGGGCGCCTACGCCGATGGATACGGACCCGAAGGGGAAATCCAGGCCGTTCATCAAAGATCCATTGTGTGGATTCGACAGTTGGGCTGGCTCGTCGTCGATCGCCTGACCTCAGAAACGCCGCGACACTATACCGGCGTTTGGACCCTGGCACCGGAATTCAGCGCCGAGCAGACCACCCTGAAATCGGGGCATGTGGCGGCATCCCAAGCCGAGGGGGGGATGACCCTGTTGCCGGTCACGAAGGGCGAATGCACGCTGAAAATGTTTCATGGAAGCGAGGAACCACTGTTGGGATGGTTTTCCCACGTGTATGGCGGACGCAAACCCAAGCCGGATATTCATGTGGGGTTTTCCGCCACCGGACGCGTGACCACGATGGCGACCCTGATTCTTCCCGAACGATTGGAAACGGTGAAAAAAATGATTCGGTTGGAGGCTCCGGAATCCGAGTTGGCGGCCCAAATCGACTTGGGTGCCAAGGGCCGTTTGACCTTCGAGTGCGGCGCGGGGGGTTCCGGCGAAGCAGAACTGGAGGTGAGTTGGACATCGGCTTCAGAAAAGGTCGGCCGGTTCATGGTTCGGGGGGAAACGCTTCTGGAAACGATTGATGAAAAAACTTCCCCGCTTTCGCCGATTCCCGGAGCCGATACACTTTTGTTGTAACACGAAGGTTTGGATTCAGACTTTCGAATGGTTCGATTGCTTGAGGCTTCCGCGAAGCGTGATTCTGCGGGGCGTGGCGGGCACCCCGGTGAGGTTTCGCTCAATTTGGGAGATGAGAAAGTCAACTGCGGAGCGGTAGATCTCGTCCCATTCTTCCTCGATCCAGTAACTGGTTTCCGCTTCGGTGTTGCCCGTCGGAGAGGCCACCCGGATATCCTCCGGAATGCGCAAGTTCATTCTGCCCAGCCATTCGATGGAAGGCTGAGGGGTGGCGATCAATACGTCCATCGGGTAGCGGGTCATCCACGCCCGAAAATCGTCTTCGTCGTAGTCTTCCGGGAGGTGAATGGGGATGCGCCTTTCCTTGGGCATGTCCTGCTGTGCGCGCCAAAAGGCGGAGCTGATGCGCCCGTTCGTCCGGCGGTCAATCATCGCGGGCAGGTACAGGCCCACCCGCAAATCAGGTGATTCCAGCAAATGTCGGCTTAAGAGGTAGGCGTTCTCATATTGGGCCGGGCTCACACGGTGCAGGTCGGGCGCCGCCAGGGTATTGCCGATCGTCACCACCGAAAATCCGGAAAAATCCAGTTTCAGACGGGTTCCCGGTTTCTTTTGCGGCGGCAACAGAATGCCCCGGATGCCCCGGGAGGCGATGATTCGGAAAATCCGTTCCGGCGAAAGGGCGGGGTCTGCCAAATTGAAGGGTTCAAAGCGATATCCTTTGTGCGAGGCCCATTCGTTTGACGTTTCGAAATCAGCGCGGCGCGTTTCCGCGTTATGATCGGATGCTTCCGGAATATTGATCAGCCAGGCCAGGGTGCCGTGAAAACTTTCCGTATGCTCGCGCATGCGGTAGCGGGCCAAGGCCTGCAACATGGGGTCCGGCTCATAGCCCATCTTCTTTGCGATGGCTTTGACGCGCTTGCGGGTTTTCTCGGAGATCTGCGGATCGTCGCGGAGGGACCGCGAGACCGTGGTGTAGTGCACCTCCGCCACGCGCGCCACGTCCTGCAGCGTCTTCCGAAGCTCCACGCCATGACCTGATTTCGTAAGTTTTTTCGCTGACATCAATGATGAAAGTCCCACAGCCCGTTGGGAAATGCAAGCCGAAACAGGCATGCCCGGCGGCGAAAAAACGGGTGGACGCTTTCACGGAAATTTGGCGACTTCAGAAATCCCGCATATGTGTGCGAAGCGTTCCCCTTGTCACCTGTGGCATGTGTCTTTATGATTCGGTCGAAATTTCAGGCGTCACATATGAAAAATACACCACATATAACTTCGGAAAAGGTTCGCATGGGTTTGTCCGGGAGGACCTGCCCTTCCTCCGGGACAAAGCGCGGGACAAAGCAGGGCTCCGCCCTGTTGGTGACGCTTTTGGTGATCAGCCTGCTCTTGGTGGTGGTCATGACCTTTGTGGTGGTTGTGCGTCAGGAACTGCGCAAAGTCGTCAACCACCAAGAGTTGATGCAAGCCCGGGCGAATGCGAGATTGGGCGCGGAATTGGCCGTGGCCAAACTTCAGGAATTGATGGGGCCCGACCAGCGCGTAAGTGCCCGCGGAGAGATGTTCGACGGTGGGGTCCCCAATATTTCCGGATTGCAATTGCCGGCGAACATGCGCCGTCTGGTGGGCGTTTGGGACAGTACCGCCTTCGACGAGCACAATCCGGGATCTCACGCGGGCAACGCCTTTTTGGGGTGGTTGATTTCCAGCGGCACCTCCGGGCAGCCCTTCGGGCTTTTGGATGCGCCCCCCGCCGAAGGGGAGGCGGGAAGCCTTTTGCTGATGGGACCCGGCACGGTCGCCGAGGCCGCCGATCACGTGCGCGCCCGGCAGGTGCGTTGGGAAAACGGTGCCCATGCGTACGCTTGGATGGTGGATGACCACGGGTTGAAAGCCCAGCTCGGCGCGGTCGTGCGCAACGACGAGATGCCGGATCGCCCCCCCGGTGGCGGAGTGCTCCCCGGCGCATATCCATTGGGACGCCTGCGCGGCCTCTCCGCTTTGGACGGGGTGGACCCCGATGACTACCAGCGCCTGCGCTCCCTCCGGGAACTGCCGTTTTTGGGAGGCGCGGAGGCGTTGCCCTTGGCGAAAGAACGGTATTTCGACTTCACCCCCCGATCCACGGGTGTGTTGGCCAACACCCGCGACGGCGGATTGAAACGGGACCTCACCATCGCCTTTGAAAACGACACCGTGTTCAACCGCGTCTTCCCGACACACGATCAAAACCGTTATCTGGTCATGGACCCGGAGAAGCTGGCGCAGGCCCCCGATTTGCGTCGGAACGGTTACATCCACTGGAATATTTTCAAGGACTACTACAACCTCAAGCGTTACATATCCCGCTCGGATGATCATGACGTCCTGGACATGCACCGCATTGCCAAGCGAAATGTGCTGCACGAAGACAACCGCTATCGGCTCGGGACCCTGGCGCCCCACGCGATGGGCGAGGACACGAATCCGGAGTGGCACCGGCAACTCCCTTATGGGGACGTGGAGGTTTTTGGGTATGACCGAGATCAGCCCAGCCCCTACAAGCACAACTATATCGGGTCCATCCTGTCGTTTTTTCAGCAAAACGCCTGGTTGACCCACCTGCCCGAAGAAGATCGCTTGGTCACGCACGTGCAAATTTGGGCCTCGAAATACAATCCCCACAACATTGGTTTGCTGATGCGGGGGAACGCGCAGACGGAAGGCCCCCGGCTGATGAACTATCCGCAGGTGTATTTTCATATTTCCGGGGTGGGGGGCGGTTTCAACCTCGATCCGGGCGCGGTCGGACTTGGAGGCAACCCGCAAATGAACCCCCAACATCGCACGGTGCTCCGGCCTGGAACAAGCCAATTGTATGGTTTTGAAGAAACCGTGCTCCGCGGAGAGGAACTCAATCGCGGCGCCTACGGACCCAATGTGCAAAATATTCTCACGGAGCATGTGTATGGCCGTCGTCCCGATAACAACCTGCCCGAGTCGCCGGAGGAGTTTGATCTGCGGGTTATCTTTCTGCACGAGCGGGCCAACATGCTTCACGGGGTGGACATGAACCCGGAATCACAGGGCGATTTGGAAGTGACCCAGGTGATCTACGCCCCCTACGCCTGGGATCAGCACAACGGCATTCCCGCAAAGATTATGACGAAGCGCTTTACCGCCGACGAATTGGTTGACACAAACGCCATGTTCTCCTTTGGCTTCCGGTTGCGGAGCACCCGCGAGCCGTCCGCAGACGCCATTCGTCCCTTGGTGGACGGCAATATCCGCGCGTTGTACAGCAATCCCCGTTGGGATTCCCCCCTCGGGATGTCCACTCTCGCCCTCTACGCCAGCGCAAACGAGGGAGAAATTGAGGGGATGATTCCTCAGATGGACACCAGTCGTCCCCCGCTCGGGTTCACCTACTGGGGGGGAGGCGGGACGCCGTCCCGGGGCCATGACCGGGTGGTCCTGTTTGACGTGCCCCGTCGGGACTTGGTTTCCCTGGGGCAGTTGCAACACGCGGGCGCCGGCCGTTTCAGCTACGAACCCAGCTACATCGCGGGCAATTCTCACGCCAATCCGCGCATCCCGCAAAACGATTGGCGCACCACCATTTCCGATACCTACAGCGTCTCGAACAACTTGGACGCGAGCCTGCGCATCCCCGGCAATTTCAACCTGTATGACGCCTCCTATCTTGTGAACCAACGCATGTGGGACGGGCATGTGTTCACCACCATCCCCCAGGTCCGGGACAATTACAACGACCCCGACGAACCCCCCGTGGACTATGAACGCATCCGCGAAGGCCAACAGCAACTTGCCAATCCGCGTTTCCTTCCCCATGCACCCGAAGGGTCGGCGTTCTCCGCCGCCACCCTGCGGGACAACGGAGATTCACAGGGTACCCGCGGAAGCTTTTTCCACAACGCCGGCCACGTCTTGGTGGACGGCGCCTTCAACGTCAACTCCACCTCCGCGGACGCCTGGGAGGCATTCCTGACCGGGACCCTCGAGTTGCCGGTGCAGGGCATGAACGAATTCGGCGAGATCACGGGATTCAAACCCGTGCGGGAAGACCGGGTACGGTTCCCGCGGATGTTCAACAACATCGGGGAGGGTACGGATACCGAAAATCCCGACGAGAACTTCTGGATCGGCTTTCGGGAACTGCGCCAGAGTGAAGTGAGGGAACTCGCCGAAGCCATCGTCGATCAGGTCAAACTCCGGGGACCGTTTCTGAACATGGGTCAGTTTGTCAACCGCATGCTCGACAATGGTCCCCCCGGACAAAGCGGCGCGTTGCAGGCCGCCTTGGACGCGACCGTGAACAGCAACACCCCCGCGTCCCACGCCTTGGCCGCCGGGCATCCCGCGCTTCCGGACAACGTGAATCAGGCGGCGGGCTTCCCCGGCCAATTGTTGCAGGGCGACGTTTTGCAAGCTCTGTCCCCCCTGATGCAGGTGCGTTCCGACACCTTCACCGTCCGCTCCTACGGGGAAATCGCGGCACCCGGAGGCAATGCCATCATCGCGCGGGCCTGGTGCGAGATGGTGGTGCAGCGTTTGCCGGACCCCGTGGTGAACGATGCCGGCCAACTGACCCCCGAGCAGTACCATCGGGAACTCGCCTCACCCGGCAGTCCGTTTGGAAGACGGTTCCGCGTGATCTCTTTCCGGTGGTTGAACGAGGAGGAAATATGAGCAGGATCCTCTTTTATAAGCGACTTATTCATATCGCCTTACGCCTTTTGCCGTCCGCCTTCTTCCTCAACGCAAGTCCTTCGCATATGTGTGCGAATCGATTCACTTGTTCTAATTTCCGCACCTGTCTATGATAGGCATGAAGTCACATGGAAAATAGATTTTTTCCCAAGTATACAGTCCAACAACCCCAAACAGAGAGAGAAAAAATAGAATGAAAACAGTATCACAATCCACATGTGTCGCGAGCAGTCGCGCATGTTTCGATCCGCAATCCGGTCCCGCCCGACGCTTGGGCGGAACCCAATGGAAGGCGGGCTTGCTTTCCGCGCTCCTCTGTGTTGGCGTGGCGGGTCAGGCCTCGGCAACGCTGATTGCTTCCTTCGATTTTGAAGCCCCGGATTACACAACCGGCGCCTTGGACGGTCAGCAGGGCTGGACCGGTGGCGCGACACAGCCACAGGTCGTTTCGGGCGGACATAGCTACGCCAGCGGGACGGTCGCTCACGACGGCGGCTCGCAGCACGTCTCCACGAACAGTACCACGCCAGGGCGCATCGAGCTACCAACGTCGGTGGCGGTCGGGGAAACCGTGTACTTCAGCACCCTTCACCGCACCTCGTCCAACCAGTTTACCTGGTTTGCCTTGTCCGATGGCGGCAACACCAACTTCAACGACAGCTATGGGTTTGTGTATTCAGGCGGGTTTCAGGCCCGAGCCCGCTTGGGTTCCAGCAATACCACTGACAGCACCGGGGTCGCTCTCGTAACCAGCGACTACACCGGCCACTCATCAGGGGGCACGACTTTCCTTTTCGTGGGCAAAATCGAGTATGGCGTTGCAGGTGACGGCGGTTCCGTCGACCGACTGAGCATACAGGTCAATCCCGATTCGACCGATGAGCCTGCAACCTGGCAAGCCTTCGTCGAGGTGGCCAGCCGTTCCGAACCCGGCGCATTGACCCACTTGCTCTTCCGGCAAGGGGACGGTGGAACCCGTGAGTTTGATGACATCCGCATCGGCAGCACATATGATGCGGTGGTAATTCCCGAGCCTTCCACCCTGGTCCTGCTGGGGGTTGTCGGAGTGGCGGGATTGATCGGGTTCAAACGCCGCAAATCCTAATCCGGCTACATCCGATATCAAAATCAAACGATCCCCGTTCCTTCGCCGGAACGGGGGTTTTTGTTTTTGGTTGGGTGGTTGGGTAGTTGAGTGGTTGGGGGTAATATTGCAACAGGTATTTTGCCGCTCTTTCGCCGCCGCCTTTAGACCGGTATGCATGTCTTTCGCGAAGGCGGAACCTGAAGGTTCGCGCACTCCGAAGGCTCGCTGCGCTCACGGCTTTTCGAAGGGGACGGCGGTCGGTTACTCCCCGGAAAGGCGGGCTTTCAAGGCTTCCACTTCCGCGAGGTCATCGGTGGTCCATTCCTGTCCCCGATAATAGACGGCATAGCGTCCGCCGGGGTAGCCGGGGCCGTCGTCGATGACCACCACGTCGTGTTCGTGCAAGGCGATGTGTCCATCCATGACCACACCGTAAATGGAGGCGTTTTCTTCGGTGAGGCGTTCTTCGCGGGCCCCATAAATGGATGCCGGGTACCCCTCGGCGTCGAAGGTGCCAAAATTGGTGACCACTTCATGTGTGATTTCGCAGGAACCGATGTGTTCTTCGTCGGGTCCGTGGTTGCAAATGGCCACGACCCCGTAAAATCCCTCCGTGGCCAAGGGGGTTTCCACCAATTCCCGGATGGACGCGGGCAGGGCCGCGTGACGGCGGGGGGACAGGGCTTCGGACAAGGCGCGTTCCGGGTCTTCCCGTATCCAGGCATTCATCCGTTCGCGTCTGGCGTTCGCCCAGGCCAGATCGTAGGTTTCGGATTCCGTCGGGGCAATTTCGACGGATTCCAGGGTATCCCCGTCCGCATCCCCGGCGTCCGGGGGAACCGGGACTGCAGGCTGAATGCCGGCTTCCTCCAAAGGGGTGCGCGAGGGTTGGGACTCGGGTGGGATCTCCTCCGAAGCATCGGGGATTCCAGGCTGTGGCGGGGCATCGATTTCGGTTTCGTCCGCCGGATCATCCGGAATGAGAGGGGCGTCGGGGGGGCGGTTGAGCATGGCGAAAATCCACACCAAAAGGGCCACGAACACGATGATTAAGAGGATACGTTTCTTTTGCATGACGCGATTATACACGGATGGGGGTTAAATGTGTAACGTTTTTTTGGAGGAATGCCGCGTAGGCGCCATCGCATTGCTTTTCGCCGGGGAGGAGAATTTGGTCCCGGACCAGGGTCCAGTCGGGGTTGGATTTCAGCCATTGCTCGATTTGGCGGGTGGTTTCCTCGGGTTCGATGGAACAGGTGCTGTACACCAGGCGACCGCCGGGACGGGTGCGGCTTGCGCCCAAATCGAGGATTTCGCGCTGCACGCGGACGATGATTTTCAGGCTGCGATGACTGAAACGCCATCGGGCGTCGGGACGACGTTGCAAGACGCCGGTGTTGGAGCAGGGCACGTCGAGGAGAACGGCGTCGAAGGCGTCGGGTGGAAGGATGGACATTTCGCCGCACAGGAGTTGCACTTCGGGAAATTGCAGGCGGGTCATGTTGTCCTGCATACGTTCCAGGCGCCGCGGATGGGTGTCCATGGCCGTGAGTTTTTCGCTTTGGTTGCCGAGGGCTTCGGCGAGAATGGCGGTTTTTCCGCCGGGCGCGGCGCAGGCGTCGAGCACGGTTTCCCCGGGTTGAACGTCGAGGAGGGCGGGGGCCAGGGCGGTGGAGGGGTCCTGAATGTACCAATGACCCTCGTCGAAACCGGGGAGTTCCACCGGGGACAGGCCCCGCGGCAACTGATAAAAATTTTCGAAAGCGGGGTGGGGCGTCAAATCGGCGGGAATGGGATGTCCGCGTCCGCGTTGGGTGAGACGGGCAAAGGTGGCGGCTCGCTTTTGATTCCATTCGCAAATGGAGGCGGCGGTCTCCGCGTTCCAAGTCTCGGTCCAGCGTTTGACGAGGAGTTCCGGATGGGAAAAGCGGACTGCGGGCGGTTGTGCGGCCAACCACGCCTCCAATTCGCCGCGGGTGCGGATGACATTGCGCAACAATCCGTTGGCGTAGCCGACTTGGGCCTTGGGGATTTTCAGCTTTTGCGCGGCTTCCAGGGTTTCGAAGACGGCCGCGTGGGTGGCAATGCCGTCCAGCACCAGAATCTGCAGAAGTCCGATCCAGAGGACGGGACGAAAATCCTCGGAAGGAGGGCGGGCGCTGAGGTGGTCGATGATGGCGTCCAACATCCCTTTGTGGCGCAGGCTGCCGATGACCAACTCGCGGGTCAGGGGCGTGGCCTGTCCCCAGGAGGCGTCCTCTTCGGGGGGCAATTGTTGTTTCACCCACTGACGGAGCAGGATGAGTGCATGAACGCGTTCGGAAAATTTGGGCATGTTGTTTGCGGGGAAAGGAAAGGATTGAGTGTTGCCTCACCATAAACTTTATGAGACAATAAAACCATGCGAAAAAACAAATCGGTTTGGATTCTCTTCCGCGTGGGCCGCTTTTTGGTTCTGCTGTGGGCGGCAATTTTTGTCAGCGGCTTTTTTCTGGCCAACCATATGGCCTTCATTCCGCCGTCCCCGTCCTACGGCCCCGACGCCGCCGGATTGGCGTTTGTCAACGTCACCGAAAGCGAACGGGTGGCGATGCTGGTGTTCGAACATCCCGAGGCCCGCTTTCATGTGATTCATGCGCATGGTAACGGCGAGGACATCGGACAGTTGCGGGATGTGTTCGAGACTTATCGCGACCTGGGCGTGAATGTGTATGCGGTGGATTACCGCGGGTATGGTCAAAGCGACGGACGCCCCGGCATTGGCAGGGCCAAGGCGGACATTCGCGCCGTGTACGACGAACTGACGCAGGTGCGGGGCGTGGATCCCGCCGACATCATTTTGCATGGACGTTCTTTGGGCACGGCCATGATCCTGCCCTTGGCCGCCGAAGTGTCGGTGGGCGGGTTGATTTTGGAGAGCGCCATGATCAACGGGTTCCGGACGGTCATTCCGCCGCCGCTTTTTCCGCTGGATCCCATTCCCAATCACCGTCATATTCGCAAGATTGACGCGCCAGTGCTCTTTATTCACGGGGAAGAAGACGGGGTGATACCGGTCTGGCACGGGCGCAAGCTGTATGACCTCGCCCCCGAGCCCAAACAGGCCTTTTGGATTCCCGACGTGGGCCACAACGATCTGATTTTCACGGCCTGGGACGCATACTGGGAGCGGATCGGGGAATTTCTGGCGGAGATTTCCGAGTTTTGATTTGCGGAATCGGGAAAATTCGCGTTAAAGGGGGGGTCATGACACAATTTACACCGAAATATCGTCGTATTCTCCTCAAACTCAGCGGAGAAACCTTGCACAACAAGGCCACGGGCATGAATTTGGATGCCGAAGTCATCCATAACGTCGCCCAACAAATCAAGGCCGTACGTGACAAGGGCATCGAAGTGGCCCTGGTGGTGGGCGGCGGGAATATTTTCCGGGGGCTGGCGGGCGCCAAGCACGGCATCAACCGCTCCCAGGGGGATTACATGGGCATGCTGGCCACCATCATCAATTCCCTGGCCCTGCAATCGACCTTGGAGCAAATCGGGGTGCATACCCGGGTGATGAGCGCCATCACCATGCCCCGGGTGGCCGAGCCATTTATTCTGCGGCGGGCCACGCGCCATTTGGAAAAAGGGCGGGTGGTGATTTTTGCCGCCGGCACCGGGAATCCGTTTTTCACCACCGACAGCGCCGCCGCCCTGCGCGCGTCCGAAATCCAAGCCGATTGTCTGCTCAAGGGCACCAAGGTGGATGGCATCTACGACAAAGACCCCGTCAAACATGCCGACGCGGTGCGTTACAAGGACCTCACCTACCAGGAAGCGATTTCCAAGCGGCTGCAAGTGATGGATACCGCCGCCTTTTCCCTTTGTCAGGAAAACCACATCCCCATCGTGGTTTTCAATTTTTTCAACCCCGACGAACTGATGCGCGTGGTCACCGGCGAACCGGTGGGCACCAGCATTCACGAGTAATAAAACCTTCTTCAACCCGATCAGGAGCACGCAATGGACGACTTGGAAATGATGACCCTCGAGACCGAGGAAAAAATGCAAAAATCGGTGGAGTTTCTCAAAGAGGAATTCTCCGGTCTCAACACCGGCAAGGCCACCCCTTCGATGGTGGACAAAGTGACGGTGGATTATTACGGCGCCCCCACCCGCATCCAACAGCTCGGCAACATTTCCATTCCCGAACCGCGTCTGCTGGTGATCTCCCCCTTTGATCCCTCGGTGTTGCCCGACATCAACAAAGCCATTCTCGCCGCCAATCTCGGGGTGACCCCCATGAACGACGGGCGCGTGATCCGCATTCCCGTGCCCGAGCCCAGCGAAGAACGGCGCAAGGACATGATCAAAATCGCCGGACGCAACGCCGAGGAACAGCGCGTGGCCATCCGCAACCTCCGCCGCGAAGCCAATGACGCCATCAAGGCCTTGGAAAAGAAGGGCGACATCACCGAAGATGACAAGGACGCCTCTTTGGACGAGATCCAAAAGCTCACCGACAAGTACGTCGGCCAAGTCGATTCCATGCTCGCCTCCAAGGAAAGAGAAGTGATGGAGGGGTGAGCCCAGCCACCAGGGGGACTCGAGCCTTTGCAACCTCGGCTCCCATGCCCCCAACCCTTAGGTGTAGCCGATGAAGAAAATCATAATAATCCCCTTCATCGTTTTGGTTTTATTCATTTTTTCTTTCATTTACCGTTCTCCTCAAGAAAAACCCGGAAATGATACCACATCCGATGTTCCTGCCGAGGCCACCGAAATCTTGTCGGTGAAAGTGCCCATGGCGCCCGACTTTGATGTGATGGTCGGGAAAGTGGAAAATAAAATATTACACAACGAAGAACCCAACACGTTCTCGGTTGACTATGGTGACGGCCTATTTGAAACCTTCTCTATGCGGACAACATTTTGGTTAACTGACGGGGTCGTTACAATGATTTCTTTTCTTCCCCTTGCCGAACCGTTGCCGTATCAGGAAGTATTTCATCATATTGAAACGCTTTTTCTGGATCATGATATAACGATTTCCGATCATCTCGATGAGAATCGAGCAAAACGTTGGAAAGCACTCAAAAATTCGAACGCTCCGGGTCGTGAAACTGCTTTTGTGCCGGGCATCCGAAGGGTTCGTTTTGAGCTTTCCGATTCTGTGAATGTCATGTTGGAGATCCGGCAAGGTCCAATTCAAGGATGGATATATACTTTAAGTTTTACAACCTATCCAATGTACATCAGAGGGAATGTTAGGGGGATTCTTAAATTGGCTGAACGAAGTCGGGAGGAGTGGCATCCCGTTGGGATGCGGGTTCGTGTGGGGTTCTAAATTCCCGGGGTTTCACCCCGGTCTGACGAGTGGCATCCCGTTGGGATGCGGATTCCGGGATCGGAACCCTGTTCCGATGGACCCCAACGGGGTCCCACTCGTCAGCCCGCGGACATGGCCCCGGGAAACGGATCCAACCCCATTTGCCGACCCCAACGGGCATACGCGTCAAGCTAAGGAATATCCGCAGACATGAAATGGGGTTTTCCGGT
>JAFIGC010000080.1 GCA_020831635.1 Verrucomicrobiota bacterium | reverse complement strand
CTCTGGTCGTGCCTCCCGGCGCTACCGCACTCCAAAGACGCTTCGCGTCCGCGCGCGGAGGGTTGTAGAGGCATCTCTGTTATGGAGCTGTTTGGAAAGAAACGGTCATTCGACAAAATGCCCCCGCCGCGGAAATGGCCCGGACGCGAAGCGTCTTTGGAGTGCGTGTAGCGAGCTCCGCGAAGCTACCGCTTTCCAGAGCCCGCGTTCTCGGCCGATGCGGACCGGACGACTGATGGCGGTTGAAGATTTTCGGGTTTAAAGTTCCAAATCGCGAAAGACGGTGGTCTTTGGGGACAAAGTTTCAGACAAAGCTCAAGACAAAGTTCGGGGCATCCCCCCTACGACCCGGCCGTTCAACGTTCGTTGTTGGGCGTTCGATGTTCGAAGTTCGCTTTCCCCCCTTCGCCCCGGCCGATGCGGAGATCGGCGCTCCCGTCCCCCTTCGCCCCCTCCCCGTTCAACGTTTGACGTTCTTCTTTGTCGCATGGCGCAGGGTTTCTCCCCAGATCACGCCTTTGGGGGGGACCAGGGTTTCCGCCGGAAGGTTTGTGGCCGGGTTTTTGAGTTTGGCGATCAAGAGTTCCGCCGCTTTTTTGCCGATTTCCTCCACGGCCAAACTGACATACGCGGTGCCCTTCATTTCCGGTTCCGGGAGGTCCGCGAGGACCAGGCCCACTTCCTCCGGTATTTTCAAGTGTACGATCTCCGACTGGAGGGCAAGCAACTCGATGGCGATCCGGGGTTCCAAGGCCACGATCCCCGTGTTTTTTGGGATGGATTTCATCTGGGTTTTCAGCTGGCTTTGGTATTCGGCCCAGACATCGTGAAACACCTCGCCTTTGCTGGTTTTCCGCAAACGCACGTTGAGGCGTTGGCAGGGGAATTGCAAATCCTTGGCCGCTTCCTGCACACCGGCCGCCCGTTGTCGGACAAAATGGTTGTCTCCGAAGTCCAGGATCACAATCCGGTCATAGCCCGCTTCCATGATGGCGCGGGCGGCCTGCCGGCCGACTTCCCGGTCATCATTGATCACCGAGGGGAAGGGTTTGATTTCCAGCACATTGCTGATGCCCACCACGGGGATGTCCATGAAAATGGTTTTCGATTCTTCCAAGCACACCGGTCCGGCAATGGCCCCATCGGGTTTGAGCAGGGAGATTGCCTGTAGGGGGAATCGTTTCAATCCCTTGAGCGACATCAATTCAGCCTCACCGGAGGTCTGTAAAAACTCCGTCACGCCAAGCGCCACCTCACTGTAATAGGGGTTGCACTGATTGGAGCAAAATGCAATGTTGTAAACCATAGCTTGGTAATTGTACCCAATTCATCCGCGTTCCGCCATCATTATTTTGTCTAAAAATGATATTCTTTTCGCTTGACAAATGACATTTATCCGTGCAGTTTCCGCACCCCTTTTGACCCCGCCTCTGTTGTTTATTTTCAGGAGTCTTTTCATGAATTTTGAGTATCTCGACGCCGCCGTATTGCGCATTCCCAACAAACCCCTGCTGATCAATTTGGTTTCCCGCCGCGTGAAGCAATTGAACATGGGCCAACGCCCCATGGTCAAGCCGGACCACCCCCACCAGGAAAACCTCGACATCGCTTTGAAAGAAGTGATGGAAGGTTTGTTGGATGCTGAAGTCGTGACCTCCTCCAAACACGTGACGGAAGAGGAAGCGGCGGAGAAGCTCTTGTCGCTGTAACCTCCCGGAATGAGTTCCAAACCTTCCAATGATCCCGTGCTGGCCACAAATCGGAAAGCCCGGCACAATTATCATATCCTGGACACCTTGGAGGCGGGCATCGCCTTGTGCGGCACCGAAGTCAAGGCCATCCGCAACCACGAGTTGAGCATTGAGGAGGCTTTTGCGGTGGAGCACAAGGGTGAGGTCTTCCTGCACAACCTGCATGTTCGCGCCTACAGCCACGGCAACCGGTTTAACCACGAACCCGTGCGCATCCGCAAATTGCTCCTGCACAAGCGGGAAATCCGCAAACTTGCCGGCCAGCTTTCCCAGGAGGGGTTGACGCTTGTCCCCCTGGATTTGCATCTGCGCCGGGGGAAAATCAAAGTGCAACTGGGCATCGCCAAAGGGAAAAACCAGGGGGACAAACGCGAAACCCTCAAAAAACGGGAGGCGGACCGGGATGCGCGGCGCGCCCTATCGGAAGCCCAACGCCGATGACCACAGACCCGAATGCGGTTCCGCAATCCGACGCCACCCACGATCATTTGTTGGCCAAAGGACTTCGCCGTCCCCTGCACCTCTATTATTTTGCCGACACCCATTTGCAGCAGGTTTCCGCAAACGATCCCCTGCTGCCCAACGCGTGGCGGGAGAATCCCGCCCCCGAACTGCCTTGTTCCAACTCCACGTTGCTGGCTTCGCATTTGGACCGCGCCGTGGCCGGCGGCGCCGACATCATTCTCTGTGGCGGCGACCTTTTCCATTTCCCCAGCGCAGAAAACGTGGAATTGGCGCTCCGGCTTTTCGGGGCCTGTCCCCGTCCCGTATGGTCCGTTCCCGGCAACCACGACTGGTTTTATCCGGGGCAGGACGGCTGGGAAGACTTACGGGAGCGGATGCTGCCCCGTCTGGAGAAAATTTACCGGGGACAGGCCCCGTATTGGAGCCGGTCCGTGCAGGGCTTGCGGGTCATCGGTTTGGACAACAGCACCTATTATTTGAATGCCGAACAGGTCTCGTTTCTGGAGCGGGAATTGGCGGAAGATGTGCCCACGGTGGTGATGATGCACATCCCGCTGAGCACGCCCGCCCTGCGTGAAGCGACGGTGGCCAAGCATGGTCAGGCCATTCTCATGGCCGATCCCTCCGGGCGGAAGCGGCCGGGCATTGATCCAGAGCCCACCCGCCGCGCGGCCGCGTTGCTGCGCGTCAGTCCCCGGGTGCTGGCGGTCTTGTCCGCGCATGTGCATTTCCCATTTCAAGAAGACATCGCCCCCGGAAAGCCCCAACTCATCCCCGACGCCGGATATCGCCACGGTTATCGGTGGATCTTGGTGGAATAGCGTGAATCCGGGCTTGCCGATCATGGGGCGAATACGTTAGAAACACAGCTCACTTAAAAAGAGAACAAGATTATGGCCACAAACTCCCAAAAAACCTTACCGCCCGTTGAAGATGAAGAAATGTCCCTGGACAAACTGAAGAGCAGTGCCCAGTGGGTCTTGCTCGCCGTGGCTCTGGCGCTGCTGAGCTTTTCCATATTCCAATGGTTTCAAAGCCGGAAAGAAGGCCTGCGCCAGGAAGTCTATCTGGACTACACCACCGCGTACACCCCCGATGCCTTGCGTCAGGTCATCGAAGCCTATCCGAATCAACCCGAGGCCGCTTTGGCCCGACTGCAACTGGGCAACATGCTTGCCCAAGACGGCGAACACGAAGAGGCCTTGCAGGTTTTCGAAGGATTTATCGCCAAGTCCCCCCGCCATCCCCTTGCGGGCCGGGCGGTGTTGGGTCGCTTGATGGCCTTGGAAGAACTTGGCCGTCTCGACGAAGCCCTTGAAGGCTACAAAGGGGTTGCCGCGGATAGTTTGGTTTATCCCCAGGCGCTCTTTGGGCGGGCCCGCACCCTTGAAAAACTTGGGCGTCACGCAGAGGCCGTTCCCGTCTACAAAACCATCGAGGAGTTGGTGCCCGACAGCGTTTGGGCCTATCAGGCGGAACGATACCGCGATGCGGCATCCTTGGAAGCGCGTCTGCAATCGACTCAAGGAGAATAATTCGTGAAAAAATCCCTGTTCCCATTCCCCCGGATTTGGGAAGTCCCCGAATTGACGCAGATCAACCGTCTGCCCGCCCGTTCCTTTCTGTTTCCGTTCCCCGACCCGGAAAAAGCCGCGACCCGGGACCCCGCCAAGTCCAAATGGGTGAAGTCGCTCGACGGGAAGTGGCATTTTTCGTATTTTGACCGGCCCGAAGACGTCCCCGTGGACCTGCCCGGTACGCCCCCGGAAGGTGCCCCCAATATCACAGTCCCCGGAAATTGGACCCTGCAGGGCTGGGACAAACCGCATTATACCAACATTCAGATGCCCTTCGAAAACCGCCCGCCCTTCGTGCCCGCGGAAAACCCGACCGGACTCTACCGCAAAACCATCTCCATTCCCAAAACCTGGCAAAAACGGCGAACCGTCCTGCACGTCGGCGGCGCCGAAAGCCTGATGCTGGTTTATCTCGACGGACAATTCATTGGCTTGAGCAGCGACAGCCGTTTGCCCGCCGAATTTGATCTCACTCCGCATTTGACGGAAGGCGATCACGTGTTGGCCTTGCTGGTGATCCGCTATTCCGCCTTTTCCTATGTCGAGGATCAGGACCACTGGTGGATGGCCGGCGTACACCGTTCCGTCAAGCTGATTTCCACTGATCACGCCTGGATCGAAGATGTGTTCGCCAAAACCGGTTATGTCGAAACCGATGGCAGCGGTCGCTTGGTTTTGGAAACCCGATTGGGATTCAGCGGACATCCCGGACGCAAATGCGAGGTTGAACTCGACCTGCGGGATCCCAAAGGGAAAGCCGTTTGGAAGAAACCGAAAACCCTGGCCATCGACGGGACCAGCTACCGGGAAGATGGATTCAGCGCCCTCCTGTCCGAAGAAATTCCCCGGGTGCGACCCTGGTCCGCCGAAGTCCCCGATTTGTACACCTTAAATCTCTCCCTGCGGGATGCCGAAAGCGGCCAAACCCTCGAATGCACCTGTTTTCGCATTGGATTCCGTACCGTCCGTCTGGAAAACGGCAAACTGCTGTTCAACGGTCAGCCCATCAAATTCATGGGCGTCAACCGCCACGACCACGACCCCGACACCGGCAAAGTTGTTTCCGAGGACCGGATGCGGCAGGATGCGCAGTTGCTCAAGGACTACAACTTCAACGCCGTGCGCACCGCCCATTATCCCAACGACCCCAAATGGCTGGAGATCTGCGACGAGGTGGGGCTGTATGTGATCGATGAAGCCAACCAGGAAGCCCACGACAATTATGACACCCTCGGCCACGATCCGCGTTGGGCCACAACCTTTCGCGAGCGGCTGGAAAATCTGGTGTTGCGCGACCGCAACCATGTTAGCGTTTTCGCATGGTCCCTCGGAAACGAAACCGGCTACGGACGCAATCACGACCTGGCCGCCGACGCCGCCCGTGCCCTCGATGATTCCCGTCTGCTCCACAACGAGCCCGCCAACCGAATGGGTTGGCTGCAACGCGGCAACCGTCACACCCCAGGCGGCGAACGCAGTCATGACTTCAATTCCACCATGTACGAACATGTGGATGTGTGGGAAGCCTTTGGCAAAAACCCTACCGACAGCCGACCCTTCATTTCCTGCGAATACTCCCATGCCATGGGTAACAGCAATGGTTGTTTGAAAGAATACTGGGACGCCGTGTACCGGTATCCCGTTTTGCAGGGCGGGTTCATTTGGGACTGGGTCGAGCAAGGACTCCGCAAAAAAACCGAAGACGGACGCGAATTCTGGGCCTACGGCGGCGACTACGGCGATGAACCCAACGACGTGAATTTCAACTGCAACGGTCTCGTGCAGCCCGACCGCATTCCCAAGCCCGCCATGGACGAATGCAAAAAGCTGTTTCAGTCCTTGCATTTCGAGTCCTTTGACCCCAAAACCGGGGAATTGCGGGTGCTCAACCGCAATTATTTCCGCAAAGCCAACTGGCTCAAACTTTCCTGGCGAATCGATCTCAACGGTGAAACCGTGGCCGAAGGCAAACTCGGCGCCTGCAAAGCCGAGCCGCAGGAAAGCGTGGCCCTTTCCATTCCTCTGGCGGAACATGATCTGCAACCGGGCGAAGAGCGTTTCCTCCGGGTTTCCGCAACCGACGCCGATGGTCAGGAAGTGGCCTGGGAACAGTTTTCCCTGGGGCGCCGCAAAGCCCAAAGTCCCAAGAAATTGAAATCAACCTCCGGGATCAAAGTCGAACAAGACGATCAACAAGTGACGGTGTCCGATGGAAAGACCGCCTACCATTTTGATCTGACCCAAGCCCGTCTCGCAGGCGTCACCCATGGCGGAAAACCCGTCATTCTCGGCGGACCCGACTTGCAAATTCTGCGCGGGTTCATCGACAACGAAGGCGTGAAAGGCCGAAAAGAGCACTGGGAAAGCCCCGACCGCTGCATCGGACGATGGACCTTGGCCGGACTGCACGACCTCGGCCTCACCCGCGTGGAAGCCCTTCACGAAGACGGGAAGTTGATCCTCAGCCGCACCTATGCCGCCGGCAACATTTCCGAAGCCTTCCAGCATCAACAGACTTGGCAATTTCATGACGAGGGTTGGGTGCGCATGGACCACCATATCCTCGCGCACAAGGATTTGCCCGACTTGCCCCGCGTGGGAGTGACCTGTGAACTCGCCCCCGGGTTCGAGCATCTGGAATGGCTGGGACTCGGGCCCGTCGAGACCTATCCCGACCGCAAGGCGGGAGCCTGGGTCGGACATTTCTCCGGCAATGTGCAAGAGCAACTCTTCCCCTACGTGGTTCCCCAGGAAAGCGGCAATCACGAAGAGCTGCGCTGGATCAGTGCCCGAAACCAGAAAGGCTTGGGCTTAATCGTCAGAGCCGACAGTCCCTTTGCCGGATCCCTGGTTCCCCACACGCCCGCCGAACTCAATGCCGCCGGGCATCCATACGAATTACCCGCCACAAAACGCGTGCACCTCAACCTCGACATCCGCCACCGCGGTCTCGGAACCGGCAGTTGTGGCCCCGACACCCTCGAATCCTACCGCATCCCACCCGGCGAATTTCAGTTCACCTGGTGGATGAAAATCGGTTGACGCAAAGCGGCTTCGCCGCAGTCTTTGTGTTCGTCCAACACGCCACGTACCTTGCGCGCGAGGGCATCGCGGGAGAAGGGTTTGCTGACAAATTGCACGTTCTCTTCGAGGATGCCTTGGCTGGCGATGACATCGGCGGTATAGCCGGACATGTAGAGCACTTTCATTGCGGGATAGTCCGGTGCCAGCTTTTCGGCCAATTCACGTCCGCTCATGCCGGGCATGACCACGTCGGTGAGCAGCAAATCGATGATATTTTCTTGTTCTTCGATCAGACGCAGGGCCTCCTCGGGCGATTCCGCCGCGTGCACGGTGTAGCCGAGACCCTTCAGACACAGACCCAGGGTGAAGCGGATGGCTTTCTCGTCCTCGACCAGCAGAATGGTCTCGGTCCCGATGGGCGATTCGCTGGTTTGGGACCCGTGTTGTTTTGCGTGGGTTTTTAACGGGACGCGCGGCAGATGGATTCTGAAGGTCGTACCCTTGTTAGGCTCACTGTACACGTTGATGAATCCCGCGTTCTGCTTGACGATTCCGTATACGGTGGCCAGACCGAGGCCTGTACCCACGCCGACATCCTTGGTCGTGAAAAAGGGTTCGAAAATATGCAACGCGGTCTCCTTGTCCATCCCGCAACCGTTATCGCTTACCTCCAGCATCACGTAGGCGCCGGGACTGGCCTCGATGTGTTTGGCGCAGTAGATTTCGTCGATCAAAATGTTTTCGGTTCGGAGGATCAACTTGCCGGATCGTCCCCCGATGGCATCGCGCGCATTGACACAGAGGTTGGCAAGAATCTGGTCAATTTGGCCGGGGTCGATTTTGACGGCCCCCAGGTTCGCGCCGGGTTGCCAGATCAGATCGATACCTTCGCCGATGAGTCGGCGCAGCATCTTGAGCATATTTCCGACCCCGTCGTTGAAGTTCAACACTTGTGGGGCGATGGTCTGCTTGCGCGCGAAGGCCAGAAGTTGTCGGGTGAGATCGGCGGAGCGGCGGGATTCATGCAAGATCCCGTCGAGCCATTCGTGTGCCGGGTGGCCGTCGTCAATGTCGTGGCGGCACAATTCGGCGTAGCCCATGATGCCCGTGAGCATGTTGTTGAAATCGTGGGCCACGCCCCCGGCCAGGCGCCCGACCGATTCCATCTTTTGAGCCTGCAACAATTGGGACTGGAGTTTTTCCTTTTCCGCTTCGACCAATTTGCGCCCGGTGACCATGGACACGATTTTTGATAGCGACAAAAGGATGTCAATGTCCTCTTGTTTCCAGTCTCTGCGCCGCGCACAGTCGTCGAAGCCAAGGAAGCCGTCGTACTGTCCGTTGAGGAAGAGCGGGACCACGAGGATGGACTTGATCTCTTGGGATCCGAGTGCATTTTTGGTGACCTCGTCGGGAATCTCCGCGATGTCAGGGTAGCAGACAATCTCATTGCGCTTCATGGACTCGACCCACCAGGTAAAGTCTTTTTCGGGGATGCCTTGCAACTTGTCCTTCTCTGGCACGACACCTTCCGCGCACCACTCGTGGGTGTTGTCCATGGTATCCGTCGCTTCGTTGTGCTTGAAAAAATAAGCGCGATCGACATTCAACCGCCCACCGACCAAGGCGAGGCATCGGTCATGAAACGTCGCCAAGTCGTCTGTGAGGAGGGCCATTGTCAAAGCTTCGTTCAAAAGCTGCTCGTAGCCAATCAGCTGGTGCAGAACCACGTCTGTTTTTTCCCCTTCGGAAATATCGTGAAAAGAACCCTGCACGTGGCCTGATTTGCCCCTCATGATTTCTCACGGCACTGCCGATCGTCCGCACCCAGAAGCGTTTTTCCTTTGAGGTGATGATTTCCATTCAGACGGTCGCGTCCGTTAAATTTCCGGATGTTTCCATCACGATTCAATTCCGTAAGGTCACCATATTCTTGAACGAGAGATTCTCGCATGTTGACCTCCTGGGGTAGATATGCGCTTGTTAATATATAAGGGTTAACAATACAGCAAATAGGAAAAACTTCAAATTAATAATGATCCGATGATCACGTCTTCAAGTTCGGGGGGGCGACGGACCGTTTCGCCGGCATCAACTCACGACGATCAAAGCACGGAGGTCCACCGCTCCAGGGCGGACTCGAGGTCGAGCAGGCGGGTGAGTTCCAAATCCGCGGGGTGGTCCCCTTCGGCGGGTTCGAAGGTTTCGTAGGGGACGTGTTCGCGCAGCCAGGCGGCGTGCATGCCGTGACGTTTGGCGCCCTGAACGTCCGCAAGCCAATTGTCTCCGACGTAGAGGCAACTCCCGGCTTCGGCATTCATGGCCCGCAACAGGGCTTCGTAGGCGCGGGGATGCGGTTTGGCAAAGCCCACGTCGGCGGAGACGATGATGGCGTCAAAATAAGAATGAAGCCCGAGATGTTTGAGGGAATCGGTGATGGAGGGCGTGCAGGGATAGTTGGAGAGCAGTCCGAGTCGATAGCGCCCCCGCAGGCGTTCGAGCAATTGGGGAACGGCGGGGTCGACGGAGACGGATTCCAAAAAGGCCTTGCGCCTTGCGGCCATCATGGGTTCGGCGAGCTTGTCGGCAAGGGCGGCGTCGACAAAAAGGGCCACCACTTCGCGACAAGCCTCGCGAAAATCGTTCTCGACGCCATTTCTCTGGTAAGGGCGCATGACTTGTTCTTTGCGAAGACGGTCCAGCCGTTCCAAATCATACCGAATTCCGGCGTCGTCCAGCACGCCTCGCATGGCCAGGAGCTGGGCATCCTGTTGGTCGGGACCAAAGGCGATGAGGGTATTGCCGTAATCAAAAAGAAGGGTGGTGATCGCGGGCACGGGGGAGGCGTCAGAGTGGGGATTGGTAAATGGCCTTGCCCGCGAAAAACGGACCCAGGCGCTCGATGTAGGTGGAGGTTTGCACGGTGCCGCGCATGGTTTCCACGATTTTGCTCAAGGCCCGCAGTTCCGCGCCCACGAGGGCCACGGCGAAATCGTTGTCATTCCGGTCCATGCCAAAACAGGCGAGGCGAATGTCATGGGCGTGCCCGGCTTCGCCCCAGGCGCGTCCGATGGTGCCGTGTTCGCCGAGGATCTTCATTTTCTCGCGCTTGGGGAGTTTGGCAAAAGCGCCGCTGCGCCGCAGGGGATACCAAATGGCCCAGGGCCATTGCGGGGAGAGGGCCCGTTCGCGGGGGCGGGTGACGAGGGTGCGCTCCAGATCGTCTTCATAGCCGATGGAGTAGGCCCGGGCAAAGAGGGTCATTTCGGGACGAGGGGTAAGTTCGGACCAAATCGATTCCCGCAGGGTGGGGGCGGTGGTGGAAATGAAAAAGTCGGGGTCCGTATGCATCATCAAAAGCCCCAGGCCCCAAGGGTCCGCCGCGTCCTGATACATGGTGGCGTCCCATCCGGTTTTCCGAATCTGTTCGATGAACGGTTCGGGATCGCGGCAGCCGCTGAAACAGAGCAACTGCATGTACAGGCGGCGGTCGGACGTGAGCGGAGAACCATCGGCGGCGCGGCCATGTTCGAGCACGTCCGGCTCGACGGGCACGGGTTCGGCGGAGGTATCCATCTGGCGGGCGGTCAACTGCGCTTGATTTTGATGGCCGTCGGCTTGCGACGCACGATCTTGGAGTCGGTCAATTTGGATTCCGACAGTTTGGAATCCGAGGCTTTGCCATCTTCTTTATTGAATTCTTCCGGGGGCGGAGTGACCAGTTTCGCGGTTTTGGTCCGGGGTTCATCGGACTTGGTGGCTTCGCTGTCGGATTCTTTCGCGGCAGGCTTGAGGGGGGAGGCGGAAGATTTTTGCACGGCTTTTGCCATGGGTTTGGGGCCGGGCTTTTCGGTGTTTTCCACGATTTCGCGAAGAATGGTTTTGTAGCCTTTGCCTTCGTTCATTTCGTCTTGAACGGAATTGACGGTGGTGTCGGTCCCGGCGGCCTTCTTGTCATCCACATGGATAATGGTGTTGCCGAGGCGGATTTTGTCCCCGGGCTTGATCTTGGCCATCTCCACCCGTTGGTTGTTGAGGTAGGTGCCGTTTTTGGACTTCAAATCCTTGATATAATACTCACCGTCCCAAATCCGAATGCCACAGTGCATGCGGGAGGCGCGTTCATCCAAAGTGATGATATCGGCGTCGGGGCTGCGACCGATGGTGACGGGCTTTTCCGCCAAAACCATCTCGGTGGGTTTTCCATCGGGATCGGTGTAACGGACGTGCAAGCGGGCGGTATTGGTAGGTGTATCTGTCATAATATGGTACTTTAACAGGGTTATGGATAATGACAAGGTTTTAAGATGACCGGAAGGGGGATTGCAATCATCTTTCCTGTTTTTTTCGGAAAAATTTTTCGGCCCAGGCCTGAACTTCGAAAATGTCGGCCTTTTTCAAGTCGGCATCCGGGCAAATTTCGTCCCCGAGCAACAACGTCCGGCACCCGGCCGCTTTCCCGGCGGCACAGTCGCGGGGCTGGTCCCCGATCAGCCAGGAACTGCTTGGATTGAGATCATACTCACGGGCGGCGCGGAGGATCATGCCGGGTTTGGGCTTACGGCAATCACATTGGGCGGTTTCATCGTGTGGACAATGGTACACGGCATCCACGTGCGCGCCTTTCGCGGCCAGCAATGCGTGCATGCGCGCATGAATCGCCTCAAGCCCTTCGGGGCTCAAACGGCCAATGGCCACGCATTTTTGATTGGTGATCACGATCAAGGGAAGGGGCAGATCGTTGAAGAACCGAATGAGGTCGGCGATCCCGGGCATGAGGTGAAAATCCTCCGGTCGGGTAATGTACCGTTCCTCAGGGGGGGGCGGCTGGTTGATGACGCCGTCGCGGTCGAGGAAGATGGCCGCCCTGCTCCTTTCAGGCCCTGTCATTCCCCATCCGGATGCCCGATCAGGGAAATGCTGGGGTAAAGCTCGGAAACCACTTCGCGAATTTGTTCGTGGTGGCTTTTGCCGTCCTTTTCCCGTCCTCCTGCGACGGCAATGTAGGCCCAGCGGTGGGCGACGTTGCGAAAGACGCGGTCAATGCCCATCCAGAGCATGCGTTCCATGTGGTGGGGCGTTTCCACGTCCTTGCCGACGAACCAGTAGGCGTAATAGGTATAAAAGGTGGGGTGGGTGGGCAAGGTGCGGGAGAGGTCCAGCACCATGACCTGCAAGGGTTCCCGTCCGGGCAGTTCCACGTCGATGACTTCACTGCGTTCGATGCGGTGCCCCTGTCCGGTCATGCACGCTTCGGGACGGTGAATGGAGGAGCGGTCGTTGCCGGAAAGCACGACGGAGGCAAATACGGTTTTGTCGGGGTCGTCGTTTCGGAAATAGCGTTTTTTGAAAAGAACGGTGTCGCGGGGCAACGCCGTGTATTCGCCATAAGACATGGTGTGCAATTTGCCGCCGCAGGGGTTGCCGCTAAAATCTTCGGGGCAAACGTACACGCCGCTTTCATGAAGTTCCAAATCCCGGACCAGCCAATCGCGTCCGCAATGTTGGTTGTGGCAAAACAGGATCTCGTGACCGGTCCAAGCCTCGCCCAAGGCATCGGGGAGTTCGGTGCGAACACCGGCCTCGTCGGTGATGGAGACATCCACGGTGAACCCCAAGAAAAGCATGGAGATTCCGAAGAGGAGGAAAACACTTAAATACTGGCGGAGCCCAACTTTTTTTTCCATCGGAAAAGCGCCTCCTTGAAGTCGAGGTTGAGAAAGAAACTGAGGCCGACCATCAGGGCGATGGCCATGCCAAAGACGAGAAAGCCGGAATAGTCGTGAATCACGCCGGCGGCCACGTCGGTGCCAAAGGCTTCCGCGATGATGCCGATGGCGGTGATGCGGAACATGTTGCCGACCATGGCCAAGGGGATGGCGCACAGAAAGAGGATCCATTTGCGCAGGGGGGATTTCATGACCATGTAGCCGTAAATCGCGGTGAGCGCCATCATGGCAGTGAGGGAGCGAATGCCGGAGCAGGGGTCGGCGACATCGAGTTTGAGTTCGGCGGTGGCGTCAAAGGGCGGACCGAAGATGGCGGTGCCCACTTGGCGGACTTCGACCCCCAGCCCCTGCAGGGTGGCCACGGCCGCCCGTGTGTTCACCATCCGCAAGGGGAAGGTGAGATTATCCAAAAAATTAAGGGGAACCGCAAAAATCATGAAGGCGCAGGGGAACAGCAGGCGTTTGCCCACTTGCCACCCGTAAAAATAAAAAGGAACGCTCCAGAGGAGTCCAATCATGGCGACCAGGGAAACCCGGGTCTGTTGGGTTTTTACCCCCAGATAATGCAACAACAAGGCCCCGGCAATGAACACCAAACCCAATCCGCAAACCCGCTTGGGGGCCTTCAACAGTTCGAATCGATTCATCCAAACGACATACAGGGAGGCGACGGGGACCAAAAAACCGTGCGAATAGTCGCCTTGTCCCATGGCAATCCCGGAATCATTCCAACGCTGCACCATCCACACCAAGGCGGAGCGTCCCCAGCGTCCGGCATCGGCGGTATTGCCCATGAAGTGAAACAGGGAAAAGCCAAAGGCAATCAGCAGGGAGGCCAAACCAATCTGCCGCCAGTCGTCCGGCTTCAGCCGGGCGAGACGCCGTTGGTCGTTCCAAATTTCGGGAAGGGGATGATCCATAGGCCTACCATACAATATTATCAGGGAGGGTCAAGCAGGCGAATGATCGAAATGTCCGATGGCTAAAGCTCATTCGAAAAGCCATTTTGTGTAGTGGAGCAGGTTTTTTTTGCGTTGGACATGGCTTTTGCGGGACCACGGGGACGGGAGCGCCGGTCTCCGCACCGGCAGGGGCGTAGGGGGAATGCCTTTGCCTTGATCCCAAAAAACCTCTTCGAACAGTCGCTACCGCGTCAAAAGACGGGTGATGAAATTTTCGGTGGTCATGGGTCCGGGACTCCAGTCGTGGTTGTAACTGCCGGCGGCAATGGGGGTGCGCCCCTGAAGGATCACCCAGTCGGGTTGCAGGTGCTCTTGGAAATAATGGATGTGGTCAATGGAGGGCAAGTGGCCAACGCCTTCGGCGACAATCACCAGCCGGTTGTCGGCCCAAGGCGAGGGACGCAAGGCGAAGAGGCTGGTTGCCCGCCCTTCCTCCGCGGCCGCTGTCCGAACCTCCTCCGCTTTCTCGGGCAGGGCCAGGGGGATGGCTTCCCGCCACGTGTGCTCGCTTTCGGGAAAGGTGATGAAATACAGGTTTCGCTCGCGCCGGTCCTCGGGGGTGACTTCGGATGCGGCTTTGACCGGGAAATTCACGGGCCCGGGCGTGGCACCGCTGCGCGAGGCGTTTGCGGCCCACATCTGCAGTCTTGAGCGGGTGTTTTCGTCTTCGTCACTGTCGTCCCAGACGATCAGGATGGGATCTGAAAAGAAATTCCACAGCGGACCGCTTTGTCCGGGATGCTTTTGGGGGCCTTCCATGGCGTCCGGGGAGGTTTCCAGGGGACGGTTTTCCCGGTCAAAATGAAACACGCGCATCCCGTCAGGGAACGTTTCCGCGATTTCGTGCATCATGGGCGGCGGCAAATAGGTGAGCCGGGCCACGTTGCGCGTTTCCAATGCCAAGGTGTTGTCGGCGAGGATGCGGGCCTTGACCTCGCCGACCCCGGTGTAATCGTGCAGCGCGTCCACTCGGATCCAGGCGAAGCGGTTGTGGCGCAAGTTGGCGACCCGAAACTGAAGTTGTCGGGGCCAGCGTTCTTTGCGGTGGTTTAAAAACCATTCCCGGGTACTGGCCCAATCGTAGTCCGGCAGGGTCAGGTTGTGGCCCAAATCAAACCCGCGCTCCACCACCCGGTATCGCAGGGTTTCGAGGACGGAGGCGATGGCGAGGGCGCCCACGGGACGGGTGGAGGTGTCGGACCAGCCGAAGACCATCTCCACGGGGGTGGTGGCGAGGTTGGGCATCCAAGTGCGGATGTCGTTGCGGGCCGCGAGTTGGTAGGCGACGGGATCGGCGTGGACCGCGTGCAGGGGGTCCATCAAGGTGCGGTGTATGCCGTAGGTGCCCTGGGAGGAAACTGCGGCAAAGACATCGGGCAGAAGCGCGGCCAAATCCAGGGTGCCGCGTCCGCCGAGGCTGATGCCTTGGACATAAATGCGGTCGCGATCCACGCCGTATTTGTTGGAGACGTCTTCGATGATCCAGCGCACGTTGTTGAGGGCGAGATGGCGGAACTCGAGATTGGGGAAGGCGCCCGCATTGGCGATCAGCATGGGGTGTTCCTCGAAACGCTGTCCGGCGGCGTAATCGGCGACAAGATTTCGGTAATCTCCACCGGAACCGTGCAGCAGGATCATCAGCGGGGCGGGTTCGGAGAGATCGAGGGCTTCGGGCACATACAAGGTGTAGGGCTGCATGCGCTCCAGTTGGGGATTGAAGTAGGCGCGCAGGAGAAAACCGCGCAAGCCTTCCCAAGGGGATTCGGTTTGAGCCAGCGCATGGTCGAGGGCCGGCCACAGCGGGCGTTTGCCCCATATGGTGGTGAGGCGGTTGGCGTCTTCGATCCATGCGTCCATTTCCGGGCGATGTTCTTCGGCAATGGCGGCCACCGCCTCGCGTACAATGCGGAACGCAAGCGGGGGCGCCGGGATATCGCTTTCTTCGGGGAGTCCGGGCAGGACAAAGCGGGCCTCAGCTTCCCCGTCCGGCCAGTCCGCCAAATCGACTTCCATGGAATTCCCCATGCCGCCGGTGATTTGGCCCGTGGGCAGAAACCGCAGGGTCACGTCCTTGGAGATCTCGAGGTCTGCTGACAGATGCCGAATCCGAAGATGGGCGGTGACTTCCGTTTGCTCCTCTTCCTCGAGGGTTTCAATCGGATAGGTCCTGCGGGGAAGCTCGACCAAAAACCGTGCCTCGTCTTCCGTGACCCGGCGCGGACCCCGCACGCGGATGTGATCCAAACGTTGCAGGGGAGGAACCTCCTCGTACACGGGCGTTTCAGGGAAGGTCAAAAATGCACACGAACAACAGAAAACGAGGATCGGGAAACGTTTCATGCCGAGTTTGTTCGTGCGCATGCTCATGCACTTTGGAGGAATTCGGGGCGGACGGGAGCGCCAATCTCCGCATTGGCCGGGCCAAGGGGGCGATTTCGGTTTGGAATTCCTCCAAAGTGCATGATGCCGCTCATCCCGCGTATTGTTTGGGATTGATGTCGTACTTGTGGACCTTGTAGCCGAAAATTCGCTGGGTGGTTTCCAGGGAACGCGCGGCCGCGGCCATGTTGCCACGGGCGGTTTTGAGGGCGTCGCTGATCAAGTCCCGCTCATAGGTGTCCACCAGGCTTTTGAGGCTTCCCTTGGGCGGGGTGCCCACCTGTTCGGCCGTTTGCAGGGTGGGGGGCAGATGATGCGGATGCAGGGCGTCCCCCTCGGCGAGAATCACACCACGCTCGATGATGTTCTCCAGTTCGCGCACGTTACCGGGCCAGTGATAACTGTAGAGCATATCAATGACGGGACTGGAGAGGCGTCGAACGGTTTTGCCGCTGTTTTTGCTGTATTTTTCGAGGAAAAAGTCGGCGAGTTGCAGGATGTCGCTTTTTCGTTTCCGCAGCGGGGGCACGTAGATGGGAAACACATGTAGCCGGTAAAAGAGGTCTTCGCGGAAAGTGCCTTCCTGCGCCATTTGTTGCAGGTTGCGGTTGGTGGCCGCGATCACCCGCACGTTCACTTTCATGGTCTTGGTGTCCCCGACGCGTTCGAACTCCCGCTCTTGGAGCACGCGCAGGAGTTTGATCTGGATGGCGGCGGGAATTTCCCCGATTTCGTCGAGAAACAGGGTGCCCCCGTTGGCCATTTCAAAGCGGCCCTTGCGGTCGGTGGTGGCTCCGGTGAACGCGCCTTTCACATGACCGAACAGCTCGCTTTCAATCAGGTTTTCCGGCAGGGCCGCGCAGTGGGCTTTTATAAAGGGCTTGTCGCTGCGGTCGCTGTTGTAGTGAATCGCGTGGGCCACCAATTCTTTGCCGGTGCCGGTTTCGCCTTCGATGAGCACGCTGGTTTGGCTTTTCGACACTTGGGCGATTTGGTCGTAGACCAACTGCATCTCGTGCGAATTGCCAATGATGTTCGAGGGACGGAAGCGATCCTTGAGTTCCGCCCGCAACCGCTCGTTTTCGGAGGCCAGTTTTTCGCCCCGTTCCTGGGCGCTGCGGCGCAGACGCACCGACTGCGCCAACAGGGACGCGACGATCTGCATGATGTGCATGTCGTGAATCAAATCCGTGGTTTCGTCGTAGGGACGGTCCGCGCTCAGGGCGCCCACCACGGTTTTGCCGGTTTTGATGGGCACGCAGATGAAACTCGACTCCTGGCTGCTCATGCGCTGGGTGCGGTTCAGGAACAAGGGCGACTCGCTGGTGCGTTCCACCAAAATCGGCTCGCCGGACTCAATCACTTGTCCGGTCACGCCTTCGCCGAGCTTGTAGCGCCCGCGCCTCGCCTGCTGGGCGGTCAACCCGTGGGCGGCGTCGATGAGAATGTCGTTGGTCTTGCGGTTCAAGAGCGTGATGGTCGCATGCTTCATGCCCAAGTGGCGGGTCATGACGTCCATGATTGGATTCACGATCTCGCGCACGTCCAGACTGCGCTCGAGAATGTCGGCGATTTCGGAAACGAAAGCGAGGTCGTGGTGGCTTTGGGGGGAGGGGGTAGCGGTCATGAGGGGATCCATGGGGTTCGGAAGTGATTGGTGATGGGCACGCGTCGGTCGCGGCCGAAAGCTTTGGGGGTGATTTTCACGCCGGGGGCGGCCTGGCGTCGTTTGTATTCATTGCCGTCCACAAGGCGCAACACGCGGGTGACCACGTGGGGATCCTGGCCTTCGGCGACGATCTCGTCGCGGCCCAAATCCCGTTCCACGTAGCCCTCCAGAATGGCGTCGAGCACCTCGTAAGGCGGCAGGCTGTCGCTGTCTTTCTGGTCCTCGCGCAATTCCGCGCTGGGTGGACGTTCGATGGTGCTGACCGGGATGCGTTCTTTGCCGGAGGTTTCGTTGATCCATCGGCAGAGTTCAAAGACAATGGTTTTGGGGACGTCTTTGATGAGGGCGTATCCGCCCACCATGTCCCCGTAAAGGGTGCAATATCCCGTGGCCAACTCGCTTTTGTTCCCCGTGGCCAGCACCAGTCGGTTGAATTTGTTGGAAAGCGCCATCACCACCGCGCCGCGAATGCGGGCCTGGAGGTTCTCCTCGGTGACATCCACCTCGCGACCCTCCCATTGCGGGGCGAGCAAACCCAAAAAATCGTCGAACAAGCTCTGAATCGGTAGCATGAGCATGTGAATACCCAAATTGCGGGCCAATTTCTCCGCGTCGGAGCGGGTGCCTTCGGAACTGTACCGGGTGGGGAGGCTCACTCCCGTGACCCGTTCCGGCCCCAAGGCATCCACCGCCAGCGCCGCCACCAAAGCGGAATCGATGCCGCCGCTGATGGCCACCAAGACCTCGTGAAAGCCGTTTTTGTTCGTGTAATCCCGCAGGCCCAGGCACAGGGCTTCATAGATCTCCGCCATGTCTGAAAGCGGCGGCGGCGGGACGGGCGGTTCCAGGGGCGGAAGCGGGTCCAGGTGCGGCGAAAGGAACACCCAATCCACGTCTTCGGGGGTTTCGGATTTGAGCAGTTCCACCCGATCTCCCATGTCCAGATCCACCAGCAACAACTCCTCGGCAAAACGTTTGGCTTGGGCGAGAACCTGCCCGTCCGAACCCATGACCAGACTGCCGCCATCGAAGACCAACTCATCCTGTCCCCCCACCAAATTGCAGTAGGCCAGGGGCGCATTCACCACGTTCGCGGTACGACGAAGGATATCCGTCCGTTGGGAAATCTTGCCCCGGTGAAACGGGGAGGCGGAAAGGTTGACCAACAGGGACAAATTCAAATCCGCAAGTTGTTGAACCTCTTCGCTTTCGGGGACCCAAGAATCCTCGCAAATATGCACCCCGATACGCAATCCCCCGCACAACACGCAAAGCGGATTCGTGCCCGGCTCGAAAATACGCTGCTCGTCGAACACCCCGTAATTGGGGAGTTTCCGTTTGGCATAAGTGGCCGCCACTTTTCCACCCACGATGATCGCGGCCGCGTTGCGCGGACGTTGAACCCCTGCCGTGGGCATGCCCGCCATCACCACCAAAGACGCCGGCAGGGATTCGGCCAATTTGGCGATTTCCTCTTCGGCGGTGCGAATGAAATATTTTTTCAGCACCAGATCCTCCGGCGGATATCCACAGAGCGTCATTTCCGGAAACACCAGCAAATGCGCACCCGCCGCCGCCGCCTCGCGGGCGACCGACAAGATCCGCTCGCGGTTCTCCGCAAACGCCCCCACCGTAGTGTTGATTTGTGCCAATGCCAGTCGAAATGGACTCATAATCCTCCATATACGTCACAAACCCACCTACGTCACGACAAAATTGTGAGAATCTACGGTTTTGTCATCTTTCCGAGCGTCGGAAGTATTTTTGTTGATGCTTCCGAGTGTCGGAACCCAATTCTTGGCGGAATTTGGTGTGTACAAGCGTGCGAATTTAGAACCCCGGATTTCCCTCTTTCCGTAAACACAACGCCCGGTGTGCCGGAAAGGTTGTAATCCGTGCAAATACACGGATTTAGGTCTTTCTAACTGATTTTTGGGCTTTACAGGTTTTGGTTGGGGTGATAGCATTGCAAATGCAATGAAAATAGATGATCTAAGCACTTTGGTGGTGGAGGCGCGGAAGGCGCAGGGTCTCAGTCAGCGCGAGCTGTCGGAGTTGTCGGGCGTGGGGGAGTCGGTGATTTACAAGCTTGAGTCGGGAAGGGGGGATGTGACGCTGTCGAGTTTCGCGGCGGTGCTTTCGGCCCTGGGTTTTGAGTTGCGCTGCCGGAGTCCTCTGGGCGGGGAGGTGTCGCTTGACCGATAAGTTGCGGGTCTATGTCGGGGGCGCGTTCGCGGGGATACTGGAGCGTCTGGACTCCGGGTATCGGTTTCGGTATCGGGCGGACTATGAGGGCCCGCCGGTGTTTCTGAATCTGCCCCTGCGCCTGGAGGAAAAAACCTGGGAGGACTTTCCGCCTCCGTTTGACGGTCTGCGGCCCGAAGGCGTGTTGCTGGATCAACTTTTGGTGGCCGGCAAGCTGGATCGCTCGGACAAATGGGGTCAGTTGACGGCGGTGGGCCGGGATTTGACCGGGTTTCTGGCGGTGCTTCCGGACGGGGCGGATCCCGAACCGTCCGTCTCCTGGAGGGTGGCGGAAAAGCGCAAGGCCCGGACGCGGATTCAGCCCGGGGACGGCGCGCTGCCCTACAACTGGAGCGATCTGGTGACCTTTCACTCCCGGGAGGTCCCGAAAATGTCGCTGTCCGGGGTGCAGCCGAAGGTGTCGGCGGTGTTTTCCCGCAAGCAGCGTGAATTTCAAATGGTGGCGGAACGCGGCAGTTACATTCTGAAACCCGGTCCCCAGGCCTACCCGGAGGCCCCGATAAACGAGGCGTTGTCCATGATGTTGGCCCGTGACGCGGGAATCGATGTGCCGCATTGTGGTCTGGCGTGGACCCGGGACCGGTATCCGGTGTTCTGGATTGAACGCTTTGACCGACAGGGTCCGGCCAACCGGACGCGTCTGCGGGTGGAGGATGCCTGCCAGTTGTTGGAGGTTCCTTCCTCCTGGAAATATCTCGGAAATCTGGAAACCCTGGTGCGGGTGGTCCGCGAATTCGCCAGTAACCCAACGCTGCAGTCAGCCCTGTTGTTTGACCGGGTGCTGTTCAATTGGGTGATCGGGAATGGCGACATGCACTTGAAAAACTGGTCGCTGATCGAAAACGGGCCGCTCATTGAGCTGGCGCCGGCCTACGATTTTTTGAACACGGTCCTTCTGGTTGACGACGAGGAGGAAAGCGCACTGGAGTTGTCGGATCGGAAATCGGGATTCGACCGGGAGCTGTTGTTGGAGGCGTTTGGACGGGAGCTTTGCGGACTGCAACCCGCGAGGATCGAACGCTCCCTCCGTCGGTTGAAGCAGGTGGACTGGGCGGGGCGAATCAAGGCCTGCGCGTTGTCGGAATCCTTGAAAACGGTTTATCTGGATTTGGTGAAGAATCGGATGGAAATGTTCTCGGGTGATTTCCATTGAACGCATTTTCATTGTACTGCCCCCACCGTGGTGTTGATTTGTGCCAATGCCAGTCGAAATGGACTCATAATCCTCCATATACGTCACAAACCCACCTACATCACGACAAAATTGTGAGAATCTACGGTTTTGTCACCTCTCCGAGCCTCGAAAGCGTTTTTCAAAACTCTTCCGAGATGCATTGGAAGCATGAATTTCTCCATTTTCCACTTGCTTTGTAAGCTTGCCAAATACAGAGGTTCAGCCATGGATTTACGCATTGAAGCATTGAAAGCACTGCATCGTGTGATCAGGGACGACTCGCCCCCGTGGATCAGGTTGCAGAAGGCCAAGAAAACCGCCCCCTTTCTCTTCATGTCTGTTCGAACGCCTTTATGCTTCTTGACGTGATGGGATCTCCAAATGAATCACCCACTGGACAACTTGAAACTGCCGATTTCGCCGGATTTTCCGGGTCCGGATCGATCCATCCGCATGGAGGATCTGCGTGCGGGCCGGGCCGTAAGCCGCCGCTACCGCAACCGCCGGATCGGGGAATTTCTGAAAGAATTGGATCTGACCGAGGGGCGTTCGACCGGAATCCCCAA
This sequence comes from Verrucomicrobiota bacterium, assembly GCA_020831635.1. Lineage (GTDB taxonomy): Bacteria > Verrucomicrobiota > Kiritimatiellia > SS1-B-03-39 > UBA6053 > PXAS01. The sequence continues at coordinate 4,049 of JAFIGC010000080.1, read as the reverse complement.
AATGCTGCGAACCATGGTGAAAAACGGATCGCCGACCCCGGAATTCCAGACCGATGACGAGCGATCCGCCTATTGGGTGCGGCTCCCTTCCCGGAATAGCAAAACAACGGAATTCAAAGGTGAAAACGGACCAGTGACCCAGTTACCGACCCAGTTACCGACCCAGTTACCGACCCAGTTGGATGATGCTGCTTCCCAAATACTCCTTCTCCTGCAAAAGGGTCCCCTTTCCCCAAAAAACCTTCGCCTGAAACTCGGAATGAGCCATCGTCCGACATTCAGAGAAAATTATTTACATCCGGCGTTAGAAAAAGAGTGGATCGAACCGACGCTTCCCGACAAACCAACGAGTCGCAATCAAAAATACCGCCTGACCGATCAAGGACGGATGGCGTTGAGAGATATGAGACCTTGAGATGAAAGCTTTAAACCGTATCCATTATCCCATATTCCTCTCTACCCTCGCACCTAACCGAACCCTCCATCAACCCTCCATGCACTTTTTGCCACAGATCACGCTTCGCTCAAATCCCCGACATTTCCGATGGCATGGGAAGGAACTGTTTGTCGAGTGAAATTCAATCCGCCATTTTCAGAACGCTCCTCCCGTATCCCGCGACCCGCGTTCGCGCATGTTCGCGCGGCTTGTCCGGAGGATTTGCCGGGCATCGCGCGGGTGGAAAGCCAGTGCTTCCCCGTGGAGCGGCGGAGTTCCCGCCGGGCCATGCGGCAAAGTCTGCGCAGTCCGACGCAAAGCGTTTGGGTTCTGGGGAGAGGGTCCGATGTTTTTGGGGCCATGGTCTTGTTTCATCATCCGAAATCCCTGCGCATCTATTCCATCGCCGTCGCCCCCGAATGCCGGGGCACCGGAGGCGGACGACGTCTGGTGCGCATGGCCCTGGCCTTGGCCCGCCGCAGCGGACGGCAAACGGTCACCCTGGAAGCGGATGCGAATGATACCCGCCTCGTCAATTGGTATGCCTCCCTCGGTTTTTGTGTTTACGGCCCGCCGCTGACCGGATACTATCCCGACGGAGATGCGGTGCGCATGCGCGCCAAAGTAAAGTGGGATCCACCCGCAGCTGAAAAGAAAAAAGCTATGGATGATGAGCGGAAATAATCCTAATCCTACACCTAATCCTACTCCTAATCCTACTCCCAATCCCAATCCCAAATCATAAACCACGCCCAAATTTTATCCTCCCAAAATAATTTCCACCCAAATTCCCACCCAAGTCCCCCTCATGGCCGTTCGCAACCTGATCATTCTCAACAACCCTGCCCACTGGACCTTTGACATCGAAGAAGTCGAGGTCGTTTCCGCCAAGGACTATTTGGCGGACAAGGCATACGCGACCTTGAAAAACGCGCGCGTGTTCAACCTCTGTCGCTCCTACCGCTATCAATCCGTGGGGTATTACGTGTCCCTACTCGCGGCCGCCCGGGATCATCGGGCCATTCCCAGCGTGACCACCATGCAGGATTTCCGTTCCCAGACCATTGTCCGCACCTTGGCGGAGGACATTGACGAGCAGATCCAAAAAGCCTTTTCCAAAGTCCGGGAAAAGGAATTTACCCTGAACGTGTATTTCGGGGAAACCATCATGCCGGAATACCGGGAAGTGGGCAGGGCCTTGTACCAGCAATTCCAGGCACCCCTGTTGAAAGTGACCTTCCTGATGGGCAAGAAATGGCTAATCCAGCAGATCACCCCGATTCCCTTCGGCAGCCTGCCGGAAGCCGACGCCGAACAGTTGCAGACCTTTGCCAGGCGTTATTTTTCCCGCAAGCGATTTCACAAGAGCAAGATCCAGCAATATGAGCACGACTTGGCGGTGTTGGTGAATCCCGAAGAAGTTCATCCGCCCTCCTGCAAGCGGGCCCTGAAGAAATTTGTCGAGGCGGCGGAGCGGCTGAACGTCTATACCGAATTCATTACCCGGGAGGATTACAATCGTCTGCCCGAGTTTGACGCCCTCTTTATTCGGGAGACCACCTCCGTGAATCATCACACCTACCGTTTTGCGCGCAAAGCCTATGCCGAAGGGTTGGTGGTGATCGACGATCCTTTCTCAATCATGCGTTGTGCGAACAAAGTGTATCTCGCCGAGCGACTGGCCCTGGCCAAAGTGCCGTCCCCCAAAACCGTGATCCTGCAGCGAGACGCCTTGAAAACCGGCGTCGAAGTTTTGGGCATTCCCTTTCCCTGCGTGCTCAAGCAGCCCGACAGCGCCTTTTCGCTCGGCGTGGTCAAAGCCGAAAACGAAACCGAATTCCGGGAGAAGCTCGGCAAATTGTTCGAGAAATCCGATTTGATCATCGCCCAGGAATTCATGCGTTCCGATTTCGATTGGCGGATTGGCATCTTGGACCGGAAGCCGCTCTACGCCTGCAAATACCACATGGCCAAGGGACACTGGCAGATCTGCAATTGGAACGGTGGAGAAAGCGGACGTTTTGGCAAAAGCGATTGCCTGCCCTTGGACGCCGTGCCCAAAAAAGTCCTGCAAACCGCCCTCAAAGCCGCCAATTTGATTGGCGACGGGCTCTACGGCGTGGATTTGAAAGAAATCAACGGCAAGATCGTCGTCATCGAAGTCAATGACAACCCGAATCTGGATGCCGGCGTGGAAGACCTCGTCTTGAAAGACGCCCTCTACGACACCATCCTGAAATCCATCGTCCGCCGCATCGGCGCGTGAGCGATTTGCGCGTGGTTTGGCGGACAAGAGTTGTCCGCGCTCCGTTTTCAAACAGCGGTGAAATTTTTTCCGCCCAATAAAGTTGCCTGAGAAGGATTTGGCAAAAAAGGCTGATCCTGTTTTCGCAGTCATGTTTTCTTGTTTCGGATTGCATTTCCCAACGGGCTGTGGGATTTTCTTCCTTGATGTCAGCGAAAAAACTTACGAAATCAGGACATGGCGTGGAACTTCGGAAGACACTACAGGACGTGGCGCGTGTGGCGGAAGTACACTACACCACGGTCTCGAGGTCCCTACGCGACGATCCGCAGATTTCCGAGAAGACGCGCAAGCGCGTCAAAGCCATCGCAAAAAAAATGGGCTATGAACCGGACCCCATGTTGCAGGCGTTGGCCCGCTATCGCATGCGCGAGCATACGGAAAGTTTTCATGGCACCCTGGCCTGGTTGATCAATATCCCGGAGGCCTCCGATCATAACGCGGTAACGCGCCGCGCTGATTTCGAAACCTCGAACGAATGGGCCTCGCACAAAGGATATCGCTTCGAACCCTTCAATTTGGCGGACCCCGCCCTTTCGCAAGACCGGATTTTCCGAATCATCGCCTCCCGGGGCATCCGGGGCATTCTCCTGCCGCCACAAAGGAAGCCGGGAACCCGGCTGAAACTGGATTTTTCCGGATTTTCGGTGGTGACAATCGGCAATACCTTGGCGGCGCCCGATCTGCACCGTGTGAGCCCCGCCCAATATGAGAACGCCTACCTTTTAAGCCAACATCTCCTGGCATCGCCTGATTTGCGGCAAAATACCTGTTGCAATGTTAGACCCGTTCACGCCCGAGGGAGGTGAAGGCCCAACGGGCCGACATTCCAAAGCGAAGGCCGAAGGCCTGGTACAAAGTGCAATGGCTACCGATAGGCCTGAAAGGCTGACATACCGTCCCTGTTATGTGTCGGCCCTTCAGGCCTATGTTTTTTGGGGGGCATCATTCCAGCCCTTCCGCTTCGCGGAATGGCTTCGCTTTGGAATGACGGCCTTTCAGGCCTGCATGAGAACAGGATTTCTACGATACATCGAACGTCTACCTTCCAAAAGCGCTTCGCGCAAGACCATGCCGACAAAGTTCCAGACAAAGCTTGAGACAAAGTCCCCCTGCGCCCCAGCCGATGCGGCGATCGACGTTCCTGACCCCGTGGCCCCGCAAAAGCCACGTCCCATACTCACTTCAACTGGGTATCCCGCCAGGGGTGGCGGGTGTAACTGGGAAAAGCCTTCGGACTCTTTCTCTTCAAACCATCTGGCCCATGGGAGACCGGGCTCTTCAGCTTGCGTCGGATTTTGCGATTTC
>JAFIGC010000079.1 GCA_020831635.1 Verrucomicrobiota bacterium | reverse complement strand
GGTATATATCTAATAACAAAGGGGTTATGCGTTTTTCGCTGTGAACTTCAGCCTAGTACTCTGTAAACCATAAATCTTCCCATAGGATTGGTCTATTTTGGATGCTGGGGATGGGAGGAGGGGCTTGTGCAACCTGGAAGGTTGTGCATGACCCTCATCCCATTTCCAGCGCCAAAAGAGGCCAAAGTTCAGGGAAGGCCGTTCATGATTTTTTTATATTGGGATATTTTCAAGGATTGCCAACCCTGCGGGCCATGATCTTCCGGCGGATTTGCACCCCAAAAAAGAACAACGATGCGATGCATCGCCTTATCTTTTTTGAGGCACAACTCCACTCGGAATCTCACGGTCCTATGCGAAGATTTATGCTTTACTGAGTACGAGCCCTCAGCCAGGCCTGATCTTCCTCGGACAGGCGGTTGGCGGGCACTTGGATTTCACGTCCGTCTTCGATGCGTATCGTGACGATGTTCCCTTCGCGTCCGAGGAAGAGTCCCCGGATGGTGGTTCCCTGATCGGAGGTCCAGTCGCGGATTTCCGGCGGGGGGGCACCCCCGGGCGCGGCTCCGTCCGGAGCGGCGGCGATGGGCGCGGGGGTGACCGGTTGTTCCCCGGCGATTTCCCCGGCTGCATCATAGACCAGCCGAAGCGCGCTTTGCCAGTCTTCCCGCGCAATGTTACCCAGACGACTCTGGGTCTCGTTGTTGCCGCCAGACCAAATGCCATGGAATAGATCGTACATGGCCATGTATGCCTTGGTGCCGCGCTCTTTGACGTCCGGGGAAAGGTTGGCCGACTCATCGGTGAGGGCTTCGTGCAGAATGCGCATGGCTTCTGCGAGGGTGGTGCCCATGCGGAGGGCTTCGGTATGCTGGGAGGCGAGGGCGCCTTTGGGGCCGGGTGGCAGCATCCAACGGGGGTTGCCGCGATAGAGGTTGTGCCAGCGTTCGAAGCGTCCGATGAGAGTTCCGCCATTGGGGGTTTCCCAAAAATCCATGCCGAGTCTGCCGATGCCGACATAGTCGCGGCGGGGGGCGTTGTAGGCGGCCAGTGGCATGAAGAAGTAGAGGCCCGGTTCGTCATCCGCAGTGGGATTGGCCGAGGGAAGTCCGCGAAAGGAGGTGATAAAGGGGAAGCTGTTCGGCCCCCGGCCGGGGCGGCGGTTCAGGGGGGTATCGGTTAACTGGCGGTTGTCGGGCGCGTAGGGGAATTCCACATAGGCGAAGTCGAGTCCGCCGAGCGTGTGGCTGGTTCCGCGTTCGTCCGGAATGCGGGGGTCGCCGCGGCCATGGGTGAATGTGGCCCAGCGCAAACCCGGCGCCGCGGTCTCGAAAAACGCCGTCATTTCCTCGGAGAAGTTGCGCTGATCGCCCACCACCCCGATCAGGACCTCGGTATCGTCCCAGCCGCGTTGGCGCACCCGTTGCACAATGCCCCCGACGGCGGCCCGCCAGCGTTCGGCCTGTCCGGATGCGGAGAAAGGCGGCCATTCGGTCACTTCTCCGCCGGGAGCGCCCGGACGGTTGAGGGTGGTCACGCGCACCTCCCGCCTGTTGCCCCACCAAGAACTCTCGTTCAGGTAGACGATCACTTTTCGGGGCGGGCCGATGTGTTGTCCCCAGAGGTCCAAATAGCGGTCGAGGGCGCTGAATTCGGGTTGCGGGTTGTTGCCCCCGGTCCAGCGGATCATGCTGATTTCATCGCCAAAGTGGGAGCGACCGACGGGGGTGATGTAGAGAACATGATTGCCCACCCGGCCCATTTCGCGAAGCGTCGGCACCAGGCGTTCGAAATGTTCGTCCGACCATTTTTCGACCTCATAGTATCGGGCCACGGACGCCGGGGAGTTGAGCAGGCTCATCCAGCCGCCAAAGTCATTGGGGGAGGGCGCGACCCAAGTGCCGATTTCGAGGAGGACGGGGACCGTACCCCCGGGAGTCAAGGTCAATTGTCCGGCGTAGCGTCCGGGCGGGGCATTCGGCGGGACATTGACGGTGACCCAAACCACTTGTCCCTCGTCGTGGGCTTCCGCATCGGGTGCGAGACCGTCCCAGCCATAGCGGAGTTCAATCAGGGCGGACGGGAAATTGGGTCCGCCCTGCTCGTGACGAAGATCGGAAATTCGCGCCTGCACGGGCCGGGTCATGCCGGGCAAAACCACCGGGGCGGTGGCGCCGCTGTTGCGGGGCGTCACCAGACGCACCCGTGGTTCGGCGGAACGGTCCCAAGAGGCACCGGGACGAACGGGGGTCAGCGGGTTGGGGGTGATGATGGGGGATTGCGCCAAAACCAACTGGGTGAAAAGCCCTGACAGAAGGAAGCCGGCGAAGAGGCGCAACGATTTGAAGGATTCTGAATAAAACATACCTCTTTTCATACCCAACAAAGGCCCTCGCGTCAAATGGGTTCTTCTCTCCTATGGGGCTTGGGGATTGCGGAAAAAGAAGCTGACCTCCGTCATTTGTCGTGCGATCTCGCGTTCATTGGTGGCGAGGGCTTCGTTTTCGGACCGTCTTTGGTGGTGAGACTGGTGGTGTTTGTCCATCCCGACCAAGCAAATCATCAGCAGCGTCATGCAGAGGGTGAATCCGAGGCCCCGTTGACGAAAACACTGGGCTCCGAGAATGGCGGTGAGCAAGAGCAGAAAGAACTGGGGACCCGTCCACTCGATCAGGGCAAACAGTCCGGGGTCCATGGAAAAGCCGCGGCTGTATCGGGTGCGGGAAAGGGTTTCGTGGATTTCCCCGGCGCGTTCGGCGGTGAAGTTTTCCATTGTGACGGGCTGTCCGGGATCGTTCTTGGCGATGGGGGTGATGACGCAAATGGCGGCGAGATCGATTTCCCCGCCCGGAATCGGTGAATACGGGTGCCGAGGCAAATGAAACCGATCCCGGTTGAACACTTGAAACACTTCGGGCATGCTGATGAAGCGGGAACTGGAGCCAAAACTATGCTCGGAAGTCGCATGGGAAATGTATGCTTGAACCTTGTAGTCCATGCCCTGATTTCGAGGCCGTGGCCACTCGCGAATGTCCCCCAAGCGGAGCGTGACTTGTACGTCCCGTCCGGCGGGTCGCATGTCCAGGGTCTGGAGTTCATTCTGACCCTCCGGCCAGGGCCGACGGATTTCCCGGACCTCCAAGGGGAAAAAAGTTTGCGCCCGATAGGTCCCGGCCACCATGTGGACGAGCAGATCGAATTCACCGGACGCCAAGGCGTCCTTGGTGAATTCCGCGGGCTGTCGGGGAAGGTGGAGTTCGTCCGAGGGGCTGGATGCGTGGGCTTCCCGGATTTGGGCGCGGTGTCCGTGGACCATGGCCGCCAACAGAAAGAAGGCCAGCAGGCCGCACACCACCCGGACCGCCAGGGGACGGTGTCCGCGGCGGATATGTAAAAAGCGACCGCGGATGACCAAAAAAATGACGACCAAAAAAATGACGACCAGAAAAATGACGAGGAATAGTAATGGGGAAATGGCAATCATCGGATTATTCTCCTGCGGAGGGGGGGGAGGGCAAGGGTTCGGGAGCCGGTATCGATATCAACTCGGTTTCAAGGGGGGACGCGTGGAGGTTGTCTGACGTGCTGAGCCAGAAAAAACTCATCAACACGAACACCACCACGATGAGTACCAAAATCATGGCGACGATCCCGCCGGGTCCGGCTTTTGCCGTGGCGGGTCCGGGGTGTCCTTCCTTTTGCTGGAATCTGCGGCCGCATCCCCAGAGGATCAGGGCGGCGGACGCGAACATCAAGGCGGCGGAAAGATCTCCGCGTGGTTGTTCCCAGAGGGCGTTTTCCAACGCCAAGCCACCCAAGGTGATCGCGGCGGTGACGATGGCCCCGAGTATCAGGGCCAGCAAGGCGCCGCTCCGATTGATCGTCTGGGCGGAGAAGCCATAGAGGCCGGCGAACAGCAACGTTGGTATGCCCACCGACCAGGGCCACAGAAGGGTGTCGTCTTTTACGGGGAACGGCTCGGTGAACCCGGAGGAGACAAACAGCCCCCACAGGAACTGCGGCGCTTCCACGCGCAGGGCCCAAACGCCAAGGATGTTGAGCAAAAGCAAGGGGAGTCCGCCCAAGGCGGCCTGCACCCAAAAGATTTGCCCCCGGGTGGGGGGAAGACTGAAGAGCATCTCCTCGCCCTCTTCCTGTCGGGAGGCGTTTCCCAGCCAAAGGCCGATCACCAGGGCATACAGAATGCCGAAGCCCAACAAAAAGCCGGGATGATAAAAAAGTTGCAAAACCCAAATGCAGAGCAACCAGGTGTAGACGAAGCCCATGAGTCCGAAGCCGGTCATGCGCCAGACACGGCGGAAGACGCCTTGCAGGATTTGTTTTTGAAAATCATCGAGGGGGAGGGAGAGGGTGGTCATGACTGTCCTTCTTTTTGCAGTTCGAGAAATAGGTCTTCCAATCCCAGCGGGAATTCGCGGAAGCGCGTGCGGGGCAGGGCGCGGATGCTGTTGAGTTGGTCGGGATGTTCGAGACGCACCACCGCCTCCAGCACGGGGCCGGAACGTTGTTCGCGAAGCACGCCGGGAACTTTCAAGTCCGGAGGCACGTCGGTTTCGTCGAACACGATTTGCACCCGGCAATATTTTTCCCGCAGTTCATCCAAGGGGGCGGAGAGGACGATGCGACCCCGGTCCATGATGCCAATGTGGTCGGCCACGCGTTCCAGGTCGCCGACGATGTGGGTGCTCAGGAGTACCGTGAGTCCCTCGCTTTCTCCAAGCGCCTCCACGAGCACGCTCAGCAATTCCCTGCGGGCAATGGGATCGAGGCCGGCGGCGGGTTCGTCCAGCAACAGCGCTTCGGGACGCGGGGCGAGGGCGAGGGCCACCGCCGCCTTGCGCTGTTCGCCTCCGGACATCTGGTGAAAGCGCTTTTGGGGGTTCACCTCGAAACGAGCAGAAATGTCGCGGAATCCTTCCGTGTCCCAGCGGGGAAAATAACGGCAGATTTCGTCCGCATATTCCGAAAGTGTCAAGCCTTGCGGCAAGCGCGGGGATTGGGGCACAAAGGTGACGCGGGCCCGGTGTTGGGCCGGGGCGGCGAGCATGTTCTTGCCCAAAAGGGCCGATTCGCCGCGGTTCGGACGAAGCAGGCCCATCATCAACCGAATGGCGGTGGTTTTGCCGGCGCCGTTGCGTCCGATGAGGCCATAGACCGCACCGGGGGGAACGGCGAGGTCGAAGCCATTTACGGCCGGCACATTGCCGGGAAAGACCTTGGCCAGATCGCGGGCTTCAATTGCGGGTTTCGTCATTTGCATTGTTCTCCTCTGTGTGTGGGGGTTCGGCCCGGGAAAGGGTCGGGTTGATATTCAGGCCCTCTTCTTCAAACCAATTGCGCAGGTTTTCGGGGGACGCCTTCATTTGCAGGGCCTCCACCCACACCTGACGCAACATGTGGCGCAGGATCGTTTCGCGTTCCCGGGCGCCGTGGCGGGAGGCGGTTTCGCGGACAAACACCCCTTTGCCCCGTTCCGAAACCACCGCGCCCTCGTTTTCCAATTCGGCATATGCCTTGGCCACGGTGGCCGGATTGAGGGTCAATTGCCCCGCCAACTCCCGGATCGACGGAAGCCGGTCACCCGGCCGCAACGTGCCCGACGCCATCAGATGGGTCATCTGATCGCGGATCTGCCGATAAACCGGCATGCCGGAGTGGGGGTCTATCCGAAGGGGAAGCATTGCGGGAGTTGGGGTGTGGTGTGTATCACTGTATTACAACACTAATACACTTTGGGCACCGAGCTGTCAATGGGTATTCTTCTGAAAATGAGAACCACTGAGCACACTGATTCGCACTGATCCAGGGTTTTTGTTTGGGTGAGGATAAGTGAACCACGGATGGGACGGATTCACACGGATGCGTCTGAAAAGTTCACCAGAAGATCCGTGGTCTGCGGAATCTTTCCGAGCGTCGGAAGCTTTTTTCGGGAGGCTTCCGACGCTCGGAAACGTCAGGTTTCATATATAGAACATGTTTCATATATGAAACTATCTGTCCCAATCCTCTGTGTTTTTGAACAGAAGGTCGCAAAGAAAGCGAAGAATTTCAGTGGTTTTGCTCTGTTCCCTTTGTTCTCTCCTGTTCAAAACCCACATCGCAAAAGGCGTGGGCTCCGGCAGCTCGCTACAGTCATTCGTCATTCGGCATTCGTCACTCAAAACTCGTCACTCAAAATGCCCTCTTTTCACGAAAGAATGCCGTTTTACGGGTTTTCATGGAAAGTCTCGCCGTCGATCATGCCAGTTTCGCCAACCAAGCTTTGAACGCGAATGTTTCGATCTCCCGGGCCTTGAAGCCAATTTCTTTCCAAGTAGTTATAAAAGCTACCTTTTCCGTCGGGGCAGAGATACGCAAGTGTCACCATAAATGCAGATTCCCTCACATCCTTCGACCAGGTTGCTTCCAATTCGGATGCTTTCTTGCCCTCTGTTGAAGGGGATCCGAGATCTTCCCGATTCTCCGAAACGATTTCACCGGGATTTGCCTGCTTTTTGAACAGTTCCAAGTTTGCATTAAATCGCATTGGGTTTCCCGCCACGGCATGGTAGTGCGTAATAAACACGCCTTTCCAACTCCAATCCGAAAGATCCCGGGAGCCATCTTCTTTTATGCATGGACAGTCCACCACTTCCACATTGTATGCGCTTCCGGGAAGATAATCCCACTTGGCGTATGCGTTTCGGTCTCGTCGAATTTCGCGCAAGGGGGCGCTATTTCCGGAAGAGGAATGTAGGTGTTCGATTTTTTCAGGTCTCACGAGTATGGTCGTGTTCACAATCGTTGCCAAATCAACGCGATCTTCGGGCCGGGAAAATTCACCCCGATACCGGATAACCCAACCCACGCCGGACCCGAGTGTCACGGGATCAGGATCCTTTTCGGAATCTTCATCATGATCCTCCCCGTGTGCAAGGGGATTGTCCCCATCGGCCGCTTCAACCGGTTCCTGATTTTGAACCTCAGGCGGGGTCAAAACCAATTCGTCCGCACGAGCCCAAGTGGATGCGATGATGAACACAACGAGTGTTTTTAGAATGAAATGAACCATGTGATAAGGGTAAACGGATTGGAAAATTTGCACAAGTCTGAAATCAGGGGAATCTGCGTTTGAAAGACGGTTGCATCTCGGAAACCCTGGCCAACAACCGTGCAGGTCTGACCCGTCTGACCCGTGGGACCCGTCGGAGGGGGGCGTCACTCACTCCGCACTCCGCACTCGTCACTCTACACTCAAAAATCGTCATTCCCCCTCTTAGCCTTTCGCCGCTTCGGTTTCCGCGTCTTTTGGGGTGAGGATTTGTCCGGCTTCGCGCAGGAGCGGCAAGAGTTGGTTGTAGGGCACATCTTGGAGCGCCTTGTTTTCGGGCAGGGCCAGGGAAATGGCCAGGGCGGTGCTTTCGGCGAGGACCATGAATACCGGTTCCATGCGGATGGACCCGAAGGCGATGTGGGAGGCGCTCAGGCAGACGGGGACGGCGAGGTTTTCGCATTCGCCGCGGCGCGGCACCACGGAACGGTAACTGAGGGCGTAGGGTCCGGCGGGATGCAGTTGCACGTCGCCTTCGTTCAACGCCCGCCCGTCCCGCACGATGCGCTGACAGTTGTGGCTGTCCATTTGGTAGGAACCCATGCCCACGGAATCCTCGGGCTGACGATGGTGTTGGGTGTCTTTTTCGGAGAGGACGTAGTCGCTGACCATGCGGCGGGCTTCCCGGACATAAATCTGGTGGGGCCAGTGGCCGGTTTCGCCAAACTCGTCCGCGGCCAAGCCAAAGCGGTTGTGGGCCTGGCGGAGGTTTTCGGGAATGGAGGGGTCGTTGGCCATGAACCAGTAAAGGCCCTTTTGGTAAGTGACGTGGGCTTGGAAAATTTTCTCGCGGGCGGCGTAGTCCGCCGAAGGCCAGGCCCAGTTGCGACCGATGAAATCGCTGGAAATGGGACCGTGGTTGTTGGTGTCGGTTTTGACGAAGCCGCCGGGAGTCCGGGGCGTGAGCAGGTCGAATTTGTCCGGCGCCACCCGGGTGCCGTCGTCACCGGGACGCAGGAGGGCGTTGTAGCCGCTTTCGGGATGACGGAACCAGCGGCGGGCGATTTCGTATTCCGCGTCGTCATACCCTTCCGGTTTTTCCCAGGGAATGCGCAATTCGGGATCGTCGGTCATGCACATCCGGAAATTGTAGGCTTGGATCAGGCTGTCGCCGGAGCCCTGGGGGGCGGTGTCTTCCTGGCGCACGCCGGGGAGGGTGCCGCTGCGGGGATCGCCTTCCTTGACGTAGGGGTCCACGGGAGCGACAAACTGATGTTTGTCGCGGATTTGCACGCCGTTGATGGTTTCGCCGTAGACGCTGTTGGCTTCGCGGCCCACGTGATGGCTGACCCCGGCCTTGGCGAGCAGATCGCCCTCGTAGGTGGCGTCCATGAAATATTTCGCTTTTACGGTGAGTCCGCCCAACATGCGGATGGCGGTGAGGCGGTTGTTTTCCAAAGTGGTGTGATCCAGAAACTGACAAAGACGCACGGTGATGCCGGCCTCTTTCAAATAGCGCTGGAACAAGGCCTCGGCGACCTTCGGTTCGAACAGCCATTCCTCCGTGTCCAGGCCGTACGCGGCGCCCAGATCCCGGTAAAATTGACGGGACGCGCCGCCGATGACGTATTTCTTGCCGAAATCGGTCCAACCCAAGCCGCCCGAGGACATGCCGCCAATGAATTTGCCGGGTTGCAGGAGGACCACCCGGAGCCCCTTGCGCTGGGCGGTGATGGCGCCAATAACGCCTGCGGAGGTGCCGCCGTAGATGCAAAGATCGGTGTCGAGCACTTCGTGGGTGGGTTCAATCCAAGCGGGGGAGAAATACTGGGGTTGGGACATTAGGGGGCTCCATTGAGGGTGTCGTGAAATGATTGAAAGTGAAAAGTCGTTTAAAGGGTTTTCGGAGAAAATGCCATCTTTTTTCCCGGCAGTTTGTTGGTTTTTGGGTGCGAGGCGAAATGAGGAGCTGAGAGGGGACCCTGCACGGATTTCTCACCTTTATGACCGTACAGCATCGATGGTCTTCGAAATAATTTATATAAATTGAGGAACATAAATGTAGCATAGCTTTTTTTAAGATACAAAAACGTATCTAACAAAACTTAAACTTACGAAATTAGCATTTGAGGGTTTGCGGGTTAAATGTTTTACCGCATGATGAACCATATGCATTCTCAGTAACCCAAACCCCCGAAACATCGTGATCCGACCTTTTTACCTTCTTTTTATATTTACTTCGCTTGCCATCGCCACCCCGTCATCCATTGACAGCTTTCCATTGCCGCAAGCGCCTTCACGGCGTTTTGACCTGCAATATACGGAGGAAATGGATCCGGAAGCTGAAATTTGGTATCTGCGCGGCGGATACTACATGGAAAACGGCACCCGCGTCAAACACGGACTTGAAGTGGAGCGGAAGCGCCTGCGCGACCGCGAACGCCACCAAAGGGATTTCATCGAAACCCGCAGACTCTGGGAAAACGGACGGGAAATGGATCAACGCGTGGAATCCATTTACCAGGACGGGGTTTTGCGTCAACGGCACTACGTGGCCGCGCCCCGGGTTCAACTGACCCTCGAATTCAACGAAAACGGCCAGGAAATCCTCGAGCATGGACGCACCGCGCGGGGAGCCCGCCGCAAACGCGACCGCATCACCCACCACTTCGACGAGATTTTTGAAATCAATTGATTGAACCCGCTCCATACAATTTCAACAGCGACAACCCACCCCAACAACCTTCCCAACAACCCTCCCAACAACATTCCCAAGGAATCATTCCATGGACCCCCTACTCATTGATATGCTCTGGATCCTGCTTTGCGCGGGATTGGTTTTCCTCATGCAGGGCGGCTTTCTCTGTCTGGAAAGCGGCCTCACACGCAGCAAAAACTCCATCAACGTCGCGTTTAAAAACGTAGTCGATTTCGGCATCGCCGTCATGCTCTACTGGGCCGTCTCCTACGGCCTCATGTTCGGCGCGTCGGCGGCGGGATGGTTTGGCCGCAGCGGCTTCTTCTTCAACCCGTCCGGCGAAGACGCCCCCATGCTTTTCAGCGTCTTTATTTTCCAGGCCATGTTTTGCGCCACCGGTGCCACCATTATCTCCGGCGCCACCGCCGAACGTCTGAAATTTTATTCCTACGTGGTGATCACGGTGGTGTTTTCGGTGCTCGTGTATCCCTTTGTGGGACATTGGGTCTGGGCCTCGGACGTATTGGGCGAGCCCACGGGATGGCTCGCCAAGCAAGGTTTCCATGACTTCGCGGGCTCCAGCGTCGTCCATAGCACCGGCGGCTGGGTCGCCCTTGCCATCGTCATCATCATCGGCCCCCGCCTTGGACGTTTCGACGAGAATGGCAAACCCGTGGAAATTCCCGGCAGCAACATGCCCCTGGCCATGCTCGGCACCTTCCTCTTGGTGTTCGGCTGGTTCGGGTTCAACGGCGGTTCCGTCCTCGGTTTCACCTCCGACGTTCCCTTGGTGATGATGAATACCCTGCTTGGCACCGTCAGCGGCATGGTCGCGGTGATGGCCTTCATACCCTTCACCAAAAAACTGCCCGATCCCGCCCTGGTCATGAATGGCGCCATCGCCGGTCTCGTGGCCGTGACCGCCAACTGTGATCAAACCGGCCCTCTCGCCGCGCTCATCATCGGCGCCGTGGGCGGTCTGATCATGATCGGAACCACCCGGCTGCTGGAAAACCTGCAAATCGACGATGCCATCGGCGCCGTGCCCGCCCACTTGACCCCCGGAATCTGGGGCACTCTGGCCGTGGCCTTCTTCGCGGACCCCGCCATCATCGGCACCGAAGTCAACCGCATGGCCATGTTCCAGACCCAGCTCATCGGCGTGGTCATCATCGGCTTCTGGTCCTTTGTGCTCGCCTACACCTTCCTTTGGGTGATCAACCGGTACTTCCCTTTCCGGGTTTCGTCCGAAGAAGAACACGCCGGCCTCAACATCAGCGAACACGGCGCCCGCACCGAAACCATCTTCCTGCTGGAAGACATGGAACACCACGCCCGCACCGGAGACCTCTCCAAGCGCGTGCGCGTCGAGCCCTTTACCGAAGTCGGTCAGATCGCCCGTCAATACAACAAAGTGATCGACGCCTTGGATCTCACCATGAATCGCCTCAAATCCATTTTCCAGGATTTGAACGACGGCATCGTCACCTTTGCCAAGGACGGCAGCCTCACCTCCATGAACCCCATGGCCGGAAAGCTGCTGGGTCTTCAGCCCGCCACCGCCGAAGGCTTGTTCGTCTGGGACGTGTTGACCGGCGAACATTTGGGGAACGTCGAGGCCCACCAGCCCGCCGATCAGGAGGAAGTCGACCTATTCCGCGTGGGCGCGGTGCAGGAGATTCACCTCAAACAGACCGACACGCGCAAAGACATCATATACGAATACATTGTCTCCGAAGGGAAATTCAACGACGAAGTGGTCTATACCGGGCTCATCCGGGATGTCAGCGAAACCTACCATACCCGCCGCCGCCGGCACCGGGTGATGTCCAAGTTGTTTGGAGCCCAGAAGCTCCAGTTGTACGCCCTCATGTGTCGTCAGGCCCTGCCCGACATTCGCCTGTCCGCCGCCGACATCCAGTCCCGTCTCGAACGCACCACCTTGGATCATTCCGACGAGGCGAGTTTCGACACCGGGGATTTGGGCCTCATGCAGGCGGCCGCCAGCGCCAAGGCCATCGAATCCCTTACCCGCGACCTGCAATATTTGGAAGAGCGCAACCGGCTTCCCGGCGTTTCCCTGGAATTGGAGGCTTTCCTCAAGGACTTCTTGGATGACGACGCCCTCAGGGAAAAACAGCCCGTGCTCAAAGACATGCAGATCGATTTCATTCCCGATTCCACCGGATTCGAGACCCGGGCGGCTCCCCGCTATCTCCACCAGGTCATGGAAAACCTGCTCGTTTTCGCGGCCTATGAGAGCAAGGAAACCAAAAACATCGTCGTTTCCACGAACGCCGTGTATCACGACCACCCCTTTTACGGATCGGAAATGGTTCCCGCCGGGGAATTCATGCGCATCGACATCAAAGACTCGGGCAAAGGCCTGAGCGAGGAACAGGTGGACCAATTGTTTGTGTCCGGCAAAGACGAGAGCAATTTCCCCATGGTCTTGGCCGAAGCCATGATTCACTACATGGGCGGCTATTTGCTCGTCGATTCCACGCTGGGCGAATGCACCACCTTCTCGGTGTACCTGTCCCTGGCCCGTCCGCCCGTCAAAGTCACCACCGACCTGCCCGACCCCCGCGGCACGGTTCTGGTGATTGACGACCATCCCGATCAGCTCAACCTCATGGCGGGTATTCTCCGCGAAGACAACTACCAGGTCCGCAGCGCCGAGACCCCCGGGGAAGCCTTGCAAATCCTCAAGAACGAAAAAATCGACTTGGTGATCCTCGACATGATCCTCGAAAAGGAAAGTCGGGCCACGGCGGTACATTTCACAAAGATCCACGGGTTGAAGCCCGAACTGCCCATCTTTGTTACCTGCGGCAGTCCCGACAAAGAAATCCTCGCCGAGATCATTCAAAGCGGAGCGGCGGGTTTCATGCCCAAGCCCATCTCCCCCTCCCGTCTCCTGCGTTTCGTGCAGCGCGAACTCGCAACCACCTTCATCAAAACCTGAGCCGATATCAGGTTCACCTTCCCATCCCGTGCTTTCCAAATCGGAAGCACGGGATTTTTTTTGAAGCCCAAACTCGTCAGCCCGCGGGCAACGCCTTGACGAGTATACACAATTTTTTGGGTTGTAGAAGGCGAGTGAAAATCGACAAAGCTCAAGACAAAGCTCAAGACAAAATAAAGTCATTCATGACTTCTGCCATATCCGAACCTTTGTCCCAAGCTTTGTCTTAAACTTTGTCGCAAACTTTTCATGGGTCTCGTGCCGAACTCGTCCGACCCGTGGGACTCGTTGGAGAGAGGTGCCTTGTGCACGCCAATTCCTTTCGGATTCAGGATGATTCATATTCGCGACAGGGACTGTCGCGCTACTTTTCCACGAAATTCCGCATGAGGGTCATGCCTTCGTCGGTGAGGACGGACTCGGGATGGAATTGCACGCCGAAGACGGGGAGGGTTTTGTGGACGAGGCCCATGATTTCGCCTTCTTCGGTCCAGGCGTTGACGCGCAGGCAGTCGGGGAGACTGTCTTTCTCCACGATGAGGGAGTGGTAGCGGGTGGCGTTGAAGGGGTTGGGCATGTTTTGGAAAACGCCGGTGCCGTCGTGGTGGATGGGACTGGTTTTGCCGTGCATGAGGCGGTCGGCCCGCACGACTTTGCCCCCGTAGGCGTGTCCGATGGATTGGTGGCCGAGACAGACGCCGAACACGGGCAGTTTTTCGCCGAAACGGAGGATGGTCTCGACACTGATGCCGGCCTCGGCGGGACTGCAGGGACCGGGACTGACGAGGATTTTCTCGGGGGCCATGGCCTCGATTTCAGCCAGGGTCACTTCGTCGTTGCGCACGACTTTGATTTCGGCCCCGAGCATGCCGAGGTATTGCACGAGATTGTAGGTGAAGCTGTCGTAATTGTCGATGACCAGAATCATGGGGTTTCTCCATGCCCGCGGGCGAGGGCCAGGGCTTTCATCATGCCTTTGGCTTTGTTGACGGTTTCTTCGAATTCGGTTTCGGGAACGGAGTCGGCCACGAGTCCGGCGCCGGCCTGCACGTAGGTGCGGTTGCCCTCGAAAAAGCAGGTGCGGATGGTGATGCAGCAGTCGAGGTTGCCGTCAAAGCCGAAGTAACCCACGGCGCCGCCGTAGGGCCCGCGCCGGTCGGGTTCGAGTTCGGCGATGATTTCCATGGCCCGGATTTTGGGGGCGCCGCTGAGGGTGCCGGCGGGGAAGGTGGCCCGCATGAGGTCGTAGGAGTTTTGGTCCTCGCGCAGCGTGCCCCGCACGTTGGAGACGATGTGCATGACGTGGCTGTAGCGTTCGATGATCATGAACTCGGTGAGGTTGACCGAGCCCCAGTCGCAGACGCGTCCGATGTCGTTGCGGGCGAGGTCCACGAGCATGACGTGTTCGGCGCGTTCCTTGGGATCGGCGAGCAGGTCTTTTTCGAGGCGGAGATCCTCTGCTTCGTCCGCGCCGCGCTTGCGAGTGCCGGCGATGGGGCGGATGTCGATTTGCCGGTCTTCGTTGCGCACGTGTACTTCGGGGGAGGAGCCGGCGAGGGCGACGTCTCCGAGTTCGAGACAGAACATGTAGGGGGAGGGATTGATGGAGCGGAGGGCCCGGTAGACTTGCAGGGGGTCGTCGCGCCCTTCGACGGCAAAGCGTTGGGACAGGACCACTTGGATGATGTCGCCGGCGCGAATGTATTCGCGGGAGGCTTCCACGGCTTGAAGGTAGTCGCTTTTGCGGGTGTTGGAGGTGAAGGGCAGATCCACGGCGGGGATGTGGGCGTCGAGGACGCGGCGCGGCAGCGGGGTTTGCAACATGTCCGCGAGGCGGTCGATGCGGTGGAGGGCATCCCGGTAGGCGGCTTCGGGATCGTCTTCGATGAAGGCGTTGGCCACGAGTTTCATGGTGTGGCGCACCTGGTCGAAGAGAATCACGGTATCGGCGATGAGGAACACCATTTCCGGGAAATCGAGGCCGGGGGTTTCGCTGAGGGGGACCTTGTCGAAACCGGCGACGCAGTCGTAGCCCAGAAAGCCCACGGCGCCGCCGGTGAAGCGGGGGAGGCCGGGATCGGGCACGGGGTGGTAGGCGGCCATGATGTCCTGAAGCACGCGAAGCGGCTCGGTGTTTTCGAACACCTCGCATTGGCCGTCGTGTTCGTAGGTGACGCGTCCGTTTTTGGAGCGCACCACGCCCTTGGGCATGCCGCCGAGCATGGAATAGCGCCCGATGTTTTCGCCGCCTTCGACGGATTCGAGCAGGAAGGTGGCGGCATCGGGGTTATCGGCGCGCAGGGCGGTGCGCAATTTTTCGTAGGCGGACACGGGAGTGTCCTGGTCCGCGAGAATTTCGCGGACCACGGGCACGAGGTTGCCCTGTCGGGCGCGTTGTAGAAAAGTAGGCAGATCGGGATGAATCATGGATTGGTATTGATAAGGGTCATGGAGCCGAAATCAAGCTTTCGGTAATAGCAACCCGACCGCGGGGCTCCGCTTTGGGTTTTGGTGTGGCAAATGCCGCCGCGCCGAGGGCGCACGATAAAGAGGAGGGAATTCTGTTCGCAATTGGTCCGGATTTCCAGCAGTTCGAAGGTTTCGCCGGACGTCGCGCCTTTTTCCCAGAGTTCGCGTCGGGAGGTGGACCAGAAGGTGGCGTTGCCGGTTTTGATGGAGTGCTGGAGGGCCTCCTCGTTGGCGTAGGCCAGCAGGATCACTTCGCGAGTATCCACGTTTTGCACGGCCACCGGGACCACGTCGGGGTTGCGGTCGGCGACTTTTTTCAGTTTGGTCCAATCGAGGGTGAAATCTATGCCTTCTTCAAGTTCTTTGCTCATGGGATTTTTTGGGGTTTTTGGGGGTTGGCGGGTGAAAAGGATGTGGGGTTTCGGTGGGGAGGGGTTCGCGGGGGCCGGGCACAAAAAAACCCCGGGCCAAAAAGGCAAACCGGGGCCGTCCGTGATCCGATCGGTGGGTTACCGTCGGACGGGGCCTTGGGGAAAATGATGCCAGTTGGATGCATTTGTGAACATGGAAAACTTCATAAAGGGCGTGACGGAGAATTACAAGGGGATTTTTCTGCAAAGTGTCTTTGTTGCACGATTTTTGATCTGAAAACTGAATCCGTGAGAGATTAGGGGCAATAAACATGCCGAACACCTCTCTATTCCTCTCACCTTCTTTTGCCTCCTCGAAAAAGGCTTTTCTCGACAAACGGCGTTTGATTTGATTAAGGGCCTTTTCCTTTTTCCTTACCCTGAATCCGTGAGATCTTTGCAAAGAAGGCGTGCAAGATCATGGAGCGAAAGGGATTGTCGGGTACCGAGGCATACCCTTGAGGTCTGTCGAGTTTTCCCGACAATTCCTTGCCGCCCATGATCTTGTGCGGATTCACGGCAAAAATCTCACGAATTCAGGCTTTCCTCTTTTACCCCAAAGAATTTTTCATGGCTTTACTCAGTGTACAAAATTTAACCATCAGTTATGGCGGACCCCGATTGCTCGACGGGGTTTCTTTTACCTTGGAAAAAGGCGAGCGAGTCTGTTTGGTGGGACGAAACGGGGAGGGGAAATCCACGATGATGCGGATTATGTCGGGTCAGGAAACCCCAGACGCGGGGACGCTGGCTTTTCGTTCCGGCGCCCAAGTGGCCATGTTGCCCCAGGAAGTGCCCCGCGATTTGCCGGGGACGGCCCGGGATGTGGTGGAGTCCGGTTTGGGCGTGGACACCCACGACCCGGAAATCATGCGCAAGGTGGACATGCTCTTCTCGCAACTGGACGTGGATGCCTATCAGGAATTTTCGGACTTGTCCGGCGGTCAAAAACGTCGGGTGTTGTTGACGCGGGCCTTGGCGGCGGAACCGGATCTTCTGTTGCTGGACGAGCCCACCAACCATCTGGACATCGCTTCGATCCAATGGATGGAAAACATGCTCAAGCGCTTTGCCGGAGCGGTGTTGTTCGTGACCCATGACCGGGCGTTTTTGCGATCCCTGGCCACCCGAATTCTGGAGTTGGACCGGGGTCAGTTGAGCGACTGGGACTGCGGCTACGACAAATATTTGGTTCGCCGGGAGGAACGTCTGAACGCGGAGGAAAAACAGTTTGCCCTGCAGGACAAAAAACTGGCCCAGGAAGAGGCTTGGATTCGTCAGGGGATCAAAGCGCGGCGTACCCGCAACGAAGGCCGGGTAAGGGCGTTGAAAGCCCTGCGCGAAGAACGCCGGGCCCGCCGGGAGCGGACCGGGTCCGTCACGCTGGCCGCGGAAACGTCGGCCCGCAGTGGACGCAAGGTGATCGAGGTCAAAAATTTGACCCACAAATGGGAAAACGAGCCTCTGATCGAGGACTTCACCACCACCATCATGCGCGGCGACAAAATCGGGTTGATCGGACCGAACGGCTGTGGGAAAACCACGCTGCTCAATTTGCTGCTGCAAAAATTTGACCCGCAGTCGGGGGAAGTGATCCACGGCACCAAGTTGGACATCACCTACTATGACCAGCACCGTTTTCAACTGGACGAAGAGGCCAGTATTTTCGAGAACGTTGGCGAAGGCAGCGACATGGTGGTGATTCAGGGCAAGCAGAAGCACGTGATCTCGTATTTGGAGGATTTCCTCTTCAGTCCCGAACGGTCCCGCACCCCCGTGAAAGTGCTCAGCGGCGGCGAGCGCAACCGGCTGATGCTGGCCAAACTGTTCACGCAAACCTCGAACGTCTTGGTGATGGACGAACCCACCAACGATCTGGACATGGAAACCTTGGAACTGCTGGAAAGCCTTTTGGTGGAATACGACGGCACCCTCCTGCTGGTCAGCCATGACCGGGAGTTCCTCAATGAAGTGGTGACCTCCACGATCGTGTTCGAGGGAGAGGGGCGGCTCAAAGAATATCCGGGCGGCTACGACGACTGGCTCGACCAGCGTCCGAAAGAAAGCAAAGCCGTGGCCCCCAAAGCCGCGGCCGCGTCCAAGCCCGCCCCAAAAGCACCGGGGATCAAGCGGTTGACCAATTGGGAGGAAAAAGAACTCAAGGAACTGCCCGCCAAACTCGAAGCCATGGAAGCGAAGATTGAACGGGAAACCCTGCGGATGTCCACCCCGGCGTTTTATCAGTTGCCCGAAAGCGAGCAAAAAGCCGCGCATCAAAACCTCGGCAAACTCACCCAGGAAATGGAGAAAACCTTCAAGCGGTGGGAATCGCTTGAAGCGAGAGCGTTTTAGAGTGCGGAGTGGGGAATGCGGAGTGGGGAGTGCGGCTCCGCCGCGCAGGGTTTGCTCGCTCCGCGAGCGCAGGGTTGCGGCTTCGCCGCGCAGGGGGCAGGGAGGGAGGTGACCGGAAAAGGGAAGGAGAGAAGGAGAGAGGGATGCGCACCGCGAGGCAAGCTCTGCGCTTTACAAACATTTTGGTCTGAACTTGAGTGCGAGAGATTGCTGGCTGGTTTTTCAGGCAATTCCAACCCCAAAGGGGCTTTGCTTGGGGACTATGCCGCTGAAACGCTTCGCTTCCTTCGCGACCTTCTGTTCAAAAAACAAAAGGGATTGGATCAGAAGCAAGCAAAGAGAGCAAAGGCGACTCCACAACCATTTCCCTCTGCTCCCTCTGCGTCCTCCTGTTCAAAAAAAAACAGTTTTCAACAGTTCCATCCCCAGAAGATTCTACGACCGTCCGCCATTTTGACGTGCATGGCCGGGGGGATGGCGGTACCAGGTTCGGAAGGCGCGGGTGAAGGCGGAGGGTTCGCTGTACCCGAGGCGGGCGGAGACTTCCGAGACTTGCATGTGTTCGTCGCGCAGCCAGCGCAGGGCGTTTTCCATGCGAATTTCATTCATCACCGCGTGGGGGGAGCGTCCGAGGGTGTGCTGGAAGAGCCGACGCAAATGTACCGGGGAGACGTGGACGGCGGCGGCAAGCTGCCGTACCGAAGGGGATTGGGTCAGCCGTTCCCGATACCAGGAAATGGCTTGGTCGACTTTTGTCTCGGCGTATTCATGGACTTCCCGCAACTGGTCGCGGGGCAGATCCCGAAGGGCCAGTAGACACAAATCCGCCTTGGCCCGGTCCATGCGAAGCGGATCCAGGCTGATCGGCGCGTCCATCATGCGTTTCAGGTCGGCATGGATTTTTTGGATTTCCCGGACTTCCTCGGGGAGCAGTTTTTTGTAGATGAAGCCTTTGGGACCGAGGGCCCGAAGCACCACCTGGTTGACTTCGTGGAATTGAAAGACGATCACTTCGGACCGTTCCCCGGGCAGATCGGTCCAGCCGTGTTCCGATTCGGGGCCGTTGACCCACAGCACGGGGGCCTCCACCTCTGGAAAGTGCGTGTCTTCGCGAGAGGGACGGGCCTTGCCTTTCAACACGACCTGAAATTCCACCGCCCCGCGCGCATAGGCGAACACGGGCTTGTCGGCGTAAAACCTTTCTCCGGCATTGATGTATTTCAGCATGTATTTTTCGATGTTCGTTATTGTCAGTTTTTGGAGTGAAACTGTCATTCCAAAATGCATGAAAAACAAGTAAATTATGTTCTTTCAATCGAAATCCAATCAACTCAAGGAGTTCCTTCATGTCAAACGAAAAACGATACGCGGTAGTGGGTACGGGCGGACGGTCCGATATGTTTATCAATTACCTTGCCAAAACCGGACGGGAAAATGGTTGCCAGTTGGTGGGGTTCTGTGACCTCAATCCCGGGCGCATGGCCCATTACAACCGACGTTTGCAGGAGGAATATGCCCATCCCAAGGTGGCGGAAGCCGCTCCCGAGGATTTCGAGCGCATGCTCAAGGAACAGAAAGTGGATGCGGTGATCGTCACTACCATCGACCGCAGCCACGACGAATACATTTGCAGGGCCATGGAGGCCGGGTGCGATGTGATCACCGAAAAACCCATGACCACCGACGAGCGGAAATGTCAGCGCATTCTCGACACCCGGGAGCGGACCGGGCGCAAATTGACCGTGACCTTCAATTATCGGTATGCCCCTCGCAACAGCAAAATCAAAGAGTTGTTGATGGGCGGCGCCATTGGGCGGGTGACTTCGGTGCATTTCGAGTGGCTGCTCGACACCATCCACGGCGCGGACTATTTCCGTCGCTGGCATCGGGACAAACGCAACAGCGGCGGGCTGATGGTGCACAAGGCCACCCATCATTTCGACTTGGTCAACTGGTGGCTGGGCTCCTCTCCGGAAACCGTGATGGCCATGGGCGATCTGGTGTTTTACGGGCGGGCCAACGCCGAGGCTCGCGGGGTCCGCAAATTCTACACCCGCGGCACCGGGGACGCCGATGCGGTCGGCGATCCCTTTGCGCTCGATCTGACGAAAAACAAAAAGCACAAGGCCCTGTATCTCGACAATGAATCCTACGATTCCTACCGGCGGGACCAGTCCGTGTTCAGTGATGGCATTTCCATTGAGGATGACATGGGCGTGCTCGTACGCTATCGCAACCAAGCGGTGATGACCTATCACCTGACCGCCTATTCGCCTTGGGAGGGTTTCCGGGTGATGTTCAACGGCACCAAGGGACGGTTGGAGTCCGAAGTGCAGGAAAACACCTACGTGAGTGGTGCCGACGACGACCACAATGTCATGGGCAGCACCTTCGAGGGGGGCACGGCCCATGAAATCAAAGAGCCCGTCTCCCTGCTGTTGCGTCCGCATTGGTCCGGCGTGCAAAAGATCGAGGTACCTGAAACCAACACCGGCGGACACGGTGGAGGGGACATTCGTTTGCTGAATGATGTGTTTGGCAAGCCCGCCGAAGATCCGCTCGGTCGTGCCGCCGGGCACGTGGATGGCGCCATGTCGATTCTCACCGGCATCGCCGCCAACCGTTCCATGGCCTCGGGCATGCCCGTCAATATCGCGGATCTGGTCAAATTTTACTGACAAGTCCTCGGAGAAATTCAATTTAGGTGGAGGTTTCGTGTATTGGAGTCTGATGGTGTAGTGTGGAGCTAGAAAATGGGGAAAAGCCTTCGGGTGAGACCGGACTCTTGATCTCACGCCGCCTTTCGCGCTTTCGGGGGGACGTCACCATCAGAAGATGAGTTCGCCCCCCGAAATCGCAAAATCCGACGCAAGCTGAAGAGCCCGGTCTCCCAGAACCCTGAAGAGTTGACGAGAAAGAGCCCGAAGGCTTTTCCCTGTTACACCCGCGCGCCCCCGCGCGGTTTAGCCCTGTAAATGAACTTGTGTGGCCTCCTTCCATCTAAATTCGCTGCTGGAATCGATGACCGTACAAATGCATCACCCCCAAACAAACCACCAAGCAGACACCCTCCACAAATTGATCTCGGGCCCGTGTGCACGAACGAGTTCCTGCCAAAGGACGAGACCTGGTGCGAGGGAAACCACAAATAAAAAGGATACCACGAGTAAGTCGACAGCGGGAAATTTCCAGCGAATCGCAAGGACGCTTCCGGTCAGAAAACACAGAAGGAAAATTGGAAGCGTGCCATTCAGTATGGTGCCGATAAGCCGGATTTCATCGGCGGCATCCAGTTTCAATGCATCGGGAGGAACAGGCATAAACCACAGATGCAGGGCCATGGCCGTTGCGAGGCCATTCCATGCGGCGGCAAGGACAATCACCAAAACACATCCCATTTTTATTTTCTTGTGCGAGACTTCCATATTCCTTGACTCAAAGAAGTTCCACGCGCCAGACACGTTTTTTGGGTTCTGCCGGTGATTTCACGTATTTCACAACCAATCGTTCCTCTTCCGTGCGTCCCACCGTGTCTCCCTCCGGGATAGGTTCACCTCGTTGCACGGCGTATGCCAATAGATCGTAGAGGGTTTCCAAGGCAATCCCATCAGAAGCTTCCCCGGAGACAAGGAGAAGATTGGGCAGGTTGAACTGTTCCATTCCCATGCTGAGCAAACTCAACCTCCCGTCATCTTCCCGCGCAACGCTGACTCCGGACCATAGCATGAGGCGTGAAGCGGCATCGGGAATCACGGCGATGGTGGTGAAAAATTCGGCGTCATGGGTGGCTCCGGCATCGCCCCAATAAACGCCCACGGCCGAAGATGCTTGGATCACTGCGGCAATCAAGGACGTGAATCGTGAAAATGAGGTAAGGACACGCGCGCTTGCCGTTGGCTGGAACACGATCATGAGATGCGCGTGATGTGGGGGTAGCTCCCAATTTTCCATGAGGCTGGACATGCTGAACTGCGTCCAATATTCCGCCTCCCCATCCGGCACCGCCGCTGGAATCAACGATATGAACGCCGTTTCCCCCGTGCTCAATTCCAGCTTGGTGAATTCGTGGGTTGTATCCTCCTCGTTGACATCGTTTGAGGTTTCAAGTTCATCACCTGGTTCCGAAAATTCAATGAAGGCCTCTTTGATGGTATCGGCGTTGGGAAATTTCTTATCCGAAAGCAATACAAACGCAAGGTTGACCGGATGTTCCTTGTTGGGATTGGGACCGTTTGCTCGTTTGCCGAAAAGGTTTTTGAAGCGTTTCATATTATTCCGTTTGTTGATGAGAGGTCCTTGCGTCAGCGTTCCTTATATGAAATGGAAAATGGTATCTTTATTTTTCCGCCAGTTTCATGATATGTGGACCCAAAACCAGCAGTCCAATGAGGACGGCGCCAATGGCGGAAATCAGCACGGCCCCGGCGGCAACGTCCTTGGAATGCTTGACCAAGGGGTGAAACTCGGGTGAGGCGACATCGGCCAAAAACTCGAAGGCCGTGTTCAGGGCTTCGGCGGTCCAGACGGCCATCATGGCCAGGACCAGCTGGCACCATTCCCCGGCGGACAGCCTGAAAAACAGGCCGGCGACGACCACGGAAAGGGTCGCGAAAGCGTGCACCCAGGCGTTGTGCTGGGTCTTCAGCATGGTCCGGATGCCTGCGAACGCGAACTTGAAGCTGCGGACCCGGTCGGTGAGCTGGAATGGCTTGTTCATATGCATTTCATGCT
The DNA here is from genome assembly GCA_020831635.1 of Verrucomicrobiota bacterium. Taxonomy (GTDB): domain Bacteria; phylum Verrucomicrobiota; class Kiritimatiellia; order SS1-B-03-39; family UBA6053; genus PXAS01. The sequence goes on along the minus strand of JAFIGC010000079.1, from coordinate 2,933 downwards.
TGAGTAAAGGCAAAATATAAACAGAAGAATGAAGAATCACAAGAGGATTCAGGGTGGGAAATGTCGAGACTGCGAGTTCTCTGAAAACGCAAAACACCCGCATGACGGGTTGCCATGCGGGTGCGAGGGATAGAGCTGAAAAAACCTTATTGTTTGCGACGCTTGAGCAAGTGAAGACCGCCAAAGGAAGCCATCAAAATAACCGAGAGTATCAAGGTGCCGGGTTCCGGGATCAGAATCCCGGTCATGTCCATGTCAACGTGCCGGTTTGCCGAGGAAGCTCCAACCGCATTGTATCCCATGACAAAATTAAAGGAGAACAAGCCGGCCGTTTGCATTTCCTTGCGAAACGCGATGGTATAGGGCGCTTGGGCCGCAGGATCTGTACTGGTTTCATTGCCTTGGTCTGTCCAGGGTTGTTCAAGAATGCCAATTCTATACCCGGGAATAGTGGTCGTGTCTTGGATGAGATTTGTGGGGTTGTACAGGAAGGCGGTGTCAAAATCACCCGTGCGAATCCCTCCCAAATCCGAGTAGTTTGCACCCGGATCACTGTCCAAATCGTCGAACTGGGTCAAAAATGAATCGCCTGCGGTAAATGAAAATTCATTGTGATTTGAAGCGTCATAAAATTTGACATTCACCTTTGCCCACAAAGGGGTTGCGGCAGCAGGGCTTGAATTGTTAAACCGCATTCGGAGACGCGGTCCACTAACAAGCGTGTTATTGCTGTCAAATTCTTGGACAAACCTTATTTTATTCGTTGCCGAAGCCGAAGGAGTGGCTTGATGAATCGATGTCATGGTGATTTCGAAGATGGCATATAATTCCACACCGCCAATCATTGTCACGTTGTTGGCGCGCCATTTGTCCCCACCTGTGGAAAAATTCGTGGTGGATCCTGGTGCGATGGCAATGTCAGAGAAGTCAAACGAGATGGGTGTCGCATTCGCCACCCCGAAAGAGGCGGCCAAGCCCAGAAGGGCTATTCCAAGTTTCATAAAGGTTTTCGGGCAGTTTTTCAGGTTGGTTTTCATGGGGTCTACCCCGTTGGGGCTGGTTATCAATCTTGTTGTTTTTGAGGGGAATTGAAGAAAAGGGGAATCTGTCGCACGCTTCAAGATTTTCACTTCAGTTCTGCCTTCGGTAATGTGCGTATTGCATATTTGTTTCTTATCATACGTTTGCGGTATGTTTCCGTCAAACGTAAAAAATAAAAATAAACATCAAAATGTAAAATAAACCATTTTTGGTTACCGGGATCCTGTAAGCCGTAGGTGTTCAACTGGTTATTTATTCGGTTTTTCGAAATTTCGTACGCAAAATACAACGGAAATGTACGCCGATGCAGGCTTGTATGCGGTAATTCGAAGCGCCGGAACCCATTCGGGTATGCCTTGATTTTGGGTCTGGATTCCGTAAGGAACAAGTGCAAATGCGCTTGCACGTCTCAGAGATCACCATTCAGGATTTTCGGGTCCATCTGGCCTATGCGCGGGAATTTCCCGGCGCATCGGACGCGTGGTATTGGGCTTCGCTTTGGCCCGCCGCCGTGGCTTTGGCGGAGGCTCTGTACGAGCGCGATGATCTCGCAGGGGCGCGGGTGTTGGAGATCGGATGCGGGTGCGGCTTGGCGGGAATTGCGGCGGGTCGGAAGGGGGGCGAAGTGACGGTGACCGATCTGGAGCCCCGGGCGTTGGCCTTGGCGGAGGAAAACTGGCGGCGAAACCATCTGCAACCTGCGGCCCTGAAACGGCTGGATTGGCGGGATTCTACTGACCTCGGGACGTTCGACGTGATTTTGGGGGCGGACATTCTTTACGACGAAAGAGAGTTTCCGTCCTTAATTCGGACCTTGAGGCAAAAACTCTCCCGGAAGGGGCGGGTGTTGATTGCCGAACCGGGGCGCCCCCAGGCAAACGATTTCTTTGCCCGGATGCTGCGGGCAGGCTTCGGGATCGACACCCGCCATCATCAGGTCGACCTACACGGTGTGTGCTTCGAAGTGAGCGTCAGCGAATTGGCCTGAATCAGCGGTTATCTTCGAGACGAAGATTGTAGTGGACGGCGGTGACGTTTCCTTCTTCGTTGACGGATACGACAAAGGCTTTCAGATCATCGAAAAACGTTCCCGTGTAAAAATGCCAGGTCTCATCGTCGATCCGTACGATATCCGGTTCGATGTCATCGAAAAAGCGACGGTGCATCAAGCTTTGCAGCATTTGCTTGAACACAGGGGCGGTTTCTTCAGTGAGTTGAAACTCCGGATCAATCAAATCCATGAAGTATGGCAAAGGCATGTTGGTGGAAGGACTCACGATTCTTCTCAGGGTTCCGTCCGCGAGAAAAATGCGGTCCGTCTGATTGGCGCGCGCTCTTCCGCCCTGATCCTCGTCGGGCAACAGCGTCACCTCCAATTCCCATACCGTGGTTCGCAGCACCTGATCGAGGGCTTCTCCCCGCATGGGACTCAAATCCATCACTATTTCCTCGAGCAGCTTTTTTCGAATTTCATTTTCCGCGTCGTCGGCCCGGAGAGCCGCGGGCGCCATTGCCAGCAGAAGCAGGGCACAGACCGGGAACAAGTGGCGTTTGCGTGAGCGTTTCATCGTATTTCTCCTTTTTAGAATGAAGTTTTCATGTGCGAATACCCCAAAACTATAAGAATAGAGGGTTTTTCAGGCAAGGAAATATCCGGGAAAACACATATTGACGCTATTTTCGAGGAGTTTTTCGGTATATTGCATCTACAGGATGGCGTAGAATCTAGGGATGTATAATATTCGAAATCCCTTTGAGTCTGCTTCGCAATCCTCCCGCGCCGGACGATCCAGAGGTGGGAATGACGAATGCGGAGTGAGGGTTCTGAGGCAAAAAGCCGGAAAATGATTTGGAACCTTCGCGAGCGGGGGGGGGGGGGGGGGGGGGGGGGG
>JAFIGC010000078.1 GCA_020831635.1 Verrucomicrobiota bacterium | reverse complement strand
CTCCACTCGGAATCTCACGGTCCTATGCGAAGATTTATGGTTTACAGAGTACTAGGCATCCCTGCGTGGATCAACAAGTGGAGCACATTGTATTCATGCCGCTGTCAAGATTGGCATAAAAAATAAACTTTTTTGAGGTAATTTCAAATTAATGACTTGCCAAAGGAGTGGGTTCTAGTGGATGATGCCACCGGAAGGAGACCTGCATTGCCCACCGCGCGAACCAAATTCATACTCAGCCGAGCCGCCCTGTTACTAACCGTACTCTTGGGGGCGCTGACCGGACTCGGCATGTACACCTTTCAGTACGCGGAGGGGCTCTCCTATCTGAGCACGGACCCAAAGGCCTGTGCGAATTGCCACATCATGCAGCCGCAATACGATTCCTGGCAACAGTCCGGCCACCAACACGTGGCCGTATGCGCGGATTGCCACATGCCCCACACCTTTTTCGCGAAGTGGATCGCCAAAGCGGAAAACGGTTATCATCATTCCGTGGCCTTCACTTTTCAAAATTTCCACGAACCCATCGTCATCAAAGAAAAAAACGCCCGCATTCTCCGGGAAAGCTGCATTCATTGTCACGGGGATTTTGTGCACAATATCGCCCTCGCCACCCACGAGCTGGAGGGCGAAGCGGATTGTGTGTACTGTCACCGAAACGTGGGGCACGGTCCCCGGGCCGGACTGGGCGGACCTTATACCGAAGCCGAACTGAACTGGAGTCAACCATGAGCAAACGAAACAAAGTCCGCCTGATTTTTTTAATCGCCTATTTGGGCACCGCCTGCGCCACGGTGGCCGTGACCGCGCTCCTGATGAACATCCAGCAGCGCAAGCACGAGGCGGCCCGGCCCTACCAGCGGGTGGTGGAAGTGACGGAGGACACCACGGACGCCTCCGTATGGGGATTGAATTGGCCCCGCCAATACGATCAGTATTTGCGAACCGCCGAGCCCACTCGCACCCGTTTTGGCGGACACGGGGGCAGCGAATCCCTGCCCCCGCAAAAAGCGGAGATTTTTCCCTGGTTGACCCCCATGTTCCAGGGATACGCCTTTGCCGTCGACTACCGCGAACGCCGCGGACATGCATTCATGCTCAAAGACCAGGAGCAAACCGCGCGCCTCTCCGCCGCCCAACAATCCGGCTCCTGTCTGCATTGCCATGCCTCGGTCATGCCTTTGTATCGTAAATTGGGGGATGGAGACGAGATGCTGGGCTTCGAGCGGAGCTACGCCCTGAAATACGAGGAAGCCAACGAAATGCTGCACGAAATGGGGCACGCCCATCCGGTGTCCTGCGTGGATTGTCACGATCCCGACAACATGCAGTTGCGCGTCACCCGTCCGGGATTCATCCAAGGCATTCAAAAACTGGCGGCTTCGGATGCACCCGTCCCCCATTTGCAATCCATCGAACGCTGGCGGCGAGGCAACCGGGCCGAACCCTACGAACCCAACACGGATTCCTTCCGCAATGAAATGCGCTCCTACGTCTGTGCACAGTGTCACGTGGAATATTACTGCGCCACCAACATGCCCTTGGTGTTTCCATGGGGGAATGGGCTGACCGTGGAAAATGCGGAGCAATTCTGGGAAGAAGCCAAATTCCCCGACGGCGAGGCTTTTTACGACTATACCCACGCCCTCACCGGGGCCAAACTCTTCAAGGCCCAACATCCCGAGTTTGAAATCTGGAGTCAGGGCACCCACGCGCGGGCGGGGGTTTCCTGTTCGGATTGCCACATGCCCTATATGCGCGACGGGGCCACGAAAATCACCGACCACTGGGTGAGAAGTCCCCTCCTGAACGTCAACCGCGCCTGTCAAACCTGTCACGCCGTCCCCGAGCAAGAATTGCTTGCACGCGTGGACACCATACAAGACCGGCACCTGGAATTGCTTCACAATGCCGGGGAGGCGGTGGAAGATATGATCAACGCCATCGTCAAGGCACGCGAGGAAGGCGCGACCGATGAACAACTCAAGGCGGCCCTGACCCTGCAACGTCAATCACAATGGTATTTGGACTTCGTGGTCTCGGAAAACTCCATGGGCTTTCATGCTCCCCAGGAAACCGCGCGAATCCTTGGCAATGCCGCCAACTTGGCCCGCCAAGGCCAAATCGCGGCCTTGCGTTGGCAGGAGCAATAAAAAGAAGCGAAATCCGTGAGAACTTTGAAAAGGTCTCACGAATTCATGCAAAACATTACAACGTAATGCGAATCATATCGTCATCCTCAACCTGTTGTTCCCGTTGGGGGGGGCGTGCCTGAATCTGATCGGCTTGGGTGGTCGGCAGGTAACGATAATAAACCATCAGTGACAAGGCCGCGAGGGTGGTGTTGTACACGGGGCCTTGGCCACGACCACGGTCGCTGAAACAATCCCAGTACCCCTCTTCATGCTGGTTCGTAATCAGTGCTTCGGCCATGCCGCGGTTGTATTCACGGAAAGCCCGGCCATCGGGATCGTTGTGAAACAAAGCCTGAATGGCGTAATACCAAAGATTGATAGTGCCGCCATATTCACTGGGATTGGGACTGTTGCCCCATTCTGGTGGCGAGTGTTGCGTGATTGAATTCAAAGTATGACGGGAGTTGCGGCTGTTTCCACGGCCCGTGAATTGCAGGGCCAAGCCGCCTGCGGCCGTCAAAATGTGGCGTTCTCCGGGGCTGGTATACCCAAAGGTCAGCGTGTTGTCCCGCTGCCGGGAAAGAAGCAACATGCCATCCATGGCCTTGTCGAGAGCCCGTGCCAACCCGGGAATTTCCAGATTGTGCGTGCGCGAGGCAATCTCCAAGGCTTTCATACACTGCACATGCCAGGCATTCACGGAGTTATCGCTATTTCCGCCACCGCCATATACATAGGTGGGCGCATTCCCGGGACCGGGAAAACCGCCATCGGCCATCTGGCCCTCGATGATCACTCTGGCGGCCTTCAACAAGGGTTCGCGCAAAAGCCGGTTGTTGGTCATGGTGTAGGCTTCCGCGAGGGCATAAGTCGCCATGGGGTGGGCATACACCTCACGCCCGGACCTGAATTTACCATCGGGCCCTTGGTCTTCCACAAGATAACGAATCGCCCGAGTCACGGTTCGCCCATAATCGGCGGAACTCGGGGTTTGACCATTGGAAAGAAAGGTGAGCAAGGCCAAGCCCGTATAGCCCGCGTTTCCCGAACCTCCGGTGGCACCTTTTCCCCAAGATCCATCGGAACGCTGTACCCGGGCCAACCATTGCAAAGCTCTTTGCACGGAAGCTTCGGTTTGGCCTCCGCGGCCTCCCGCATATCGGTTCAGAGCCGCTTGCCGGGCGGCGGTGGTGCGACCGGGCATCAGGTTGGTCATTTGCACGGGACTGACAATGTCACTCAGCAAATTACTCAGTTCATTGACATTGGTGTCCGTGGGGGTTTCCACCACTTCGGGCTCCAGATCGAAGCTGGTGTCGATTTCCGTTTCAAAAGTCGGCATATCCACATCGACGAATTCTTCCCGTTCCAGAGGCTCTTCAATGATCTCCTCTTCTTCAATGGGGTCGAGTTCGACAAATTCATCTTCATCGATCACCATCACCGTCGTGGTTTCCACGGAGCTGTCCGGTTCCATGGTGATAAAATGCAACATGGCCACCAGCAGGACGCTGTTGACAACGACGGAAATGAAAAAACTGGTGCCGTGCTCGATTCTGTTTCGTGTTTGGTATTTCATGGCTGATCTTTTGGTTGAATGTAACGCAAAGAAGATACCCCCATAATCCGCAATGTTAAGCGGAAACTCAAGAAAGTTTACAAGATCACCTTCTGCTAATTAACATTTTAAACATAAAAAGTTAATATTTTCCATGTAAGGCTTTTTTCGGTTGATTTCATCAGTTCAAGAAAAAAGGAACATTCCTTGATTTCTGAAAGCAGCCGGTCATATACGGGATCATGAACGACAATCCCCTTTTCGATCTGCAATTCCATCATCATCCCCTCCCCTTTTCCAGGGTGCGCCCCGAGCACATCGTGCCCGCCTTGGAAAAGGCCTTGGCCGAAGCCCGCGACCAAATCCAAGCGATTGAATCCAACCCCGAACCCCCGACTTTTGCCAACACCATTCTCGCCTTGGAAGCCGCGGATGAGTGGGCCGACCGCATTTCTTCGGTGTTTTTTCATCTGCTGAACGTGGATGGCGGCCCGGAATTACAGGCCTTGAGTCGGGAAATCCCGCCCATGTTGGCTAAATTCGGCAACGATGTGAGCCTCAACCCGGTTCTCTCAAACCGGGTGGAAACGCTCCACCGCCAGCGGCAGGAATTGCACCTCGCTCCGGAACAACGCACCGCGCTGGAAAATCATCACCTCCATTTTGCCCGAAATGGTGCGCTTTTGCCCCCCGATGACCAAAAAACCTTGAGGGAAATCGACCAACGACTCAGCGTCTGCGCCCCCAACTTCGCGGAAAACGTCCTCAAAGCCACCCAAGCGTATGCGATTTGGGTGGACGATGAACGCGTGGTGGAGCCGCTGCCCGCGGGGGCCCGCTCCACCGCCCGAAAAGCCGCGGAAAATGAGAATCGCGGCGGTGAATGGAAATTCACCCTCGATATGCCGAGTTTCATTGCGTTCATGACCTATGCCCCGGACGCGGAATTGCGCAAGCGCATGTATCTGGCCTACCAAACGCGTTGCGTGGAAGGAGAATTCGAAAATCTCCGACTGATTCGGGAAATTTTGGAGCTTCGCGACCGACGCGCCAAACTCTTGGGCTATGAAAATCACGCCACCTATGTCCTGGAACGTCGCATGGCCCGTGATCTGGAAACCCTGAACGCCTTCTACGACCGCTTGATCCCCGTGGTCATGCCCGCGGCCCGCAAGGACTTGGAAGAAATCCGAGTCCACAAAGAATCGCTCACGGGCGAAAGCGAGCTTCATCCCTGGGACTTCGCCTTCTATGCCGAAAAACTGAAAAAGGCCAAATACGACCTCGATCAAGAGGCCTTGCGCCCCTTTTTCGAATACGAATCCACCCTGAATGCGGTGTTCGCGCTCTGTCGGAAATTGTTCCATTTGCATTTCGAACCCACCGACGCCTTGCCCGTGTACCGGGAAGACGTCAAAACCTACAGGGTCGAAGACCAGAGGGACAAGCGGTTGATCGGGCATTTGTACCTCGACCCCTTCCCGCGTCCCACCAAACGCCCGGGGGCCTGGATGAACAACCTCTTGGGCCAGGGCCTCTGGAATGGCGGCGTGCAGCGTCCCGACGTGGTCATCGTCGCAAACTTCACCCCGCCCTCGGACGGGCCTGCATTGTTGACTTTTGACGAAGCCCGCACCCTTTTTCACGAGTTTGGACACGCCCTGCACGAATTGCTCAGCGAATGCACCTGCCGCTCCGTGGCGGGCACGCATGTGTTCTGGGATTTCGTGGAACTCCCCTCCCAACTCATGGAAAACTGGCTCACGGAGCCCGAGTTTCTCCGGGAATTCGCCCTGCACCACGAAACCGGCGAAGCCATTCCCGAAGCCTTCATCGAACGCATCCAAGCCAGTCAGTCGTTCCTGAAAGGGTATCAAGGAGCCCGTCAACTCAACTTCGGCTTGCTCGATCTGGCCTGGCACACGACCCCGCCGGCGGACTTGGGCTCGGATTTGATCGCCTTCGAACGGGAGGCCACCCGCGACTTCCAACTGTTCCCGCCCCATCCCGGCACCGCCATGTCCCCCTCGTTTCAGCACATTTTTTCCGGGGGATACTCAGCCGGATACTACAGCTACAAATGGGCCGAGGTGCTGGAGGCCGATGTGTTCAGCGTCTTCAAGGAAAACGGTCTTTTTGACCCCGCCACCGCCGAGTCCCTGCGCGAAAACATTCTCTCCAAAGGCGGCAGCCGTCCCCCCATGGATTTGTTCACCGCCTTCCGGGGCCGCGAGCCCGATCCGGACGCCCTGCTACGCCGGGACGGTCTTCTCCCCGTCCAGTAAGACGCCACGGAAACGCCCCCGCCATGCCCGGTCTCTACCTTCATGTCCCCTTTTGTGTGCGCCGGTGCCTGTACTGCGATTTTTACATCGTGCCCTTGGGCGAAGGTACCCTGCCCAAACGCCTGCGCGATTTTCGTTCCCTGAAACACCGCGGGTTTTTGCGGGCCCTGGAAGCGGAATTGCGGGCCCTTCCTTCCGCCTTCCGTCCCGAAACCCTCTATGTCGGCGGGGGCACCCCCACGGAATTGCCGCTCGAAGATCTGCAACACCTTTTGCAACTCATCGAAGATCATGTCGATCTCTCCAAGGTCCGGGAATTCACCCTCGAAGCCAATCCCGGCACCCTGGACGCGGACATGGTGGACCTCATTGCAAACAGCGCCGTGGACCGCGTTTCCTTGGGCGTGCAGAGTTTCGACAATCCCACCCTCGAAGCCCTGGGTCGCATTCACAACGCCGAGGAAGCCCGACAGTCCTTCCACCTGTTGCGGGAGGCCGGCATTCGCAACCTTGGCGTCGATTTGCTCTTCGCCCTCCCCCAAAAGAACGAAAAGCGCGACGAAAGCACCCTGCAAACCAACCTCGAAGCCTTGGCCGAACTCTCGCCCGAACACGTGAGTTGGTACAGCCTCGAATTCGAACCCGGCACCGCCTTCACCGAAATGCGGGACAAAGGGTTTCTCCAAGAACCGGACGGTGAGCAGGCGGACCTGGAATACCGGAAAATTCGCAATGGACTGCGGGAACTCGGCTACACCCAATACGAACTTTTCAGTTTTACCCGCAAACATCCCTGTGACCACAACATCAACTATTGGCGGGGAGGCGAATTCATGGGCTGCGGACCCTCCGCGCACTCGCACAGCCACGGCGCCCGCTGGTCCAACCCCGCCGATCTCACCCTGTGGACGCAGGCCTGGTTGCATGGACATCCCCCGGAAACGGTCAAAGAAAGCCTCTCCCCCGAAGCCAAGGCCAGGGAGCGACTGATCACCGAACTTCGCTTGACCCGCGGCATTTCCCCAGCCACATTCGCCGCCGAGACCGGATTTCATCCCCGGGAACTGATCCCGGCCGAACTCTTGGCCGAATGGACCCGCAACAACTGGCTCGCCGACCATGGCGATCACCTCAAATTACGTCCTCCCGCCTACCTGATCAGCGACGCCCTCTTCAGGGAAATCGTCCCCAGCCTTTGATGACAGACCCACGGGAGCTCCGATCTCCGCATCGGCTGGGGTAACGGGGGACGGGAGCGCCGATCTCCGCATCGGCACGGGGCATCGGGGGACGGGAGCGCCGATCTCCGCATCGGCATCCTTGGCTTTTTTTTTTGTTTCCCTCTTGCCGCCGCAACCTAAAATATGTATGGTAATGCTTCAATTTCTCACCTCACAATAGAAAGGTATTCTCATGAAACCCCATCAACCCAAATGTAAAATCAATTTTTTCCTCTTCATCTTCTGCCTGCCCTTGATCGGCACGGCCAACACCAGATTCCATCAATACACCCGGCAATATCACTCCCCGAATGACGCCGCCACCCCGCTGGCCTCCGGCTACATCGGCGGAAGCGGGGACGAATATCTTTCCGGCGCCGCCTTCCTGCCCAACGGCACCCTGCTCCTCGCGGGCAACGCTTTCGGCCCCACTTTCGATCCCGCCGGCGTTCAAGTCAATGTCCTGGGAGAAGACGGCCCCGCCCCCGATTTCAACATGCCCATGCGGAACAACTCCCCGAATCCGCCCAATTGGCAGCATACCCAAGGCGCGGGCTTCATCACCGTGCTGTCCCCGGAATATGACCGCATCCTCGGCGCCGTCCGCTTTCCCTGGGGATCGGGCACCCTCACCGACATCGTCGCCGACGGAAGCGGAGGTATTTATGTCACCGGCATTCCCGGCGACCGTTTCAGCGCCCTTACCCAAAGCCGGCCCGCCGCCGCCGATGGCGTCTCCGGTCCTCACGACATTTTCTTTGGCAAAATGCGCTCGGATTTGAGCGGATTCGAATGGTGCCTCATGCTCAAAGACAGCCGCGACGGCGCCCCCACCCTCCGTTTGCTCAAAGATGGCAACATCGGACTTTTGGGTGCCAATGCCTACCATTTTTCACCCGACGGCGAAATTCTGCGCGCCACCACCATCGGCTACACCAACAGTTGGGTGCGCGGCGTCGATTTCGAATCCCATGCCGAAGCCCGGGGCGGCGACGGCAACACCAACACCGGTTGGGAACCCTGGCGCCAACCCAGCTTCCAAATCATCAGCGGATACCCCGACCGTCAGGGCGCATTCAGTTTTTACCGTTGGGACGCCCAATTCGTGGGTACCAACTGGTCCCGACTCGTTTCCGATTCCTCCACGCGGACCGTGGCCTTTGACCGCAATGGCGAAACCATCGTATACGCCTGGTCCGACGGCGGAAACTCGGTCATGGCCCACGTTCCCTACGACCTGACCCGCAACGTCCGCGAGGCCATCAAAGAGCGCACCGGTCGCGAAACCGGCCTGCCCTTTAGCACCTGGGGCGCGGGCGTGGGCTCTTTCGCCCACATCAACAAACTCGAAACCGAAACCGGGGAGCCCCTCGCCTACACCCTTTTCATCGCCTATCTGGCTGACCGAAACGCCCCGAGTTCGGTGAGCATCGACATGCTCGACACCGCCGTGGACAACTCCCTGCTCCTCAGCGGCGGCTCCGCCTTTGGCCTGATCGAAACCGGCAGCACCAAGGTCAACACCCTCGACATCGAAGCCGGCGATTACATCGGCGGAAGATTCATCGCCATTCTAGACGAACCCTGGCGCAATATCCGCTTTTCTTCCGCCATTCCCGGCGGGGGAGAGGTCGACATCAGACGGCATTCCCGCGGACGCAACGCCAATATCGCCACCGAATCCATTCAAATCGGGGACAAAACCCGCGTCGTCTTCGTCGGCGGTGCCACCCAACACGACAAATTCAAACCCGTGAACAACGCCCAATCCGCATTTGGCGGAGGAACGCTCGACGGCCAATATGTGGTCTTGGAAATGGACACCCTGCCTCCCTTGCCCGATTACGAGCCCCAATATCCCACTTCCGGTCGCAGAACCGCGGGTGCCGGGGAAACACAGGAAGGGCTCGAAGGCCTGTACATCGTCAATCAGGGCATGAACCGCGACCACAGCGTTCTCGCCTTGCGCGACACCACCGCCAAAAAATGGCCCAAATTTTATCGTGCCCATCCCAAAGGCGAAGGACTTGTCGATGCGCAAGGCCGCGGGAAATTCACCCTCTTGGGCACCTCCGACCGCGTGCAGGTCAGAGGCGGCGCCCACCAAGACAAACGGCTGGGCGGCACCCACGGTTCCGACGAATATCCGGATCTGGAAATCCAGGTCACCCTCACCGGAAACGCCACCGCCAACGCCGTGGTCTCCTATCAGGGACGCACCCTCGAACTCAACGGCCCGATCTCCATACGCGATTCCAGACCCTCCGGACGCGGCATCAACCTCCGCGGCGTTTTCACCACCACCAAAGGGGCTCTGGGACTTGACGACGACCCGGACAACCGGGACGATGAAATCCTCATCGAATTCTGGGCCCCGGGACGTCCCGCCCCCGATCACATGCGCATGGACTGAGATCTCCGAATCGAGATATCCGGTAAGTTGGATCGTTTCCAAACGATTCAACTGCATGACTCCACCAGATCCCGACATCCAAATCCACTTCACCCAAAACGGTTGCGGACAATATCATTTGTCCGCAGCCCAATGGGTAAACGCGCCCATCGAGCGCGTGTTCGACTTCTTCCAACGCCCCGGCAACCTCGAAAAATTGACCCCCGAGGCCCAGAAGATGCGCATTCAGACCCCGGTGCCCGAAATCATGGAAGCGGGAACCGAAATCACCTATCATCTCAAGGTGAAAGGCATTCCCCTGAAATGGGTCGCCCGCATCGAAAGCATGGATGCGCCCCACGAATTCGTGGACACCCAACTCAAAGGCCCCTACCGAAAATGGCACCATCGACATATGTTCGAAAGCCAAGACGGCGGCACCCTGGTGCGCGACGAAGTGGACTATGCCGCCCCCGTTTGCCGATTCGGACACAGATTTTTCATCAAACCCCAACTCGTCAAAATCTTCGAGGACCGCGGGCAAAAAATCAAAAAGTTATTCTCCTGAATCCGTTGCGCTGAACCTCATTCAGGGCAAAATCGTATCCAACGCTTCGTGAAGCGCTTCGGCCTCGGTTTCCGTAACCACCCACAGCAGTTGTTCGAGGCGGACGGATTGTCCGTTGATCGGGTTGCCGAACAGATCCTCGAATTTTAGAGAACCTTCCTCTGGCAACGCCACCGCCTCCGCCACCGGGTCCATGGCGACCAAGGCGGCCACGCTTCCGGTTCCATCCTTGCGGGTGAATACGAAACGATGGACGCCGGCCTCGGACACCGACTGATTTTCGAAGGTGGTTTCCTCCAAATGCCAGGCCATGGTGGAAAACGCGGCGGCCTGCGGATTCAATTCTCCTCCGGGCTGTCCCAATGCGCCCCAATAAATGCCGGAGGGCATTTGATAATAGGCCCCGGTGGCATTCTGCGCGTAACTGAAGATCTTCTCCGTCCCCATGGCGAAGTTTTGCAGATGATAGACCACCAGCGCCTGACGGTTTTCCCTCAACACCACCGGATCGGTGGTTTTTCCGTTGAGCGTGTGCACGTACATGCCGCTGTCAGGGCCTCGTGGCAGGGCATTGCCTTCGGTCAGCCAGATGGGACGCTCGCCACGTCCGTTGAGTTTTCGTTCCAGCGGACGAAACACGCGGGCATTGAGACGGTGGACCATGCCTTCCGGTTGCGTGCCGAGAATGCCGCGCAGTCCGCCGCCGGTGTAGGCATGAAAGGTGATGATGTCACTGTGTTCTTCCACATCGAGATCCAACATGCGGCGCATCCAGTTTTTGCCGCGCTCGCCGATGGTGGCGTTGACCCCGAGCACCTGCACGGACGGCAAGGTCTCTTTTCCGGCTTCATACGCCATACGACTCAAGCGGGCAAAGTCCTCCTCCGGCTGATCGCCGGGATGCCACTGTTCGCGGGGTCCCAGTTCGGGACGCCAGGCCCCAATCCAAAAATCGCCCCAGGGTTCGTTCCAAATCTGCCAGTGGGAAATCTGATCGGCATGCGCCTCCGTAACGCGTCGGACGTACTCGGTGAATTCATCATAATCCCGCGGCTGCCACCAGTTGTCCAGCCAACCGTCACTGGTCTGACGCTCAATGCGCGCCCAACCGGGCACATGCAACCAGGAACCGACAATCTCCATGTCCGCGTCCAGAAATCGTTGAAGTTCCTCGCGGTGAAACTGCCATTCTCCCGGCCGAGGTTCCACCGCCGACCAATACACCAGCCGTCCGTTGGGTCCGTGCAATCGCACCCAGTTCATGCCGATGGCTTTGGAACTGTGCAGATGCGGCTCAAACAAACTGATATGATTTCCAAAGCGGGACTGCGGGGCGCGTTGCCCCCAAAAACGGGGCTTGCGCAGTCGATACACCACCCGCTCCACCGGCAGGCTGACCGTCTCCGCTTCACGCAAGACCTGTCCCTCAACCCGAAAAGGACCATAAGGTCGGTCCGAAAAAACCTCTTCAAGGGACGCGGTTCCCCGTTGCACGGGGCTGCCGTCCAGCGTGATCGCGGGCAGGATGGCTTCGCGTCCCTCAATGTCATGGACGCGAAGCTGCAAAACATCGCCCGACCGGGCCCGGCTGACGGCAAAAGCAATCCGGGCCTCGTCCACACCCTCCAAGAGCACATGATTGCTCAGTTGATCATCGCCCAGGGCCACTTCGGCGGGTGCGGACGGCATAAAATCCCCCGCCTCCGGTCCGACCTCCAGCATCAACCCGTCCAGTTCGATCTCCCCGTCCAGGCTCCACTCCAACACATGCCAGGGTGCGGTCAGATCCGGGGAAAAGGTGAGACTGACCCGAGTCCATTCGTCCGGGGAATTTGGCAAAATCGTGGAGGCCAGCGTGCGCTGGTTGACCCGCACCGCGAAAGAACCGTCCCGAACCTCGCCCCTGAGAAAGAAACTGAGCGTGTGGGCTTCATCACGCAACAGCGGCTCGATGGGGGCGGAATATAATTTCACGGGCCTTCCCTCGCGGCGAGAGGCAAACAGCAAGGGGACCGTGCCCCGTTCCGAAACCGCCTCTGCCGCGTCCACCCGCACGTCATGGAGTCGGGAGTGGTGGTTGCCGGTGGACCAGGCGGATGGCAAGCCGAGGGCAAAACCGGAGGCGGACAACAAATTGCCGGGGGCATCCGCGAGCAAACGTTCCCGCTCGGCGGCCAAATCGGCCTCGCTCCGGCGGGAGAGGGACAGGTCATAAAAATACAGCACGCCCCGGCGTCCCATGTGGGCAATCAGGGCCACCTCCCCTTCAATGGCCGGGAGCGCAAAATCCAAGCTGTGCGACTGTCGGTAGGCGCCCGGACGCAAGGTCTGTTCCCAATGGGCCGTATATGGGGGGGAGGTGGAGCGAATGGCAAAGGTCACGGCCGCGTTTTCGGCCCCGGCCAACAGAACCTCCAGTCGATACCGACCCGGCTCGCTGAGTTCCGGCAAATTCCATTTCAATTGGGCCTGTCCCCGGTCCCCCCCGGCCAGTCGCGCCTCAATCCAAGCGAGTCCCCCGCCCAGCGCATCCTCCTCGAAACGATATTCCACCCCGATGCCGGACCAAGCCGAGTCTTCGAGAACCCCTTCAGGTAGCACCCCCTGAATCCGCCCGTCCGCGGTGTCTTCAATCGGCGCCAGCGCATCGCGGTCCCCAAAGCGGGTTTCGACAAGGGTTCCCGCATAACCGGGACGCAAAAGCGTCACGAGAAATGCCAAGCGAATCAAACAAGATGGGAGGTATTTTGCGTTCATGAGGGCACCGTAAACCAGAGACCCCTTACTGTAAACGTACCCTTTACGCAACCTTGCAAAATTAGCGAAAATCCACCGCGAGTAGACGCAATTCCTCGGGATGCGGGTCGGGACTGACGATTTCCAAGCACAACACGCAAATGGCGAAGGGATCCAGGACTTTTTCACCCGCGTCCCCTTCGGCATTCGGCGCGTTTTGGGGCCTCTGGAACTGGGAAAAGGCGAAAAAATGCGTTTGTTCACCCGATGGGTTGCAAATTTTGTCTGGAGCATTCCAGCGGTGCCCGTCTTCAATTTCGGGGGCCGTGAACAGACTTGGATTCAGGGTCGTTTCGGCGGGCGCGGAAAACGTCACCTGTATTCCTTTGGCCAATTCCGGGCAGACGGCATCGGTGCGAACAAATACGCGGATCCGGTTTCGGGCGGGATCCGCATCCACCCCGCCGTTGATCAGGCGCAATTGACCGTTTGCGGGGGCGTGGATCGCAAGGTTCTCCATCTCCCACCGCAAAAACAAGCCCTCCAGGCCATCCGTTTTCGCAGACCAGATACAAGACCTCGGCGGACATTTCCCGGGCGCGCCTTCCCGCACGGGGCTGGAAAAAGCAAGTCCGTCGGGATGCGTTTCGGTGACAAACCATCTCCCCGTTCCGGGAAGGTTCTCCGGTTCCACTTCGCGCCAGACGGCGCGCCGTCCCGCATCCGAAGCGTGAAAAAAGCGTTTGCGGGGACCCGGCAACAAATCCGGTTCCGGGGGAAGCGTCCCCTCCCCGCGCAGATGTAGCCGCAACCAGGCGAAAGCGCAGTCCCGGGCACATTCATTGAGTCCGTGATCCTCGTTGGGCACGTACAAGCGTCGTGCGGCGGGCCCCACCTTCTGGAGCAGGGCCTCCGAGGTGTCCAGATGTCCGAAAAAATCGTGGGTGCCGTTGAGGTGCAGGATGGGAGCGCATTGGGTGTCTGCAACGGTTTCCGGCTGAAAGGAGGCCCGCCAGGATGCGGAGGCGGGACGGTTGGCGGCCAAGCCGGAACCGTACACCGCGATCGCCGCGCACAAACGGCTGTCGGTGCCGTTGACCAGCCAGGTCATGAGCCCGCCCCAGGAAATGCCCGCCATGCCGATGCGGTCGGAGCGCACCCCGGGCAAAACCCGCAAGAGCGAAATGCCGCGACGCGTCCCGCGGACCACATGGCCAATCGTGGCCGCTTCCGCCTCCAACCGGGCATTGTGGACCGGGGCAATCCCGTCCGGCCAGCGGGTGGCATGTTCCGCTTGAGGCACCTGCGCCGGAACGCTCCAATCCGGGCACAGGGTGACAAACCCGCGTTTGGCCCAGGCGTGCGCGATTTCCGCATTGGCGGATTGTGCGCCCCCATGCAAATGCAACAAAGCGGGCGCGGGATCTTCCTGTTCCGGCACCGCAAGGATGGCGGCCATCCACAACGGGAATTCGCCCATCTCATGCGAGAAATAACGAATGTACTTGAGGGTGACCCCGACCCGAACGGATTCGCGTTCGCACACCCACTCGACGGGGGCGGCTTCATCGATGTGCAAATGGGGACGGGGTTTCATTTCAGGGTCGTTGGCATCCGGTTCGAGGCCTCAGGGCATCACGATCTCCACGGTCCGCCCTTCGGCGGGCAGATCGATGGTGCGGGTGATGGGGAGTCCTCCTTCGGCGGGGGTCAAGGTGATGCGATGCCGACCATGGAAGGCCCGCAAATCGGCCAAGCCCTCGGCATTGGTTTGCAGGATCGCGCGGGTCCACCAGTCGTTGTACACGAGCTTGCGGTAACTGGCGAGATTGGGTTTTTCGCTCCAGTCCCTGCGGAACATGGACCCTGCGTCCCCCATCCAGTGCGCGCCGCCCCAAAAGCCCCACATGATGAAGGCCTCGGTGGCGGGGTGGGCAAACCAGGCGGTGAGGAAATCGCGATAATAATCGGCCTGAAGCTGTTCGTTGGGGAAATTGGTGTCGAACTCGGAAATCATCAGGGGCAGCCCGGTGGCTTCGTGAACTTCGTCAATGATCTCCCAGATTTTCTCGGGCGCCGTGAACCGATCGGACCAGAAATGCCCTTGAAAGCCGATGACATCGAGAGGTGCGCCCGCTTCATGGAGTTCCTGATAAAATTTCAGGAAATTGGCGCGCCGGTTTGCATTGCCGCCATTGCCGACCAAGTCGAATTCATTCATCACCAGCCGGTTGCCGGGCAAGGCTTCGCGTGCGGTTTGAAACCACTCCACGATCTTTTCGGTACCGAGCAGTTCAATGAGATTGCGGTGGCTCATGGGTTCGTTGAGCACGTCCCAATAATGGGTGCGGGTACCGGTGGCGGTGGCAATGTCGCGGATATGGGCCAAGGCCGCGCGTTGGATGGCTTCGGGTTCGTCTTCTTTTTCCCGGAGCCAGGAGGGCGTAAAGCGCCAACTGCCCCATACCAGGGGGTGCCCTTTCACGACGTACTCGCGCTCGCGAAGCCATTCAAGGGCTCCCAGGGTCCAATTCTGATCGTGGACCCCCACGGCCTGGGCTCGACTCCATTGCGGCCACTTGAGTTCGTTTTCAAAGACCACGGTGTTGAAGTTGCGTTCCAGTTCGGCGCGGTAGCGGACGTTGTCCGCCAGCCATTGCTCGGTGGTCATGCCGGATTCGGGCGAAAATTCACGGGGCGCGTCCACGATGCGGGAGCCCACCAGCGCGGTGCCGAAGGGATACGCGTGGCGCACTTGTTCCACGTCGAGTTCCACGCCTTCCACGGGTTCGCCCCAGCGGTCGAGAATGCGAATCCGCAAATCGGCCTTCCGATGTGATTCGATCATTACCGCCGCCTTTTCCCGCCAGGGGGCATCGGCTTCCTGTCCGGGATAACTGATGGTACTCGCGGTGAGGTCCTCGGGATTGGCCTCGGGACCGTGTCCGGCCCATTCGATCTCATCGACAACCAAGGTGCGGTCAAAATAGGAAAGGGTCGGTACCAGCAGCAGTTCCCCGGCGGCATAATCCGCGCCCAGCCGGACCGCGATCCGGATGTTTTCCGCTTGGGTGCCGACGATGACGATTTGCCGATGTTCCGCATCGGGATTGTAGTTGTTTTTGGAGGAGGCGGGAAAAAGGGAGAGGATCACGCCCCCCTGTCCGTCCGCCCCTTCATCCGCATCGGTCCGTTTGGCAGCCACCCGCAGGCGTAGGGACAAAACATCGTTCGCCTTCACATCCAGTGGAAGCGCGAAAACGGGAACGCCTTCGGTGCCGGGGCGCAGGATGGCGGAGGTGGCGGTGACGGTTTCGGTTTCCGGGGGGGCGACAATGGAGCCATCGGGAAGGCGCCAACGGGCGGTCGGGGTGTCGTCAGTTGGGGACATCTCATCTCCAGTGGAAGGATTTTGTAGGGGTTCCGCCGATAGATTCAGCAGAAAAAACGCGAAGAAAAGGGTCAGGGGGAAACGTTTCATTGGTCTTTTTCTTTCTCTGGCGCCAGCCCCCATATGCCGAAAGAGACCGGCGGCAGGGTCAGCGTGAGGTGAGTTTCATCGGCTTCGATTGTGGCCGGAGAGGAAAGTAGGGGCCGCAGCGAATGGGAGCGCTCCAGCGAAAAGGTGCAAGTTTCCGTGCGTGCTGCGGGGTTGACCGCGATCAGCACGCCATCATCCGGGTTGCCTCGCAGGTAGACGAAGGGGTAGCGGTTGGCTTCCGCGTACAGCGGCTGGAACGGGGCATCATTCCCCAAAGCCGCGTTTTCCCGACGCAAAGCCAGTAGCCGCCGAACCAAATTGAGTGGCGATTCGGGGTCGTTTTCCTGCTCGGCCACGGTGGGTCGGTCCGACCGCGGGTCCATGGGCAGGTACAGCATGGCGGGATCGGCCGTGGAGAATCCCGCGTTGGGCGTGTCATCCCACGCCATGGGACAGCGCGCGCCGGTGCGGTTGTAACCACCCTCCTTGGATACGAGACCTTCGACATAGCGCTGCCCGATCTCGTCGCCGGCGTAAATGTACGGCACCCCCGGCATGGTGAAGAGAAATGCCAGCGCAACCCGCAGTTCTTCGGGCGAGCGTCCATGCGCCAATCGCATGATGTCATGATTCCCCGTGGGCAGGGAAATGAAGCCCTGGCCTTCGGTGAGTTTGAGGTGATGGAGATACTCGTCGAGAAAAACCCGGATGTTCCCCTGCCCCGCCGCATCAAAAAAACTGCCCCCCAGATCCTTGAAAATTCGGAAAAGATCCCTGTCCGGTTCGGCCCGGAAGAGGCTGGTGTAACCGGGAAAGTTGAAATGGATGAGAAAATCGATGTGAAAGCCGCCGGGGATGGCGCGAGCGGGGTCGGACCATTCCGCGATCAACACCGCTTCGGGGTATTCGCGGTCATACAGTTCCCGCATTTCCGCCCATAGGGCCATGGTGGCGGTAAAGTCGGGATCGCCTTTCACCAGCGAGGAAGCCATGTCCACCCGGAAACCGTCCGCGCCCTGGTCCAGCCAGAAACGCATGATGTTTTTCATCTCCTCCCGGGTCGCGCGGCAAACCGGATGGTCAACGGGCAACTGCCAGGGCTGGGCGGGGTCGGGTTTGGCAAACCCGTAGTTCAGGGCGGGCTGGAAATGGAAGAAATTATTGACGTAGTTTCCGTCCCGCTCTCCGTAACCGCTGATTTGCGAGAGCCCCTGCGGTACATTCGTCCAGACACTGTCCGTCCAGACGTAACGGTCGGAATCTTCATTCCGCTCCGCACGCGCGGAAGCCTGAAACCAGGGATGCTTTGTCGAGGTGTGGCCGGCAACCAGATCCAGACAGACCTTCATGCCCCGTGCATGGGCCTCTTCAAAGAGCCGCGCCAAATCCGCGTTGCTGCCGTAACGGGGCGCGACCTTGTAGAAGTCGGAAATGTCATACCCCGCGTCTTCAAAGGGGGATTCAAAGCAGGGATTCAGCCAGATGGCGTTGCAGCCCAGCGAGCGGATGTAGTCCAGACGCCGGATCACGCCTGGCAAATCGCCAATGCCATCGCCATTGCAGTCCTGAAAGCTTTGGGGATAGACTTCGTAAAAGACCGCGTCATTTAACCAAGAGGGGTAAGGGAAATTGTTCATGGGTTGGGATATATTCTGTAACAGAGCAAAGCACAAGACGCAACACGGAGTCAGCGTAACCCCGCAAAACCATGCCAGGTATCCGATGAAAAACGAGAAATCTGAAAACGGAAGCGTTCTGGTGCGAATGGCCATATACTAACCGAATTCCAGGACATTCGGACATCCAAAATTCATTCAACCGTTAACCCACACCGTTCGCGCAAGGTTGCACGATATTTCGCGAAACAAAGGAAGGTCGCGTGGGTAGGATGCCCGTATGAAAATGAAGATGATTTTGGTGTTGGCCTTTTTGTTACCGCTTTACGGAGCGGAAATCCTTTATCCTTCGGGAAGTGATCTGGTCGTGGATGTGACCGCCCACACGCTGTCGGATGAAGACGGCCTCATTCCGAATCTGGATCCCGATGGTTTGATCGACGCCACCCCCGCCCTGCAACGAATGGTCACCCTGCTCAAAGCCGACACCCGCGACGACCTGCAGGAAAGCCCGGCCATCCTCTACTTCCCGAATGGCACCTACCGCCTGACAGATCGGATCATCGGTTCCGTACGCAAAGAGGGCTTGGGGTGGATTCTACTGCAGGGCCAGTCCCGGGATGGCGTGGTCCTTCGCCTGGATGACCACGCCGCCCCTTTCCAAGATCCCGACCAACCGCTCCCGCTGATCGATTGGTTTGCCGAGGACTTGATCGAGGGAAACGAAAACCGCTGGACCAACAACGCCTTTCTCAACGGCATCGAAAACCTGACTGTGAATGTGGGCACGGGCAATCCGGGTGCCACGGCCCTCAAATTTTTCTGCAATAATCTCGGATTTGTGCGCAATGTCCGCCTGCTGGCTCCGGATGACGCCGCCATCGGCCTCGATCTGCGGGGACGCACCAATGGGATCGGATCCATCCGCGACCTGACCGTCGAGGGCTTCCGCGTGGGGATCGATCTGAGTCATCAGACCTCCATGATGCCCTTCGTGTTCGAAAACATCACCCTTTCCGGGCAGTCCCTGGCGGGGATTCGCGTCTTCATGAACCCGCTTTCCATCCGCAACCTTGTGAGCCAAAATACCGTTCCCGCGCTCGTGAGCCTGCACGAGGGCACCCTGATCACCCTGACGGACAGCCAACTATCCGGCGGCCTGCCCGAAGACGCCGCCTTGGACCTGCAAAAAGGGTCCGCCCTCCTGCGCAACGTGGAATTCACGGGATACGGACACCTGCTTCTGGATGCGGACGGCTTCAAATCCCCGGACACCTTTTCCGATGACTTTCACAGCCTCTCCCGGCTGTCGAAATGGCCGGACGCCCCCGCACGGGGCCTGCGGCTGGAGGTGCCACCCATTCCCGAGGTTCCCCTGGATGCGCCCGACGATTGGTTGATTGTCGACCCAGAAGGTTATCACGACCACACCCAACTTCTCCAAGCCGCCCTCAACTCCGGAGCGACCACCCTCGTGCTCAAACCCGGCCATTTTCGGGTCAGCAACACCCTGGTGATCGGCCCCTCGATCCGGCGCATCGAGGGACAGTTCGCCCGGATCACGGTGACGGCGGACAACAACCGCAAACGGGATTTGCGGATGGGCGAACCGGATCCCCTCCCCTTGTTCGTCCTCGAGGATTCCGATCATCCGGCCGTGCTCATCCGCCGCATCCACGGCAACTGGGGGGCGCTTTTGCCCGACGGCAACCACACCCACACACGCATGATCGAGTTGCGGGCCGGCATCGACCTCATCCTGCAGGATGTGTGGTGGACGCAGGGACCGCTTTTTCAAAACGATCCCGTGGCCGGAGCCCGGCTCTTCATCGAAAATGTATTGGTGCTGCCCGGCACCTCGCAGGGAACCCCCAACCGTCCCCATGCGGCCATCGAACTGCACGGCATCTCCGCTTGGATGCGCCAGATCAACACGGAAATGCAAATGCCCCACCTCGTCAACCAGGGCGGCAACCTCTGGGTGTTCGGTTTCAAGACCGGGGAGATCACCGGACCTATCATCGAGGCCTCCCACCACGCCCGCACCGAATTGCTCAATGGCGCGCTCAACACCACCGACAACGTCATCCCCGCCGCGTACGACCACCAGCCCATCCTGCGCAACCGCGACAGTTGGCTTTCGGCCACGTTTGTGGAACGGGCCACCTATGGAGATGGCGGCGGGGGCTGGCTCAACAACCGACCGGAGAGCAACCATGCCCATGAGGTGGTGGTCGAAGACACACGGGGCACGGAAACCCGCGAACTGCATTTTGACGAACGCCCCACGCGCCCCTGGAATGGACTTTTCTGGCAGGAGCGCGGTGCCTTCATCAACTTGTACACCAGTTCCCCGGATCTCACGCACCCGGCCCCCTCCGGCGAAATCCAGGCCGATCTTTATCACCCCTTTGGAACTCCTCTCGATTTGAGTGCCACGCTTCTCCCCGAAGGCACGCGTGTTTTCTGGCGAAAAATTTCCGGCCCCGGGCGCATTCTGATTGAAGACCCCACCTCCTCCGTCACCACCGCCACCTTTAGTGCCCCCGGCGAATACCGCCTGCAACTGACCCTCTCCAATGGACTGCAGGAAACGATGCGGGAACATCATCTCGTGGTCGGCCTCACCGGTCCACTGGATTTGCGCCCCGTGGATGACATGCAGTGGAACCGCAACCTGAACACCGGCACCACCAGCCTTCGCTCGGGCTTTCATTTTGCCGACAATCAGCGGGTCACCCGGGTGCAAATCGACGGCGATAACGTGCAAAGCGTCTGGGGGCTGATTTTTGATCCCGCCCCCCTGAGAGGACTGTACGGACACATCGCCGCCACGGAAATTCGGATGCGGGTCAGCCATGTGCAGGGTAGCGGCAATGTGGTGGAACTGGTCCAAATCCCCCTGCCCGGCATGTTGCTGCGGGGACCGGATTACGACTCGGCCGGAACTTCCGCCGCCCCGGAGACTTACGACACCCACAGTGTGGGAGACTTCCGGGTGTTTTCATTGACGGATCCGCCCCAAAACCCCACCCTGTACCGCCTGCAGCACCCCACCGCAAGCACCCCGCTCTGGAGCGCGGTGGGGTTTCACAGCCTCAGTGCCCAGGATGCCGAAAACCAACCCGTGTTACGCGTATTTCCCGCTCCACCCGCCTTACCCGATTCCCCGCAACTTGACCACGAGGGTCTGGATTGGACGATCTCCGAAAACCCTCTGCAACTCCAACGTCAGAAAGAAACCGGCGACTGGGTCAACCTCGCTCTGGTGCCGGGTGGATCGGATCACTGGACTTTGCCCGACCTTGGAATCGGACCTCTGCGACTGCGGGCCCGCCATGTGAATGCAGCCGGGGCCTCGGAATGGTCGTATCTCCCGCTCCTCGATCCCCAGACCGCGCCACAGCCTGGACTCGATCCCCATCTCATTCTCCGGCTCACCTTCAACGACGGAACCCTCAAGGACAGTTCGCCCTCCGACCTTGCCATCACCGGCACCGTCACCTTCACCGAGGAGGAAGGACGCGGATATGCCGTGTTGAATGGCATCGACCAACGGATCAACGTCCCCCTGCAACGCAACTTTCCCAATGGGCTCACCATCAGCTTCTGGACCCGGGCCCTGGATGGCGAAAACGGCATGCCCAAAAACACCGGGCTCGGCTGGGCACACCAAGAAGGTGCCGACGGACTTGTGCTCGCCCCCGGTTGGAACAACGCCCCACGCCGTATTTTTCGCATGGGACGCTCAGACGGTGTGAACGATGAAGCCGCCACACCCGAAGTCACCGATTTTTTAAACACTTGGGTACATTGGGCATTTGTGAAGAACCCCGCCGCCGGCACCCTGCGCGTGTACCGCGACGGACGGCTCTGGCACACCGCCACCGGCAAAACCATTGTTCCCGCTTTCGAATCACACTGGTCCACCGGACCCGGCCTGCGCATCGGGGAAGTTTGGGGTACATTTTACAAAGGCCATCTCGACGATTACCGCATCTACGACACCGCTCTCTCGCAAGAAGCCGTTCATCGCGTATTTCTCACCCGTCCGGCCACGCCGTCCACCGCTTTTGCCGACTGGCAGCAAGTCTTTTATGGCGGCAACGATGATCCCGAGGCCGCGCCCGAAGCCATCCCGTCCGGCACCACTCTCACCAACTTCCAACTCTTCGCCTACGGCGGTCATCCTCAGGAACCACCGCCCCGCCCTGTTCTGGAAACGCCCGGAGCCTACCCCGAACTCATCTACCATCGGCGCATGGACGGTCATGCCTGGCCACAAATACGCCACGGCACCGATATCATCGCCGCCGCCTGGACGGAGCCGAACCTTCCCCCCCTCTCCGTGACCCCCGTAGGAGACGGCATTCGCGAAAAAGTCCGCATCCGGGCCCCAAAAACCTTGGACGAAGAATCCTTGCAGTTCTTTGCGGTGGAAGTTCATCATCTGAAGCCGTGAGTTATTTACAAAGAAGTAAACTTCCGAAACACTTTGGAAATATGTCGTAATCCGTGATACATTCGAGCCTCCCCTTGGTGCTGGGCTTCAGTGCGCAGGCGCCTCTTTCCCTTGCGGATACCGGGACGAACACGTTGCGCGCCTTTCTGGTGGCGTATCTGGAATCCATCCCCGAACGACTGGAGTCCGCCGCGCTTCCCCAACCAATGTCCACGTCCGAACCGGCGCCCCAGTCCGAGACCTATGTTTCCCCCATGCTGAGCACCGCCTGGAATCAGACCAACCCCTACAATCTCCTCATGCCCGAAGTGACGGGTGCCCCGTCGGGCTACGACGGACGCGCCCCGGTCGGCTGTGTCGCCACCGCCTACGCCCAAATCCTCAACCATCACCGCTGGCCCCTCCACGGCGTCGGCGGGGAATCCTACAGCGACACCGCAGGGGAATTTACCGGAAGTTACAGCGTCACCTTCGACACGGTCTATGACTGGGACAATATGCTGCCGGGCTACAGCGTCTTCGGCTACAATCAGCCCGAGGCCGCAGATGCGGTCTCCAAACTGATGTGGGATCTCGTGGTGGCCAAACACGCCAACATCGAAGCGGACGAAACCTCCGCCAACACCCTGTTTTTGGGTCAACAACTTTCCCTGAGCCACTTTATGGAAAACCCGCAAGAAGTAAGCGGCGGCGGTGCGGAGGCGGCACTGCAGGCGGAATTGCTCGATGGATATCCGGGCATGATCACCATCCCCGGTCATGCCGTGGTCGCGGACGGTCTCGACATGGATGGCGGAACGCCCCTCTACCACATCCAGTACGGATGGGGCGGCACCAACGACGGGTGGTTCTCCGCCAGCGGCATCCCCGGCGGAGCCGTGAGCTCCGTTTTGGTTGGGATCCGCCCCGCCCTGATGCCTTTCGCCTTGACACCGGCCCCCTCCGCCCCCGCCAACCAGAGCGTCACCCTCCCCTGGATTTTCCCCCGCCACCGCGCCGATGAGATCAGCGCCATCCGCCTTCACCGACTGGACACACAATCCGGCAATCTCACGCTCAAGCTGGCGGATCGCCCCCATGTCATCGCCCAAGACTGGGAAATCGTCACGGACGTCAACCGGGGTCAAGTCTGGTTTGCGGGCCCCGCCGGTCCCGCCACCCTGGACTTCAGCGAATGCTTCATACCTACCGCCGCCTCCACCCTGACCTTTTCGATGCAATACCGCCTGGGCAGTGCCACCCTCTCCCTGCAAATTTCCACCGACGGCGGGGAGAGTTTCGACACCCTCCACAGCGTGAATGATAACTTTTCTTTAAGCTGGGCCAACCACAATGTCTCTCTGGCCGCCTACGCGGGCGAAACCGTGCAGGTGCGATTTCACCTTGGCAGCGGTAGCTTTTACCCCGACAATGGAGGCGTCTGGATCGACACACTCTCCATAACCGACACCCAATCCTGGACGCAATGGGCATTCTGGCGAGAGGAGGCCGCTCCCGACATGGAAAGCTTCTCCTCCGAAAGCCAGATTCTCGATGAGGCGGAGGATTTCAGCTTTCCTCACGATTCGCAAAATGCGTTCAATTGAACGCAAAATGCAACTACACAACATGTTTTGAAAGGGGTATCTTTAACGGATGTCTTCGCCAGGCAACGACCACGTCGTTGCAAGGCCTCATGTTAACTGTAAACGAAATTACGATTAAACATGGTATCCCTTCCAGGGTAACTTGAGGAGTCTATATGAAAACCAAAACCCGTGCGCTGCTTGCCTTGACTCTTGCGTTTTGTTTCTGGAAGGTTTCGACCCTCCCCCCCGGGAGTGTGCATCATGCAATGGAGCAACAGGTGTCTGCGGAGGAGGTGCAGCGGGTCGCTCCGGGTCAGATGGCCCGTCAACAAGGCCTGCAGTTGGTGGAGACGCTCGCTCGCTGGGAGGGGAACCCGTCCCCTGTGGGAAGAGAAGCGTTGGTGGCGGTGGCGCGAGACAGAGGCGAAACCTTGCGGGAGGTCCTGCGGATGGAGGGGCCGGAGACTTTGTTGGCGTTGGCGCTGCCCGCGGAGGTGCTGGCCCGCTTTCCCGCGGAAGCCCGAACCCATTTGGAGCGGCATGTGGAAGGGCGCGGTTTTTTTGGGGTTTATTGCTCCTCGCCCGTTCCCGGGAGCAACGGCGGTGGCTATGGCTACGAGGTGCAATTGAACGGGGAGGTGTTCCGCGCCCATCCCACCGGGGCATGGCGGGATCTGCAAACCCGTCATGATATTTTTATTTCCGGCGTGGCGATCGATGATGAACTGGTGGTGGCGGGGTCACCGGAAGAGGACGGGAATCTCGACGGGGTGCAGGGCGGAGAAACCGCCGATTTGGCCCCCAATCGCACCGGGCCCAACCGGGTCCTGTATTATATCGCCCAATTCGCGGACGAGACCTCCGACCCCATCACCGCGAGCACCGCGGTGAGCCGCATGACGGTCACCAGCGAATTTTACCGCAACAACAGCAAGAATCAGGTCTATTTTATCGCCGACAAAGGGACCACCGAAGGCGGGAGCCTCATGGACATCGTCTTCATCAAGCTGCCCAAGGTGGGCACAGACTACTCCAATATGGGCGCGCTGCTCGCGGATGCGCGCAGTGAAGCCAGCAAACAGGGGTTTGACTACAGCAAGTACAATCTTGACATCATTGTGACCCGGCCCGCCAGCAACTTTAATTATGCGGGGCAGGCATATATTGGGTCCCAGGGCGCCCATTTGTTGTCAAATTACACCAGCCTGCGCACCGCCGGACATGAGATCGGCCACAACATGGGTCTGGGCCACGCCTATTACTGGCGCACAGACGCCACAAGTCCTTATGGCCGGGACAGCCGTCCCGGGGGATACGTTTCGGACTTCGACAACCACGAAGGCATCGAATACGGTCATTATTTTTCCATCATGAGCGGCCAGTCCGGCGGGGAAATCGATGATGCGACCAAACCCCATTTCTCCCCCATGGAGAAAGTTCAGATGGGGGTATACAGTCTGGGGCAGGAGGTGGAGGAAGTCTCCTCCAGCGGCACCTACCGGGTTTTCCGCCACGACACCCGCACGCTGACGGGCATGCCCCGGGGCATCCGGGTTGTGCCCCCGGCCACCCATTACATGGGGGTGACCACGATGA